>JAZQDU010000021.1:0-69957 GCA_045546915.1 Acutalibacteraceae bacterium | reverse complement strand
ACCCTTACCGCCAACGTGAGTATGGTTAGAGGTAATGCCCATCGACAAAATAGAAGTAAATATCTCACAGAACATACCATAGCCGTAGCCTTTATGAGAACCAAGTTGCTCGGTTTCGCCACCTAATGGCATAATACCGCCACCGTTTTTGGCAACGATGTTTTTAAGAACATCGGATGCATCGGTGCTACCCTTACCTTGAGCATTAAGTGCCCAACCTTCGGGCAACGGTTTACCCAATTTATTATAGATTTCGAGTTTTCCGCGGGTTACAACGGTAGTAGAAGCATCAAAGAAGAAATCATAGGGTTCTGCCGGCATAGCAATGGCAATGGGGTTAGAACCAAGCATTGCAAGACGGCCGAAAGTAGGAACCATTATAGCCTCAGAGTTGGTAAATGCCATACCGATAAGACCTGCATCGCAAGCCATTTTTGCGTAATATCCGGCAATGCCGAAATGGTTGGAATTGCGAACGGTAACAATAGCCATACCCGTAGTTTTTGCCTTTTCTATGGCGATGTTCATCGCCTTATGACCAATAAGTTGTCCCATACCGTCATTGCCTTCAATAACAGCCGAAACGGGTGTTTCAAAAACAACCTCAGGTTTTGCCTCTACCTTAATGAGACCTTTTTCGATACCTTTGTGGTAACGAGCAAGACGTTGCATACCATGTGACTCAATGCCGTAAAGGTCAGAGAGAAGAAGAACGTCGGTTATAATTTTGCTTTCTTCTGCATTGAAACCAAACTTGCCGAAGCAATCAATACAGAACCTTTCCAATTGGGGATATGAGTATCTTATGTAGTTTGACATTTTGGTGCACCTCTTACACAAATTTTTTCAATATAAGTATAGCACCAACTGTTTTAAATTTCCACTAAA
The DNA here is from genome assembly GCA_045546915.1 of Acutalibacteraceae bacterium. Lineage (GTDB taxonomy): Bacteria > Bacillota > Clostridia > Oscillospirales > Acutalibacteraceae > UMGS172. The sequence continues at coordinate 69,069 of JAZQDU010000021.1, read as the reverse complement.
TTATTGAAATTTTTGTAAAAATATCAGGTAAACCTGCTTCTTAATTTTAAAAGAGCCTTTTTTTCGATTCGGCTGACGTAAGAACGGCTTATCCCAAGCATTTTTGCAACCTCGCGTTGCGTTAATTCTTCACCACTTGTAAGGCCGTACCTTAAATCTATTATATAAAGTTCTCTTGGTTGCAAAGTATCTTTCAGATATTCCTTTAATTTTTCAAGTTTTATTTTAGTATCAAGTTCGTCCTCTATATTGGCGTCATCGGTCAGAACATCAATAAGAGTTAATGTGTTACCGTCTTTATCGGTATCAATCGGGTCGCTGATATAAACATCCTGTGCACTTTTTTTGGTCGAACGAAAATACATGAGAATTTCATTATCAATACACCTTGCGGCATAGGTTGCGAGCCTTATTCCTTTTTCGGGATTAAAGGACGAAACCGCCTTTATAAGTCCTATAGTGCCGATAGAAATGAGGTCATCTTGCTCAACACCGTTGCCAAAATATTTCTTTGCAACGTGTGCTACCAACCTTAAGTTGTGCTCTATCAGTTTTTTTCTTGCATCATCATCGCCGGCCGCTACCCTTAAGAGAAGGTCTCTCTCCTCCTTGGTTGACAAAGCCCTCGGAAATGAGCCGGCACTTTGTGCATGAAGAAAAAAATGCATAATGTTGGGTAAAATTTGCCAAAGAAAAGAAAAAAACATAGTATCCCGCCTTTGTTTTGATACGGAATACTATGCTCTTTTATTCTTGTCTGTTGCAAGTCCGTTAAATTTTTCTACTTAAATTTTATTCGCTGCGAAGTGCCTCTACAGGGTCTTTTTTAGCAGCAACTCTTGACGGAATAAGACCAGCTATAAGGGTAAGAACAACGCTGATTACCACAAGTGCAATACCACCTGCAAGCGGCAAATGAGCAACATTTTTAATATCAGACAGAAGTTCAATTATAATGTTAATAGGTATGAGCAACAAGAGTGTTACAAGTATACCCAGCGTGCCCGAAACAAGACCAACAATCATTGTTTCGGCGTTAAACACGCGCGAAATATCCTTTTTGGATGCGCCTATCGACCTCAGAATTCCTATTTCCTTAGTACGTTCAAGCACCGAAATGTAGGTTATAATACCTATCATAATAGACGAAACGACAAGCGAAATAGATACAAAAGCAATAAGCACATACGAAATTACATTTATGATGGTACTGATTGACGACATCATAAGAGCCACATAATCGGTATAGGTGATTTTATCCTGCTCATCTACACCGTTATTATAAGCGGTTATAAGTTCAGCAACCTTATCTTTATTTTCAAACGAAGCGCAGTAGATATTTACGCTTGACGGTTTGGCTTTCTCGGCGTATCCCATAAGTTCAAGATTACCGTAATAACTGCCATTTGAAACCGTTTGCGGTATATATTTATCACAAAGTGCCGCCAAAACCTTTTCTTCGCTTAAGAGGATTGAATCCAATCCAAAAAGCATCTGCTCATCGGTCATCATCTGAAGTTTTTGCAACTGACCTTGGGCATACACATTAGCAAAAACCTGCGACAACGCACCCGATACAATCTGTTGCAGTGCCTCATCGTCTACCTTGGCAAGATTTTCTGCGGTCAACATCGCATTAGGTTCGGGAGATTTTGAATTTAAATCAATTAAAAGGGCTATTTTGCCTTCTCGGTCGGCCGGCAGGTTAGCGGTAACATAAGCCAACGTCTCGGCTTCACCGGGCAGGCAGAAAATTTCTTTGAAGGTCTTTATTTTGTCCTCTTTAGATAACTTTGCAACCCAATTCTTAAACTCTTGTGCCTTTTCGCTCTCGGTCGGCTCAACATAATCAGCCGTTTTAAAAGGAAGACCTGTTAAGACATCATATTCGGGGTGTTCCATCTGATATTTTACAATCTCAGCCTCACCGATTTGCTCAAGATACCAATCGTTAAGTTCACCGAGATAACCCACAGCACCGGTCAATGCCGACGCAACAACGCCCTCTTTCGGACGGATGATACCGACGATTTCAAGTTCCTCTGCGGCACCTAAAACCACCTTCATTGTTTCTTCATTTTTGCTTATATCAACAAATCGGTCGTTTTTGCCGTCGCCGTCCGAATCGACACCTACAAACTTATCGGTAGGTAAAATGAGTCGGTATTTCATGCCTAAAAGGTCGCTATATTCCCAATTTTTATCCGAATTTAAGTCATTATCGCCCTCACCTGCCGTCATATCAGCCATTATATCGGTAATGGTAGAACGGTCTAAGAGTCCTAATGTGAACAAGAAGGTTTCGCTAATCTCATTGTTTTGGTCAACCACAAGTACGATTTCGTTTTTATTTTCGGGCCATTTCATGCCCTCGTCTACTAACTCATACTGCTCAAAAATTAGCGGATTAATTTCGTCACCGTCTTTGCTCCTCAAAAGTTCCTGAAAAACATTAATGGTGTTGCTGTTCATCATTCCGCCCATCATGTTCATGACCGAGTCACCCATGATATCCTCAAAAAGCGACATGTAATCATTAGCAGGTATTACACCGTTTGAAAGGTCGTGTGCATAAACCTGGAGAGGTGTAGAATAGCCAAACTGGACTGCCGAAATATACTTCATTATTTCGTTTTCGGGCTGTTCTAACCACTCTTTAAATTTTTCAAGATTATTGGTCTTAGACTCAGGATTAAGCATAGCGTCCATCATGTCATACATATCGGTGTTAGGATAAACCTTACCGTCGGGACGGGTTGCTCTTTCCTCTTCTTTTTCCATCATCTGCAAAAGAAGTTTCGACATATCGGCCTGCTCAGCCGTAATGGTTATGGGATAAGAAGAAAGCGTTTCCTCCTGAATACGATCAATGTAAGCCTGAAAACCGCTTGATAATGATAAAATGAGAGCAATACCGATGATACCTATACTTCCTGCAAACGAAGTCATAAATGTTCTGCCTTTTTTGGTAAGCAGATTGTTAAGACTTAACGACAATGCCGTAAAAAAGGACATCGAAGTTCCTTTTTGCTTGCGTTTTTTTCTTTTCTTGTTACCAATTTCAGGTTGTTCGGGTTCTTCTGACTGATACGGATTTGTATCATCTATAACAAGGCCGTCTAACAGCCTTATAATTCTTGTAGAATAACGGTCGGCAAGTTCCGGGTTATGCGTAACCATAATAACAAGACGGTCGGATGCCACCTCTTTTAGCAACTCCATTATTTGCTCGCTTGTCTCTGAATCAAGCGCACCTGTGGGCTCGTCAGCAAGCAAAATTTCGGGGTCGTTTATAAGCGCACGTGCTATTGCAACACGTTGCATCTGTCCGCCCGACATCTGATTGGGCTTTTTGTTGAGTTGGTCGCCAAGACCTACCTTTTGCAGTGCTGCAACGGCTCGCTTTCTGCGTTCATGCTTGGAAACTCCCGACAGTGTAAGTGCCAGTTCAACGTTCGAAAGCACGGTCTGATGCGGGATAAGATTATAACTCTGAAAAACAAAACCGATAGAATGATTACGGTAGGTGTCCCAATCGTGGTCGCTGTATTCCTTGGTTGAACGGCCGCCAATCACAAGGTCACCGCTTGTATAACGGTCAAGCCCGCCTATAATATTGAGCAACGTGGTTTTTCCGCAACCCGACTGACCGAGTACCGAAACAAACTCATTTTTTCTGAACTCAATACTTACACCTTTTAATGCTTCTACCTTAGTGTCGCCCGTTTTATAATGTTTTGTTATATTTACAAGTTTTAGCATTTACTGTTACCCTTTCTGGTTTTATTTACCAATGATAACACAAATTTATTAACAATATGTTAACTGCCTGTTATTTTTAAATTACCACGAAATCATAAAACTCATGGCACCGCTGATTCCGCCGTAATTATAAGACTTTATACGGTTTTTCTTAGCTAATTCGGCATTAGCATTTTTAACACATTTTTCAATATTCACAAAATCCTCAATATCGCTTCTGCCATAAACAAAGCCTGCTTCGGGTGCAAAGCAAAACTCCACCGATTTTTTACCATCGTTTACAGCACGGCAAATTTCACTCACAATGGTCGACTCCAACTGTTCCTCGTTGGTTATATATGTGCCGTTTTGAATGAAATAATTAAAATCGGTCTTGTGGCACGAAGGCATATAAAAATTAAACTGCCCCGCATTAAGTTCGCTGTCGGAAATATCGAACACCTCAGGGTCAATGGTATAACTCTCGGTGATGTATTCGGTAGTCACATTAAAGAACGCATGGTATCCCTTATCTTTGGTGTCGTTAGCCGTAACGTCAAGATGATACCAACCCGTGCCGATTTTCACATAATTCCACATGTGTGCCGAGGTTGTAACACCCGTAACTACGCCACAGTTTATACCCTGCATAAACATAAGTGCCTGCATTGCCTTTGAATAGCCCTCGCAAACTGCACTACCGTCTATAAACGCACCGTACACCGTCCAAGCCAACGGATGTTTCTTGCTATTCGACAGTGCCTCAGCATTATACTGCACCTTTTGACACAACCAATCGTGTGCCAAAAGTTCACGCTCATACTCTGTCTCCTGACCTGTGAGAGTAGACATATATTCGCCGAGAAGTGTTCTTATTTCGGTCTCGGCTTCTTGCCTTTCCTCCTTAGAGCAAAGCCAGTCGTCTTCGGTTTCGGCAAAGCGTACGTATCTTAAATCCCCGACGGTTTTGAGCGCATAAACGGTAGGAAGCCAAAAATATTCGGGACGGTCATTGCGCATAGCATAATAAGCAACCGCCAAATCCCTTTGAGAGCAAGAGCCTACATTTATATATCCTGTTTGCATTTCATATGCCGCATTGTCAAGGATTATGTATATATTCTTTTGGTCATCGGTAAGATTCACATACTGTGTGCGTTCAAAAAAGCCTATGGGCGAAAATTTATTGTTTTCGGGGTACATCGCCGCCGTTACAACTGCGTCACGCTCGGTTAAGGATTTTACATCCGTGTCACCCGAAAAACGTCCGCCTAAAAAACTGCAACCGCTAAACATAAACACAACCACGAGCAAAACAGCGAGTATTTTTTTCATAATCAAACCTCTCAATTAAGATTTTCGTACAGCCTCGGATATGAAAGATTATTTTCGGTAACCGATGCGATAAACAAAAATTCGTTAATTATATCTTTTTTCAATGCCGATTCTGCGTATTGAGCGCAAAACGACGAAAAATTTTCAGCGTTTAACTGTTGCTCTGCCTGACGCGAAGTCAACAGCACCTGCTGATTGTTTTTTGTATTATACACTATTTTTTTTAATCTGTCACCTATTATTACAAAAGTGTTAGAATTTAATTTTACAAACGGCAATTGCTCGGTCGATACTTTTTGAGTACAGGCACTTAAAAACGGGTAAAACCCATCGGTTTTATATATATCGCTCAAACTTTTATTGCCTTCAGTCCCTTTACAGTCAACCGTCGCGGTCTGTACATCGTTTTGGTGTAAATCAAGCGACAAAGCGCAGGCAAAATACCTCTCGGTCGGGTCGTCACAGTAAATCACCATAACCTGCATAATGCCTTTGTCCTCATTTGATTCGCTTATGTTGTTTTGGCGGTTTTCGACAGGCAACCTAATGCCCGAAAAAAGAGCAACCGCCAACACAATAGTAACAAAAACAACTACGGATAATGCCAAAGACAATGAAAACCAAACTATTTTTTTCAATAAAATCACCCGATTTATTGTGGACAAATAAACGGGTGCATATACAAAAACTTCACCGAAACAGATTCGGTGAAGTTTTTTGGTTAAAATTTAAGAGGTTCTGCGTTCCAGATATTTTTAGCGTAATCGTCAATAGAACGGTCGGCCGAGAAGATACCTGCATTAGCGATGTTGTGTAACGACATCTTATTCCAAACCTCGGTTTGACCGTAAAGTTCAGATGCTCTGCTTTGAGCAGCGCAGTAGTCCTCAAAATCGGCAAAAGCCATATAGTAATCGCTTTCTTTAAGCGCTCTTACAAGGTCGGGGAAGTGCTTCCCGCCAATACCTGCGGCAATAAAATCTACCGCCCTGCGAAGTTTGGGATTATTGTTGTAATACTCATGCGGATTATACTGCTTCTGAAGAGCAAGCACCTCAGGTGTTTTCATGCCGAAGATTAAAATATTGTCATCTCCAACTGCCTCGTGTATTTCAACGTTGGCGCCGTCCTCGGTACCCAAGGTGACCGCACCGTTAAGCATAAGTTTCATATTACCGGTACCACTTGCCTCGGTTGAAGCCAACGAAATCTGCTCTGAAATGTCGGCAGAAGGTATCATAAGTTCAGCCATGGTGACACGATAATCTTCTACAAACAAAATCTTAATCTTATCTTTAACGGCAGGGTCGTTTTCAATAACATTTGCCAAAGCATGAATCATCTGAATTATCTGCTTTGCAAGGTAATAACCGGGGGCTGCCTTAGCACCGAAAATATACGTCTTGGGTGTAAACTCAGCATTAGGATTATCCTTAATAAACAAGTAATCCGAGATGATGTGCAATGCGTTAAGATGCTGACGCTTATACTCGTGCAAACGTTTAACCTGCATATCAAAAATCGAATCGGGATTAAGCAAAATGCCGTACTCGTTTTTAACAAATTTGCCAAATCTTTCTTTGTTTGCACGTTTTACGGCAGCAAGTCGGTCAAGAACTGCCTTGTCGTCGGCAAATTTTTCAAAATCTTTAAGTTTAGCATTTTGAAGTATAAACTCGTCGCCTATGCACTCGGTTATGAGTTTTGTAAGTTCAGGGTTAGCCTGACAAAGCCAGCGACGGAACGCAATACCATTGGTAACATTGGTGAACTTTTCAGGTGTTACACGATAGTAATCGTTAAATAATGTGTCTTTAAGAATTTCGCTGTGTAAGCGCGAAACACCGTTTACACTATGGCAAACTGCAACGCAAAGGTTTGCCATTTTAACAACTCCGCCCTCGATGATAGCCGTTCTCGATACATAATCAGAATCATGCGTCTTTTCCCACATGCTTGTTCTGAAACGGTTATCAATTTCGGTAACGATTTGGAAAATACGGGGTAAAAGACCGCGGAAAAGGTCAATTTGCCAGCATTCCAAAGCCTCACGCATGATGGTATGATTAGTATATGCCGTTGTACGGCTTACGATATCCCACGCTTTATCCCAACTGTATCCGCACTCATCAAGCAAATAACGCATAAGTTCGGGAATAACCAACGCAGGGTGAGTATCATTAATATGAATGGCTGCTTTTTCGGGCAAGTTTTCCAAAGTGCCGTATTTACGAAGATGCCTTTGCAAAATATCCTGAATAGATGCCGAAACGAGGAAATACTGTTGACGAAGTCTTAACGATTTTCCTTCAGGATGATTATCTTCAGGATAAAGCACCTTGCTTATAACCTCTGCCATAGCCTGACGCTCTAATGCTCTCACGTAGTCGCCATGGTTAAATGCCGCCATATCGATAGTAGGTGTTTCAGAACTCCAAAGGCGGAGAACGTTAACACTCTTGCCGTCGGCACCTGCAACCATCAAGTCATACGGCACTGCTCTTACATAATCGCAGTTAGCAACCTCAACGTGGTGATGCGTGCCATCCCAGTTCTCCACTATTTCGCCGCCAAAACCGACGTTAACGGCCGATGTCTCTCTCTTTTGCAGCCACACACTGCCGCCGGGAAGCCAAAAATCAGGCATTTCGGTCTGCCAGCCGTCAACAAACTTTTGGCGGAAGATACCGAACTCGTATTTTATACAGTAACCCATTGCAGGGTAACCGCTTGTTGTAAGACCGTCTAAGAAGCAGGCGGCAAGTCGGCCAAGACCACCGTTGCCAAGACCTGCATCGGGCTCAAGTTCATACAGATTATCAAGTTTTACATCATACTTTTTAAGTGCTTTTTCAAAAATTTCACTAACACCTAAATTAAAAAGATTGTTTTTAAGCGAACGGCCCATAAGAAATTCCATCGAAAGATAATAGACCATCTTGCCTTCTTGCTTGCTTGTTTCCTCACGGAATGCAGCACGGCGTTTGGACATAATATCGAGTACAGCCAGAACCGATGCTTTATAAAACAATTCATCAGAAGCCTGCTCGGGGCTAACACCAAAGTTGTGTTTAAGTTTATCACCGATAAGGTTATAAACCTCTTTTATAGTGTACATTTTGTTCCCTCCGAAATATTTAAAAAATTTACGTTTTTTTCATTGATTATTCCAACACAATACTTTATTATTGTATTATACGAATATAATAATACAATTTAAACTGAATTTCAATAGTTGTTATGTAAAATTTTTAGTTATTTTTTGTGCAATTTGTATATAATTATCAACTTTTTAGGTGTTTATGGCTTGTATTTTCAACAACCTGCACCAAAAACGTTAACTTTTGAAATGTAATGATAGACTAAATTTCGATAATTTTTATGAAAAGGTGTGATTTTTTTGAAAGAGGATAACAATAATCCTTTAAATAATGAAAACTCTTGCGACCAAAATTCATACACTAACCCGCAAGAGCCGGCACAAACTTATACCGCAACCGAAAACCAACAACCTTGGCAAAACGAGAGGTACAATCAACAACCTCATCCGCCTTACGGTTACGGTTATCCACCATACAATCAACCACCGTATGGTCAACCGCCGTATGGTCAACCGCCATACAGTCAACCAACGTATAATCAACCGCCTTTTTACGGTCAAGGCAACGGCACCCCACCGCAAGACGGTCAGTTTTACGGGGGATACCCTTACCCGCCGTATGGGTATCCAAGCCCGGGGTTCTATTATGCTCCCTCGCCCGAAGAAATAAAAAAACAGCAAGAAAAAGCAAAAATCAAAAAACTTGGCAACGCCGTTTGCATACCGCTTTGTCTTGTCAGCGTGATTTCTTTTATTTTATCCTCGATTGTATCGAATGTTCTTTTGGTATTATTAGGGCGTGATGCAGCCGTTGGTTTGCTCACCAATCCGGACTTTACCTATATTTTTTCGGCGCTTGTTTCGGCGTTGTGCTTTACGTTCCCATTTTTGATAACCTCTACCGTAACCGGGCACCGATGGAGCGAAACAATTTCGTTTAAAAGGACGTCAAGCACCAAATTTTTAGCCGTCGTTATGCTGGGGCTCGGTATTTGTTCGTTAAGCAATTACGCAAGTTCGTTTATATCGTCGTTTTTAGAACAAACTACCGGCCAAGGTTCACAAACATCCATGACCGAGTTTGGCACGGGTTGGCTGTCCTTTGGTGTGTCTTTCGTTTGTGTTGGTATTTTACCGGCATTACTCGAAGAATTTGCCTTCAGAGGCGTAATCTTAGGCAATCTGCGTCGGCATATGAGCGACGGCGCATCAATTCTTGTTTCGGCTACACTCTTTGCGCTTTTGCACGGAAACCTTCAACAAATACCCTTTGCTTTCGGTGTGGGTTTGGCTTTAGGGTTTGCTACCGTTTACTGCGACTCTATAATTCCCGCTTTGGTACTGCACGGTATCAATAACTGTATGGCTGTTATTATGGATTTTGCAACACGAAATCTTAATCCCTTTAACTCGCAACTTGTAACCCTGCTTTATTTAGCGGTTTTGTTACTTGTTGGACTTTGCGGTTTTATAATGTTGTCGGTGTCGGACAAAGATGCTTTTAGATTGTCGGGCGAAACTGCCGAAAACTCTAAGGAAAAAATTAAATATTTCACGTCTTCTATAGGCGCGATAATATTTATTGTAATTACTGTTTTATCGGTTTTAGCAGTTCAATTTGGATAAAAAGTTTTTAAGGAAAGGTGTGTGACCGCACTTGGAAATTACAAACAAATTTATGGCCGAAGCGTTGCGTCTTGCCAATGAGGCAGGCCTTGCCGGAGAAGTCCCTGTAGGTGCGGTTATTGTAAAAGACGGTAATATAATAGCAACGGGCAAAAATTGTCGCGAACAAAAAAACAACGTTTTGGGGCATGCCGAAATTGAAGCAATAAACAACGCCTGTGCCGTTTTGGGTACATGGAGGCTTGACGACTGCGAACTTTATGTAACTTTGGAGCCCTGCCCCATGTGTGCCGGCGCGATAATCAACGCCCGCATCAAAAAACTTGTATATGGGGCTTTTGACCCTTGTATGGGTGCATGTGATTCGGTCACCAATATGTTTTCGTTAAACTTTGGCCAAAAAACTGAAGTCTGGGCGGGTATTGAAGAAGCAAAATGTTCGCTTTTGCTGTCGCAATTCTTTAAAAACGTTCGCAAAGTTAAATAAAACGGGTAACTTCGAGGTGATTTTATGCCACTTGTAGAAAAAGTCACTTACATAAAAGAACCCACTGACCTGCAATGCGGTCAGGCAGTTTTGGCTATGCTTACAGGCAAAACAGTCAGCGAGATAATAACCGAAGTCGGCACAGAACGTGAAACCACGCTTAAAAACATGCTCGACTGCCTTGACAGCAACGGTATTGCAGTGAGTCATGAACGTATTTTGGCCGAACACAAAAGCCAACTGCCCATCATCTGCCTTTTAAGCCTTGAAACTCCCCGCTGTTGGCATTGGTCCTTATATTATAAAGGTGTTTTTTATGACCCCGAACACGGAGTTTTGAGCGATTTCCCTCAGTCTTCCCGCCGATATTTTTGGGAAATAACCGAAAAAATTTAATAAAAATATAAAACACTTGCTTTTTTTGGAAGCAAGTGTTATTATTATTGTGAACAAATCTCTTTTGGAGGTACTTAATATGAAATCGTTTAAGAACATTTTAACATGCGTTTTAGCGGTAGCGTTGCTCTGCACCGCCGGCGCATGTTCCATGGGCGAAAGCGCCAACACAGACGTCTTTGATTTTTCAAAAGACGGTTATGCCATTGTGCGCCCTGCTGATGCTTCATGGGGTGCTCGTCTTTCGGGCAAACTGTTGTCGGCATTAAAGGGTGAATTTGGTGTTTCTCCCGACTGCGTTGACGATACTGCTGCAACCGACTCGGCTGAACTTATTATAGGTTTTGCTGACCGTAGCAGTGTTGAATCTGCCGCTGCACTTTTAGAAGCACAAGGCAGTCAGTCAGACGATAATTATATTATCTGCAAGGTTGACGGCGACGTTGTAATTTTAGGCGCAAGCGACGAGGCAACCGAAGCCGCAGTTGAATATTTTATCGAAAACAAAATGTATGCAGAGCCTTTGTATCAGAACACTGTTTATGCAAACTATGCAGTTGCCGAAACTGCTGCTAACAACTCGGTTACAATAGGAAGTACTAATATAAGCAGTTTTTCTATCATAACTCCGCTTTATAACCATTCCTATGTTGTTGACCTTCAGGTGCAAAGCCTCATATCCACTGTAAAGTCCAACACTAACAAAAACATCTCCGAAAAGAAGGATAGTAGTGTTGCCAGTTTGCCGAGTTCTTTGCAGACACACGACGAAACCAACCAACCGTCACAAAGCGAGTATAATTCATATAACAGTACCTTCAACGGTCTTAATAAAACTATAAGCAGAGCAAATACATCTAATTACGAAATAATTGTCGGCAACTGTAACCGCGACGGCGTTACAACAATCACAAATCCCGACACTTATGAAATCCGTATTGTAGGTACTAAAGTTTACTTAAACGGCGGAAGTCCCAGAGCTATCGCTATGGCTGTTTCAGAGTTTGCTAAAATGGTAGGCAACGGTGCCGCCTCGCTCACAAACTCTAACTCTGTAACCGGCGACTATTACGACGCATTACCTAATTACGATAAAAGTAGTTACTATACCCTTACTTGGGGCGATGACTTTGACGGCGCCAAAATAAACGAGGGCCTTTGGCATATAAGTTACGATGATGAAAACGGTTCTACCGGTCTTAACGGCAGAAAAGCCTACCGTGCTTCCAAAGACCTTCAGAATAACTACGTTACAGACGGTAAAATTTACTTGGCAGCAACCTACACCGACGAAGCGTATTACGGCGGTATGCTTTTAACCAAAGATAATATGAATTATAAATACGGCTATGTTGAGTCCAGCAGTTTGTTGCCTCACGGTCAGGGCTTCTGGTCAGCACTTTGGGTATCGAGTGGCGCCGGTGCAAACGACTTGGCCTATACCGAAATTGACGTTAACGAGTCTTACGGTCCCAGCCATTATGTTTTAGGTAACACCTTTGCTTGGCTTACAACAAACGGTAAGAACCTTTACACCAGCAATTATGGCGGTTCAAGAAACCATTATCATGTACGTACTAACCGTTATGCCGATGCAAGAGGTTTCTCGCTTGATTTCCACACCTTTGGATATGAATGGACCGAAAACACCGTAAAATTTATCTGTGATGGCGAAGTATATAAAACCATGAATTATACAACAAAAGGTTTTGGCGAAGTTCAGAAACCTACTTGGGGTTGGTGGGCTGACTCTAGTGCCAGCAAAGATGCCGACGCTGAACTTGAATATACTGCCGATGCTTTCCATCAGGTTGCTTACTTGCGTTTAGGTCTTGCTGTTGGTTTCTCTGACAGAAAATATGTTATGGCAGACGGCGCTTCGGAATGGACCGATTCTAACAAATACATCACCGATTATATCCATATCTATCAGTACGAAGGAAACACATCAAACAACGAAATGTATATCTACACCCCCGGTGCTCTCAGAGGTGACATTACCGGCGACGGCGAAATAGATATGCTTGACTCTATGGCAATGGCAAGATACATTGCTGATTGGAATCGTTACGATTTCAGCAACCTTGAATTGGGTGCAGGCGACTTGGACGGTGACGGTCTTGTAACCGCAACTGACCTTGCAAAACTTAACCACTACCTTGCCGGCAACGGCGGTGCCTTAGGTGACGAGTCAATCCCCGGCGGAGACGACTTTAACGAAGACGAGTGGGAAGACTGGGTTGGTTAATTTGAAATTTAGCCTTTAATGGCTTATGGGGTTTTCTTTGGGGGTTTTTATGAGGAGAGACGGAAAAAAAGTAAAGGTAACAAACGGTGAATATGCGGTAATTTCTCACATCATGCCTCACCGCAACGATGCGATGAACATGATAACGCTTGATATTCCCTGTGAGCCTATTCAAAACTATCTTAACGCGAAAAGAAAAGAAGGAGTTAGGCTTAGCCATCTCGCAGTAATCCTTGCTGCGTATGCAAGAATTGTCGGAGAATTTCCGTTCCTTAACCGCTTTGTTGTTAACAAAACGGTGTATGCCCGAAACGAACTTGCTGTTGGCATGGTTGTTCTCAAAAGCGGTCAAATGGACAACGGTACCATGTCAAAGGTCAAACTTGACCCTGCCGACACCATTTTCGACGTTGAACGTAAAATGAACGAATACATCGAAAAGAACCGTCAGGTAAACGAGGTCAACAGCACCGACAAGCTTGTTAAGGTTTTGCTTAGCATACCCGGTCTTTTAAGGGTTGGTGTTATTGCTTTTAAAGCACTTGATAAGTTCGGATTGCTTCCGCGTTCGATTATTGACGCCAGTCCTTTCCACGCAAGCATGACTATTTCAAACCTTGCAAGCATCAGAACCAACCATATTTACCATCACATCTACAACTTTGGTACGACCAGCGTACTTATTACTATGGGCAATACACGTGAAGTTCCAAAACGCGATAAAAACGGTGAAATTTATTTTGAAAAATGTATGCCGTTTGGAGTTGTAATGGATGAACGCATTTGCTCGGGCAGTTATTTTGCATTGGCTTTCAGAAAGTTTAACAAATATCTTTCCGACCCGTCACTGCTTGAAACTCCTCCCGAAAAGGTTGAACGCGAGTGCAAATACCGCGTGAAATGAGCAAATACTTGACAAATATATAATAATGTGTTATAATCTCAGAGTAGATTAGAAAAGTAAGGAGAGTGGGGCGACCCGCTCTTTACTTTTTGTATGGACAGTACAATAACTTACGGAGGGATGTATTTTGGCATTGAACCCAACCGCCGCAAAGGTAGCAGCGCTCATAAAAGAGCCGGTTGAGTCACTGGGCTACTGCTTGTGGGATGTAAAATTTGTTAAAGAAGGTGCTTCGTGGTATCTTCGCATTTTTATCGATAAAGACGAGGGTATCTGCATTGACGACTGCACCGAGGTTTCGCACCTTGTTGACCCCATTATCGATGAGGCTGACCCTATAAACGTCAGTTATTTTCTTGAAGTCTGCTCACCGGGACTTGAAAGAGAACTGTCGGAGGAATGGCACTTTGAGAAATATATCGGTGCCCCTGTTAAAATAAAACTTATCCGTCCAAAAGACGGGAAACGCGAGTTCGACGGCAAGTTACTGTCTTACGACGGCGGTGTTAAAATTTTGGCAGACGATGCCGAATTTTACTTCGCAAAGAATGAATTAGTTAATGTTCGTCTTGATGACATCAAATAATCGGAGGTATTGGAAATGGCAAGAAAAACAAAAGAAAAAGAAATTGATATGACTGCAGAACTTTTTGAAGCTTTGAGACTTATGTCGGAAGAAAGCGGTATTCCTGAAGAATACCTTGCCGACAAAATTAGAAACGCTATCATTACTGCCGCCAAGAAGGATTACGGCGGAAGAGACGTTGTTTTCTGCGAAATGAATGTTGAAAACAAGGTGTTTAAAGTATACGTTCGCAAAACCGTTGTAAACGAGGTTGAGGACGAATATACCCAAATGCTCTTAGAAGACGCATTAAAGGTTGACAAAGCAGCCACAGTTGGCGAGTTTGTTGACATTCCTCTTGAAACCAAAAAATTCGGCCGAATTGTGGCACAAAACGCAAAACACGTTATTCGCCAGGGTGTTAAAGAAGCCGAAAGAGGTCAGACTTACGAGGAGTTCCAGAGCCGTAACCGTGAACTTGTTACCGCTATTGTTCAACGTATCGACCCCAAAACCGGCAACGCCAACATTACTATTGGCCGCGGTGACGCTGTTCTCCCCAAAACCGAGCAGGTTCCCGACGAGGTCCTCAAAGAAGGCGACCACATTAAAGTTTATATCGTTGATGTTAAAAACGAAGACCGTGGCCCCAGAGCGATGATTTCACGTACACACCCCGGTCTTGTTAAGCGTTTGTTTGAAACCGAGGTTCCCGAAATT
Source organism: Acutalibacteraceae bacterium (assembly GCA_045546915.1). Classification (GTDB taxonomy): domain Bacteria; phylum Bacillota; class Clostridia; order Oscillospirales; family Acutalibacteraceae; genus UMGS172. The sequence continues at coordinate 53,947 of JAZQDU010000021.1, read as the reverse complement.
TATGACGGAACTATCGAAATAAAAGCCATTTCACGTCAGGCCGGCAGCCGTACAAAGATGGCTGTTTGGTCGGCAAACTCCGAGATTGACGCTGTCGGTGCTTGTATCGGTCAACGCGGTGTTCGTGTAAACAGCATTGTTGAAGAACTCGGCGGCGAAAAAATCGACATCGTAAAATATTCCGACGACCCCGTAGCCTTTATCACCGAGGCTTTATCCCCTGCCAAGGTTCTCTCGGTTGTTATCGAAAGCGAAGAGCCTAAAGCATGCCGTGTTACCGTTCCCGACGGCCAGTTGTCATTGGCTATCGGCAATAAGGGACAAAATGTTCGCCTTGCCGCAAAACTTACCGGCTGGAAGATTGATATCCATCCCGAAAGCGGATTTTACGGCGAATCGGACGACGAATAACCTATAAAAGGAGGTATCTTCATGAACAAAAAGCAACCGTTAAGGCAATGCACCGGTTGTGGCGAAATGAAACCGAAAAGAGAACTCGTAAGGGTTGTAAAATCGCCCGAAGGAGTTATCAGTCTTGACCGTTCGGGAAAAGCCAACGGTCGCGGTGCATACATTTGCCATAATGCCGAATGCTATAAAAAGGCAGTGAAATCCCGCCGTTTTGAAAAAGCTTTTTCAATGCAGATACCCGAAAGCGTTTGCGACGCAATATTAAAGGAGCTGGAAGTAGAATGAGTTTTGACCCCGTATTGTCACGGTTAGGTCTTGCACGGAAAGCCAAAATGTTGGCTGTCGGTTTTGCGGCATCAAAAGATGCTCTGCAAAGAAAAACCGCAAAACTTATACTGATAGCAAACGACATTTCGGCAAAATCGGAAAAAGAAATCAGATATTTTGCCAAAGACAAAGCCACGGTTGGAAGAACAGTATATTCTACCGACCAACTGTCAAAGGCTATAGGTTTAAGAGGAGGCATAATAGCCGTTCTCGACCAAGGTTTCGCCGACGCAATATTAAAACAAAATCCCTTCGGCTCTACATTAAAGGAGGATAACACGTATGCTGATAAAATATAAAATCCACGAACTTTCAAAGGACTTTAACGTTTCCAGCAAGGATATAATTGCTCTCTTGCAGGAAAAGTTGGGTGTTGAAAAGAAAAGTCAGACTTCACTTGAAGATACCGAACTCGACTTAATCTTTGACCTTTTAACAGCCAAACATCAGGTTAAAAACTTTGACGAATACTTTGCCGCGGGCAAACTCGCACGAGACGAACGTGCAGCCGCAAAACAGGCAGAAAAAGACCGCAAATTCCAGGAGCAGTTGGCTGTTTTAGAGCAACTTAAAGCCGCTAAGGCTGCAGAAGAAGCCAAAAACAATCCTAAGCCCGTTAAAAAGGAACAGCCTAAAACTGCCGAAAACAAGCCGGAGAAAAAGCCTAATACAAAGGCGGAGCCTAAGCCTCAGAAGAAACAAGAACCCAAAAAGCAGGAAACTGCACCTAAAAAACCTTCTGAGCCTATTTACATTCCGCCTCAGCCTAAAAAGGAAAAGAAGGGCGAAGCACCCAACCGCGGACCGGTTGAAATCCGCAAGGTTGACACTCGCGCCTCTAACATAAACATTGACAAATACAACGAGCGTTATGAGAATATTGCGCCTGCAAACTCAATGAAGGGCGATATTCAACGCAAGCAGAAAATCAAACAGAAGTCACAGGATTATCGTCGTCCTCAAGGCGCAAAACGCGAAACCGAGGCAGATAAACTTCGCAGACTTCAACTTGAAAAGATTAAAAAGACTCCCGTTACCGTTACAGTTGGTGACGAAATCACGGTTGGTGAACTTGCCGCAGCCATGAAAAAGACGGCTTCCGACGTTATTAAGGAACTTATGAAACTCGGAATGTTGGCAACTGTTAACCAAACAATAGACTACGACACTGCCGAAATCGTTGTCACCGAAATGGGTTGCAAAATCCAGCGCGCCGTAGTAGTTACCATTGAAGAAAGAATTATGGATATATCTGAGGATACCGAAGAAACCTTAAAGCCCAGAAGCCCCATTGTTGTTGTTATGGGTCACGTTGACCACGGTAAAACCTCTCTTCTTGACGCTATTCGTAATGCTAAGGTTGCATCGGGTGAAGCCGGCGGTATTACCCTGCACATCGGGGCTTACCGCGTAAACCATGAAGGTAACGATATCACCTTCCTCGACACTCCCGGTCACGCAGCATTTACCTCAATGCGTCAGCGCGGTGCCATGGCTACCGATATTGCTATTTTGGTGGTTGCAGCCGATGACGGTATTATGCCTCAGACTGTTGAAGCCATTAACCACGCTAAAGCCGCAAAAGTTGAAATAATCGTTGCTATCAATAAGATGGATAAACCCGAAGCCAATCCCGACCGCATTAAACAGCAACTTACCGAGCATGGTCTTGTTACTGAAGAATGGGGCGGCGATATCATTTGCGTACCCGTTTCGGCTAAAACTCATCAGGGTATCGACGAATTGCTTGCTAACGTACTTTTGGTCGCTGAAATGCAAGAACTCAAAGCAAATCCCGACCGTCGTGCAAAAGGTGTTGTTATCGAGGCCCGCCTTGATAAAGGTCGCGGACCTGTTGCTACCCTGCTTGTTCAAAACGGTACCCTTAAAACAGGTGATATCGTTGTTGCAGGCACATCGGTCGGTCGCGTAAGGGTTATGCTTAACGAATACGGCAAAACTCTTAAAGAGGCCGGTCCTGCCGTTCCGGTTGAGATTACCGGTCTTGACGAAGTCCCTGCCGCCGGTGACAACTTTGACGCTGTTTCGGACGAACGTCTTGCTCGTCAACTTGTTGAACAACGCAAACAAAAAATTAAAGACGACACCTTTAATGCCGCACAAAAGGTTACACTTGATAACCTGTTTAGTCAGCTTGAACAAGGCGAAATGAAAGACCTTAACATTATCGTCAAGGCCGACGTTCAAGGCTCGGTTGAGGCGGTTAAAGAAAGTCTCCAAAAACTTTCCAACGAAGAAGTTCGCGTTAATGTTATTCACGGTGGCGCAGGTGCCATTAACGAATCCGACGTTATGCTCGCTGCAACATCGGGTGCCATTATCGTTGGCTTTAACGTTCGTCCCGACCCCGTTGCCAAAGAGGCTGCTGAGCGTGACGGTGTAGAATTGCGTCTTTACCGCGTAATTTATGACTGCATTGACGAAATCACCGCCGCCATGAAGGGTATGCTTGCGCCTAAATTCCGCGAGGCTACTTTGGGTGAACTTGAAGTTCGTCAGACCTATAAAGTTTCGGGCATTGGCGTTATTGCAGGTTGTTATGTCAAAAACGGCAAAATCACCCGCGATGCAAAGGTACGTGTTGTTCGCGACGGTATCGTTGTTGCCGAGGACGAAATTTCCTCACTTCGCCGTTTCAAGGACGATGTTAAAGAGGTTGCTGACGGCTACGAGTGTGGCGTTGGTCTCCAGAAATTCGGCGACATCAAGGAAGGAGATATCTTTGAGGCATTCTTCATGGAAGAATACCGAGATTAAGGTAAATTTATATGCCAAGTTTTAAATTAGGAAGGGCGGCGGCCGACATTCAGCGCGAGCTCGCCGACCTTTTCAGAGAAATAAAAGACCCAAGAGTAAGCAAACTATTAAGTATAATCAAGCTTGACCTTTCGGGCGATATGTCTTATGCTACCGTTTATGTCAGCGCCATTGAAGGCTACGAAAAAACGGTTGAAAGCGTTAAAGGCTTAAAAAACGCTGCCGGGTATTTGCGAAGAGAATTAGGAGCAAGGCTCAAACTCCGCAAAACTCCCGAACTGCGCTTCATTGCCGATGATTCTATTGAACACAGTGCAAAAATTGCTAAGATAATCGATTCATTCGGGGAGGACTCTCAATGAGTTGCCGTGAAATTAACGAGGTTGAAGCCGCTTTATTTTTAAAGGAGCACGACAACTTTGTAGTACTAAGCCATGCGTCCCCCGACGGTGATACCTTGGGCTCGGCGCATGCACTTTTAGCAGCATTAAGAGTTATGGGCAAAAAAGCAAAACTTTTATGCCCTGACATAATTCCTAAAAAATTTGATTTGATTGCTATAGAACGCGAGGACGATTTTGTGCCTCAAACGGTGGTTGCAGTGGATATTGCAGACCAAAAACTTTTAGGCGCCTTACAACAAGAGTACGGCACAAAGGTTGCCCTCTGCATTGACCATCACGGCACCAACACGCATTATTCTTCGTTGCTTTACTGCGAACCTGAGTCAGCTGCTGCTTGCGAGTGTGTTTTTAAGGTAATTAAAGCATTGGGTGTAAAAATCACGCCGTATATTGCAAGTTGCCTTTATTTGGGGATTTCGACCGATACCGGTTGTTTTAAATTTTCTAATACAACACCGAGAACTATGCGTTTCGCAGCCGAACTTATGGAAATGGGTGCAAATTACACCGAAATAAATCGCACGATGTTTGAAACCAAGTCAAAAGAACGCATTGCAATGGAACGCCTTGTGCTCGAAAATATGGAGTTTTATTTTGACGGAAAATGTGCAGTTTTGACCGTAACCGAAGATATGATTAACTCTACCGGTTGTGACCGCGCTGACTTAGACGGAATCACCGCTATTTCACGTCAGGTCGAGGGAGTTTTGGTAGGCATTACCATTAAAGAACAACCTGAGGGAGATTTTAAGGTGTCTTTACGCACGCACGAGCCTTTAAATGCCGCCGATATATGTTCCCGTTTTGGCGGAGGCGGTCACGCTAGGGCAGCAGGCTGCCGTTTTAACTGCTCTGCGAATGAAGTAAAGAAATTATTGCTATCAACCGTTTCTGAGGTGTTGGACTATGCAAAATGACAATCTTACAGGTCTTATTTTGCTTGATAAACCTGCAGGGTTCACCTCTTTTAAGGCTGCCGCGGCTTTACGTCGGATTTACGGCATAAAACGTGTCGGTCACACCGGCACTCTCGACCCAATGGCTACCGGCGTTTTGCCTATACTTATAGGTAGGGCTACTAAGTTTTGCTCTCTCGTTTTAGAGTCGGACAAACGCTATACCGCCACCGTAAAGTTGGGTATAACAACCGATTCGCTTGACATTACGGGCACTGTCTTAAACAGAGTAACCCCTAATGTTTCCGACGAACAATTAAAAAATGCTCTTTTGCATTTTTGCGGTGAATACGACCAAATTCCGCCTATGTTTTCGGCAATAAAAAAAGACGGTGTGAGGCTATATGAACTTGCCCGCCAAGGCGAAGAAGTAGAACGCACACCCAGAAGAGTTAAAATTCATGAAATAAACCTTTTAGAGCGCAACGGCGACGAATTTGTGATTGACGTTGTGTGTTCTAAGGGTACATATATCCGTTCGCTTGCCGACGATTTAGGCAAATATTTGGGTTGCGGTGCTTGCCTTACGGCTTTAAGGCGCACTAAAACTGCACAATTTGTCATATCCCAGTGTGCTACATTAGAGCAGATTGAAAGTGACCCTGAAAAATTTTTGCTTCCTGCAGAAACCGCCGTAAATTATCTGAGCGAAGTTAAACTTTCAGATGGACAAGCGCGTCGCTTTGTAAACGGGGGCGAAATTTCGATCGAACGGGTAAAACTAATAAACTTACCCTCAGACGGCGAAATTTTAAGGGTAAAACACGGTGACAAACTTTTAGGTTTAGCCGAATACCAAAATAAAACAAAATTATTAAACATCAAATGCGTTATAGAAAGATAGGTGATTTTGTGGTAAATTACTCTCAATTTAACACCACTAAAAACGTTGGACTTAATATTAAAAACGCTCTCGATTACTGCAAAAAAAACGGTGAAGACACGCTCGTTTTCCCAAAAGGCACTTATGAAATTGATAAAGAGTACCTTGAAAGCCGTTTTCTTTGCATTTCAAACCACTCTCAAGGCGACCGCAAAATTTGCTTTTTGTTAGACGGCTTTGAAAATTTCACTCTTGACTTTTGCGATAGCGAATTAATATTAAAAGACCTTAGCATTGCTGCGGTTATTACGGGTTGTAAAAATGTCACCCTCAAAAATGTCAGCATCTATAACGAAGTAACTTTATCGGGTGAAGGCGTTATTGAAGATGTTACTGAAAACAGTTTCACCATCACAGTAACCGACGGCAACAAGTTTTTCACAAACGGTGAAACGCTTTTTTCCGGCGACCCTGACGGACTTTTTGACCAACTTATCGGTATAAACGAATGGGATAAAGAAACCGGTCTTTTGGTGCCTTATCAAACCGATATTTCGCTTGGTGATTTCACCTTCGAGCAATTAGGTGATAATACTTTTGTTGCCTTAGCCAAGCCTGACCGTATGAAAAAATACGTTATAACTAAAGGCAACCGTTTTTGTATACAACACAGGCATCGTAACTCTTGCGGAATTTTTATTAACGAAAGCATTAATACAAAACTTTTAAACGTGACAATCCACAACACAATGGGCATGGGTGTAATTGCACAAAATTGTGAAAATGTGGAAATTGATTCCATGCAAGTCACACCTAAAAACAACGCATGTCACACACTTAATGCCGACGCCACTCACTTTGTTCACTGTAAAGGACTTATTCACGTTCATGACTGTTTCTTTGAACGTCAACTTGACGATGCGCTTAATGTTCACGGTATTTATTTACGAATTACCGAAAAAAGAGAAAACTCTGTGATTTTAAGTTTTATGCACAATGAAACATTGGGTATCGACACGTTTAAAAAAGGTTCTGTTCTTCAAACCTGCGACCCAAAATCGCTTATTCCTAAAAACAACTATCGCGTAAGCGATGTTAAAAAAATAGACCTAAAACAGGTTGAAGTCTTTTTCGAGGATGATATTAGCGACATCATTGTTGGTGATGATATGTGTGAGGTTTCAGAAGTTTGCGAGGTTATTTTTGAAAACAACATCTGTAAAAACAACCGCGCCCGTGCAGTACTTTTAGCAAGTTCCGGAAAAACCGTTCTTCGCGGCAACCGTTTTGAAAGTTCAGGCAGAACAATTTTGTTTGAAGCCGACGGTGACTTTTGGTTTGAAGCAGGCGGCACTACCGACGTACTTATTACCGATAACACCTTTTATAACTGCAACTACGTAGGTGCCTACCGCAAAAACGGCGGAGTTATTGTGGCAGTACCCCGAAAAGCAATTGAAGAAGGAAAGTATTTCCACAAAAAAATCGAAGTATCCGGTAACCGTTTTATCAACTGTCAGGTAGCACCGGTACTTATGAACAATGCGGAAGAATTTATATTTAAAAACAACACTTTTGAGAACTGCTCGCAGAATAACGCTGAGGTTAATTACGTTAAGACTTCTCAAATATAATTAAAGGAGGATGAATATGAGCGAAAAGCAATCCGTTGCCGTTTTCGGCACGTTTGACGGACTGCATATGGGACATCGCGCAGTACTGAGTGCCGCGTTGGCTTTCGAAGGTTTAGAGCCGGTTGCCATTACCTTTGACGAACCGCCAAAACGCCATGTGTCAAGCGAATTTATCCCCATGCTCATGTCACCTGAACGCAAAAAGAAAATTCTGCAAGATTTGAATTTCAACAAAATCGAAGTGCTGGATTTCAATATAATACGCAATAAATCTGCCGAAGAGTTTTTGGATGATATGTTCCAGAAATTCAATATAAAGGTGGCTGTTTGCGGATTTAACTACCATTTTGGAAGAAATGCCGAAGGCAACGCCGAATATTTGTCTTCATACTGTCACGAACACGGCGCCGAAGCAGTTATTTGTCCTGGCACCTTGTTTTCGGGACAAATCGTTTCCTCAACGCTTATCCGCACCCTGATAACCGACGGAAATATCTCTTTCGCAAACATTCTATTAGGTTCAACCTTTTCTTTTAAATCGGAGGTTATAACGGGCGATATGCGTGGCAGGACATTGGGATTCCCCACAATTAACCAGCAACTCGACGAAAATCTTGTAACACCTAAGTTTGGTGTATATGCGTCAACCGTTACATTTGACGGTAAAACCTATCCTGCAGTCACCAACATAGGGTTAAGACCGACGTTTATTTTGAAAAAACCGCTGTGCGAAACACATATAATTGGTTTTGACGGAGACCTTTACGGTAAAACTGTTGAAATTGGGTTACTTGATTATCTTCGTGAAGAAACTCGATTTGCAAGTGCCGAAGCACTGATTGCGGCACTTAATTCAGACAAAGAAACGGCGCTTAACCGTTTTTCGGAAAACTATCATGAATAAATCATCAGAAAGGGTGTTTTTATGAATATATGGCACGATATCAGTCCCAAGCGCATTAACAAAAATGACTTTATGGCTGTTATTGAAATCGAAAAAGGCTCGAAATGTAAGTATGAATTAGACAAGGAAACCGGCATTTTGAAGCTTGACCGCATACTCTACACTTCTACACACTACCCGGCAAATTACGGGCTTATCCCCCGTACATATGCCGATGACAACGACCCTCTTGACGTTCTTGTGCTCTGCTCACAGCGTCTTATCCCCTTGACTTTGGTGCGTTGTTACCCCGTTGGTGTTATTTGCATGAGTGACGGAGGTGCTGCCGACGAAAAAATCATAGCCATTCCTTACGACGACCCTACCTATAACACTTATACCGACATTTCTGAGATTCCCGCCCATATTCTTGACGAGTGGAGTCACTTCTTTAAGGTATATAAACAGTTAGAGGGCAAAGAAACCGCCGTTACCGAGACCAAAAATGCCGAAGAGGCAAGAAAAGTAATTCAAAAAGCAATCGACAGTTATATTGAAAATTACTGTAAATAAACAAAAGCATCCGTAAATCTAAGATTTACGGATGCTTTTTAATTTTGCTTAATTGCCAGAACGCTACTGCTCCTGCGGCGGCAACATTTAACGAATCAACTCCATGCGCCATTGGAATTTTTACTGTATAATCGCATTTTTGAATAGTGTTTGCCTTTAAACCGTCACCTTCGGTGCCAAGCACAATTGCCAATTTCTCTTGCTCGCTAAGTATTGGGTCGTCAATGGCTATCGAATTATCGTCTAATGCCATTGCAGCCGTTTTAAATCCCGATGATTTTAATTGCTCGTACCAGTTTTCCTCAAGATATGTCCACGGCACCTGAAAAACTGTGCCCATACTGACCCTTGCCGACCGACGGTACAACGGATTACTGCACCCTTTGGTTAGCAAAACCGCCTCCATTCCAAGCGCTGCGGCAGAACGAAAAATTGCCCCTAAATTTGTAGGATTCATAACATCCTCAAGCACCACAACCCTTTGGCACTTTTGCAACAATTCCTCGGCACCGGGTAACGCTTTGCGTTTCATGGCACACAACATTCCCCTTGTCAACATATATCCCGTAAGATTTGACAACACATCAAAATCGGCAGTGTATACGGGGATATCCCCACAACGCTCTAACACTTCGAGCGTTTCACCCTTAAAAGTTGAACTCTCAGCAAGAAACGATATCGGCTCGTAACCACCGTCAAGTGCACGCATAATGACCTTTGGGCTTTCGGCAATAAACATGCCCTCTTTTAACATATGATGGTTAAGTAGTTGCGCCTCAGTCAATCTTGCAAAAACATCGAGTTCGGGCGCCGAAAAATCGGTTATTTCAAAAACATTCATTACTTTTGTCCTTTGAGTTTTGCTATACGGTCACGAAGTTCGGCAGCATGTTCAAACTCAAGCAATTTTGCCGCCTGACGCATTTCGACCGTAAGTTTCTTTATTAAAAATTCTCTCTGCTCGCGCGACATCTGTTTTGTGTTCATTTCGCCGTCAGATTTTGGCGTTATTTCAATTACGTCACGAACATCTTTTATAATGGTCTTAGGTGTTATACCGTTTTCTCGGTTAAACCTATCCTGTATTTCGCGTCGCCTTAGTGTTTCTGTAATTGCACGTTCCATAGACGGCGTAACGGTATCAGCATACATAATAACCTTACCTTGTGCATTTCGCGCAGCACGGCCAACCGTCTGAATGAGCGATGTTTCGGAACGCAAAAAGCCTTCTTTATCGGCATCAAGTATGGCAACCAACGAAACTTCAGGGATATCAAGACCTTCTCTTAAAAGATTTATGCCTATAAGCACATCAAATTCACCAAGTCGCAACTCTCGAATAAGTTTCATGCGTTCAATGGTGTCTACATCGTAGTGCATATATTTTACCTTTATTCCTAAATTATAAAGATACTCGGTAAGGTCTTCAGCCATTTTTTTAGTGAGTGTAGTAACAAGCACACGCTCGCCCTTTTCGGCTCGGATATTGATTTCAGACACGAGGTCATCTATCTGTCCGTCGGTGGGTTTTACAATTATTTCAGGGTCTAAAAGTCCCGTTGGACGGATAACCTGCTCCACTATCTGTGTTGCGTTTTTCTTTTCAAAATCGCCCGGCGTTGCCGACACATAAACTGCCTGATGAATATGAGAATAAAATTCATCAAACTGCAACGGGCGGTTGTCAAATGCCGACGGTAACCTAAAGCCGAATTCCACAAGATTTTCCTTGCGTTGTCGGTCACCACCGTGCATACCTCTAACCTGCGGCAGTGTGACGTGTGACTCATCAACAAAAAGCAAAAAATCTTTTGGTAAATAGTCCAAAAGCGTAAACGGTGTGCTACCCGGCTCTCGCCTTGATAAAACACGTGAATAGTTTTCAACACCTTTGCAGGTGCCAATTTCACGCAGCATTTCAACATCATATTCGGTGCGCTGACGGATTCGTTGAGCCTCAATCAATTTGCCTTGCTCAGTGAAAACCCTGACCTGCTCTTCCATTTCATCAAGTATGTCCTGCAAAGCGGCTTCTTTTTCCTCTTCAGGCACAATATAATGGCTTGCGGGGTAAATGCCTGCGTGACCGAGGGTGGTTTTGACTTCACCCGTCAGCGGATTGATTTCGGATAACCGTTCGACCTCATCGTCAAAAAACTCAACTCTAATGGCTGTATCCCCCGAATAAGCAGGAAAAATCTCAACCACGTCACCGCGAACGCGGAATTTATTTCGCGTGAAGTTTATATCATTACGCTCATATTGAAGGTCAATAAGTTTTCTTATAAGTTCGTCGCGTTCCTTTTGCATACCGGGACGCAAAGAAATAACCATATTTCGATAGTCAATAGGATTGCCGAGCGAATAAATGCACGAAACCGACGCCACAATTATAACATCGTTGCGTTCCGACAAAGCACAGGTTGCCGAATGCCTTAATTTGTCGATTTCATCGTTTATCGCCGAGTCTTTTTCAATGTAAGTATCAGTACCGGGGATATAAGCCTCTGGTTGATAATAGTCATAGTAGGATACAAAATACTCTACCGCATTCTCAGGGAAAAATTCTTTAAATTCGCTGCATAACTGTGCGGCGAGGGTTTTGTTGTGAGCGAGAACAAGCGTAGGACGGTTTACTTTTTCGATAATATTAGCCATTGTAAAGGTTTTACCCGAACCGGTAACACCCAACAAAACCTGCTCTTTATCACCGTTTTCAATGCCTTGAACCAATTGCTTTATAGCCTCAGGCTGGTCACCGGTTGGTTTATACGGCGAAACCAATTTAAACTTTTCCATTCCCCTCACCTCACATTAAAACTTTAAAATTAGTATACCACAAAACCAAAGATAAGTAAACATTTGAAAAAGCAAAAACACTGTGTACCTTCGCCCACGCCCCATAGGACAGTATTTCCTTGAAAATGCGAAATTTTGGCACAATAATGCGTTAAAAACCGCCAATACGCGTCAGCGTTATTGGCGGTTTTTTCCTTTTCCCCAACTCAAAATTTTCATTTCAAGGTGCTTCGCAGTTTCGTAAGAAATAGAAATTTCTTGTATTGAAGCCACAAAACGGAGAAAGGCTGACGCCTTTCGAGGCTTTTGGCAAAAATACGAGGAATTTCATTCGAGAAACAAATACTGCCCTATGGGGCGTGGGCGTTTGTACACAGTGTTTCGGAATTTATTTTATAACCTTTATCCAGCCTTCGGGTGCGGGAAGTCTGCCCATTTGGATACCTGTAAGGGTATCGTAAAGTTTTTTGGTTACAGGACCCATCTCGGTCATACCTGCGGGGAAGCAAATCTCCTTACCGTGGTCAACAACCTTACCAACCGGTGAAATAACCGCTGCTGTTCCGCAAAGTCCACATTCGGCAAAGTTTTCAAGTTCATCCTTATGAACGGGGCGTTCCTCAACTTCAAGTCCTAAATAATCTTTAGCAACTATCATAAGCGAACGGCGGGTTATAGAAGGCAAAATAGTGTTGGACTTAGGTGTTACAACCTTGCCGTCTTTGGTGACGAATATGATATTTGCGCCGCCGGTCTCCTCAATATAAGTACGGGTTGCCGAATCAACATACATATTCTCGTCAAAGCCGTTGTCATGAGCGTCAACAATATTATAAAGGCTCATAGCATAGTTAAGACCTGCCTTAATATGACCTGTTCCCATAGGTGCGGCACGGTCAAGGTCAGAAATTCTAAGGGTAAGCGGTTTTACGCCACCCTTAAAGTAAGGGCCTACAGGTGTTGCAAAAATTCTGAACTGGTACTCAGTAGCAGGTTTAACACCGATAACCGCATCGCTTCCATACATATAAGGACGCAAATAAAGGGTTGCGCCCGAGCCGTAAGGCGGAACAAAATCTGCATTGGCTGCAACAACCTTTTCAACTGCCTCTACAAACTTTTCAACCGGGAACACCGGCATTTTAAGACGCTCACAAGAATCAGCCATACGCTGTGCGTTTAAATCAGGACGGAAGCACACTATCTTGCCATCCTCGGTGGTGTAGGCTTTAAGACCTTCAAAGCAGGTTTGTGCATACTGCAAAACACCTGCACACTCATTTATAACGATATTTTCGTCGGTAATCAGTTCGCCTTCGTCCCATTTACCGTCCTTAAAATTGGCTACAAAGCGATAATCAGTTTTAACGTATCCAAAACCGAGTTCGCCCCAATTTATATCTTTCTTAGCCATAAATTGACCTCCTTAAATCCGCATTGTGCGGAGAATTACCATAAAATTTTATCACTTTTTGCTAAACTTGTCAACAATTCAATTTTTATCGTCAGCAGTAGGCATATCAATATTAATTTCGGAACCTTCAACCATCGCCTGTGCTGTATAAAGTTCGTAATACCTTCCCTTTTTGGCAAGCAACTGTTCATGAGTACCGCTTTCAATAATCTGACCGTCGTCAATAAACATTATTGTATCGCATTTTTGAATGGTTGACAGTCGATGTGCAACAATAAAACTTGTTCGTCCCTCTAAAAGAAGATTTACCGCCTGCTGTAAAACCTGCTCGGTACGGGCATCGACACTCGAAGTCGCCTCGTCAAGCACAAGGATTCTTGGATTGCTTATGAGTGTTCTCGCCAAAGAAATAAGTTGCTTTTGACCTTGAGACAACCCGCTTCCTCTTTCTTTTACCTCGGTTTTATAGCCATTAGGCATACTGCTTATGAAATCATGTGCGCAAACCGCTTTTGCAGCCGCAACAATTTCTTCATCAGTAGCGTCAAGTTTTCCGTAACGGATATTATCCTCAATGGTACCCGAAAATATAAACGGGTCTTGAAGCATTATACCCATTTGTTGTCTTAGCGACTTAATAGTAACGTCACTCACCTTAAATCCGTCAACGGTGACCGAGCCCGAATCGACATCATAAAAACGGCTTATAAGGCTAACTATTGTAGATTTACCTGCTCCCGTAGGACCCACAAGTGCAATCGACTGCCCGGGCTCTACCTTGAAACTTACATTTTTAAGCACCTTTACATCGGGGTCGTAGCCGAACACAACATCTTTAAACTCAACCTCGCCCTTTATGGTCGGAAGTTCTGCAGCATTGGGTTTATCGTCAATATCAACGGGGGTATCCATTGTCTCAAAAATTCTTTCAAGATACGCCATCGTTGTAATGAGAGTATTATAAATGTTTGTAAGATTGGTGATCGGCGCCCAGAACCTTGAAGCATAACTGGCCATCGCAACAACAACACCAACGCCGACATTTTCAGGTTTAAGCAAGAAAAACGCAACGGCATAAACACCCATTTGCGCCCAGACTGTAATATTTTCGGTCGACAGGTTAACTGCCACCCAAATATAAACCGAGCGTTTCCACGCTTTGGAACTCTCTCGCGTAAGCCTTTTATAAATCCCGTTATTTTTTTCCTGACGGTTAAACATTTCGGTGACCTTTACACCCTCAATGTTTTCGCAATTATAAGCCGTCATATTTGACCTTTTGTTAGAATGGTTTTGATAAGCCTTACGTTGTGCCGGCTTTAAAATCAAAAGCAACAGCAACAATACAGGGACACCGCAAAGCGCAGGAATTGTGAGCGTTACGCTTGTAGAGAGCATAAATACAAGTATTACTATAAGCGTTATAACATCAATTATCGCATTTACAATTCCACTTGACAAAAGATTTGACACCTCGGCAACGTAATTCGTTACCCTTACAAGAATTTTTCCTTGTGGACGTGAATCATAATAAGAGAAAGGTAATTTTTGCAGATGATGAAATAAATCACGCCTTATATCAAGCACGATATTTTGACCGACTCTCGCAATCATTACAGTACGAACAGCCGTTACAACCGCTGAAACAACCATACACAAAAGATAAAGTCCGCCAAGAGTGAATATGTATGTCAGTTCACCGTAATGACTTCCGCCCTTTGTCATACCCTCGTCAATAGCAACACTTACTATTTTAGGTCCAAAAAGCGTTACCACCGTTGCAACTATGGCAAGCAACAACGCTAAAAGCAACTGCCACATGTATTTTTTAACATAAATAAGACTTCGCTTTAAATGAGTAGCATCAAACTCTTTTTCTAATTTTTCATCAATGCCATAAGTATTACGCTCGATTTTTTTCTTAATATTAATTTCTGCCATCAGTTGCCGCCTCCCCTCTCTTCTTGTATTTCGGGCAGGTCGGGAATATTCTGAAGTTTACATATTTCACGATAATATCCGGGACGTGAAACGAGTTCGTCATGGGTGCCAACCGTAAGACTTCCCTCATTAATAACAAAAATGCGGTCGGCACGCCGAACCGACGAAATTCGCTGAGCAATAATTATTTTGGTGCAAGCAAAGTCTAAGTTTTGAAGTTCGCCCTGAATGTATTTTTCGGTTTCCATATCAACCGCCGAAGTAGTATCGTCTAATACTAAAATTGGCGGTTGGACGGCGAGCGCACGTGCTAAGGATATCCTTTGCTTTTGTCCGCCCGAAAGTCCGACACCGCGTTCACCGATAATGGTTTCATATCGGTCATCAAGTTTATTAACAAATTCGTCTACATCGGCAACCTTCGAATACATTTCTATCTGTTGTTCGGTTATATCAGGATTACCGTATGCTATGTTTTCTTTAATGGCATCAGAAAACAGAAAAACGTCCTGCATTGCAACGCCAACCGAACTGCGTAATTTCGAAAGTTTCCACATATGTACGTCAACACCGTCGATATAAATATGTCCCTCCGTTGGCTCGTACATGCGGCAAAGCAGATTTATAATCGTAGTTTTGCCCGAACCTGTAGGGCCCATTATAGCAACCGTTTCGTTAGGCTTTATATTAAAATTAATGTTTTCAAGCACTTTCTTATCGCCAAACGAAAACGAAACATTTTGGAATTTTATATCGCCTTTTATTCGCTCAGCAGTATCGTGGCAGTCGTCACGGTCGGCAATCAACGGCTCGTCATAATATATTTCCATAACCTTATCTGCAACAGCAAAAAACTGCTGAAAACTGTTAGCCGCATTAGAAACCGTCTGCAACGGCGACGCCAGCATATACCTCATGCTTGAAAATGCGGCAAGTTCACCCAAGGTCAACTGAAAAATGCCGGAATTATCGGTGGTGGTGACAACAAAATATCCGCCAACTGCTATAAGTATAACGCCCAACATATCGGTAACAAAACCGATAATGCGAGAAAACATCTGCTGTTTTTCAGCCATTTTTACGTTTTCCTTAGCATACTCCTCACAACACTCGTTGAATTTGCCCTCCTCAAATTCCTCACGCGAAAAAGCCTTTACTACGCGGTTGCCTGCTATATTTTCCTGTGCTACCGTATTGATTAATGCCGAACGGTTACGAAGGTCAACATACTTCGGTCTTATGTATTTTGAATATTTAAAAGTCAGCACTATAATAACGGGACTTATTATTATCATGGCAACCGTAAGACCTATGTGCATGGTAAACAAAAGTACCACCGCACTTATAAACAATACTACCGCATCAGTAACATCACGGGCAACACCCGCAATAATATGACGAATATGATTAAGGTCGCCTGTTGAACGGGTTATAATATCACCGGTACGGTATTTATCAAAAAACGGGAGGTCTTGAGTCATAAGTTTTGCAAGCAACCTGCGTTCTATCGTTACAAGTACCTGTTGTGAACTAATTTCAAGAAGAGTTATAACCAAAAAACGCACCAGTGTACGCACAAGTTTAACAATAATAACGGCTAACACAGCGTTTATAAAAAATTTTGCTGTACCCGTTCCGTTCCAGACCTCATCGATAATAACCTGTGTTAATTTAGGCGTTACAATCTGCATTGCCGTCGCAACAACGCAAAGAAGCATGCCTATTACAAAATAAGCACGCTTTCCTTTCATGTTTTCCCATACAAATTTAATTTGAAGCATATAAGCACCTCTTTTGTGCAAACAACTACCAATTAAATTATAACTGTAAATTTAAAAAAGTACAGAACTTTTTTGCAAAATTTGGCACTATTTTTTATAAAACAACAAATTTAACAAACCGTAAAAATTCAATAGTATAATGCACACGCTTTCGCCAAAAAATATGTTATATGATTATTAAAATACAAAAAAAGAAAACGTTTAAAAAACTATTGGGAGGTGCCGGTTGCGGTTTTATTAACGCGTTACTCGGAGCCGGCGGAGGTATGCTTGCAGTGCCTATTTTATCGGGGCTTGGACTTGACCGACGCAAAGCCCATGCCAACTCAGTAGCAGTCATAATGCCGTTGTCAATTATTTCGGCATCGTTTTATCTTGGTTCGGGCAATGTAAGTTTCAAGGATGCCCTTCCCTATTTGCCCACAGGACTTTTAGGTGCTTTGGCAGGAACTTGGTTATTAAACAAACTAAACGAAAACCTTTTGAGAAAAACCTTTGCTATTTTTATGATTTGGGCGGGAGTGAGGTTGATTTTTCGGTGACAGTTCCTCTTATCGCAGGATTTTTATCGGGTGTACTCGGCGCTATGGGTATGGGTGGCGGAGGCGTCTTGCTGATTTACCTGACCGCCTTTGCCTCTTTAGAACAATTAAACGCACAAGGCATAAATCTGCTGTTTTTTCTGCCTATAGGATTGCTTGCTGTTATAACCTATGCTTTAAAAAAACAAATTTTATGGAAAACCGTATTTTTGCTATGGGCAGGAGGTATCGTAGGCGCTGTTTCAGGCTATATCTGTGCACGATTTATAGGCTCTTTTTACCTCTCGCGACTGTTTGCCATATTCTTGATTTTTTTCGGCATTTCACAGTTTTTTCAAAAATCAAAAAAGGAGCGAAAAAATGTTTTATGACCTGCGAGGTTATATCTCTCTGCTGAGAAAAAACGGGTTACTGTGTGAAATAAACGCCCCTGTTGACAGCGTTTACGAAGCCGGTGAAATTGCCTCACGGGTGGTTGCAAAGGGCGGTAACGCACTGCTTTTTTCCAACATAAAAAATGCTGATTATCCCTTATTAATGAACGCCTTCGGTACAGCAGAACTTACCTGCCGTGCATTAGGCGTAAAAACCATTGAGCAATTAGAAAACATTGGGAATAAAATTTTCAGTCCTTCTTTTTTTACGGCAAAATCTCCGTTTTCCTCGTCTTTTTATGTTTCAAAATATCTTGGCTTTTTTCCTCAAATTGTACCTGAACCTTTTGGGCTTACTCAAGAAAAACCGTCATTTTTACGCTTACCGATTTTAAAAACCTACCCTCAAGACGGCGGAAAATTTATAACCACCGCTGTGACCGTTTTAATCGACCCTGAAACAAAAATACAAAATGCAGGACTTTACCGCTTACAGGTTTTCTCTGACGGTAAACTTGGGCTTCACTTTCACCAAAACAAAGACGGCATGAATATACTGAAAAAATGGCAACAGAAAAATCAAAAAATGCCGGTGTCTATAGCCGTCGGTGTTGACCCGTTACTACTTTATTGCGCTTCTGCACCGTTACCACCATTTTTGGACGAATTCCGCTTTGCGGGGCTTATTAAAGGTGCGCCAATCAAACTTAGAAAAAGCCGATTATCAAGCCTTTTAATTCCGGCATTTTCGGAATTTGTCTTTGAAGGTTACTGTGACCCCAACGAAATGCGAATAGAAGGTCCGTTCGGCGACCATACGGGATATTATTCCGAAACATCACCCCATGCCGTTTTTACACCTCTGCTGACCGTGCGTCGCGAAAATGCAATTTTCACCGCAACCGTAACCGGCGAGCCTTTAAAAGAGGATTATTTTTTGGGATTTGCCACCGAACGCCTTTTTCTGCCCGCACTAAAACTGATGTGTAATGAAATTGAAAATATACACTTTTTTCCCGAAGGTGTTTTTCACGGTGCTGTGACGGTTAGCGTCAACGATTCATCGTTTAACGCCGTTAGAAAAGTGTTTAACTTTTTATGGGGGTCAGGTCAACTTTCAACATCTAAATTTATTGTTGTTGTAGACAAAAACACCGATATTTTCGACCGCACCGCTGTTTTGTGGCGCATTTTCAACAATGTCGATTATGAAAAGGACATTGTAATTTCAAAAGGTGCGCTCGATGACCTTGACACTTCTTCCGGCAAAACGGGTTCACGTATCGGCATTGACGCAACCTCAAAACGCAGAGGTGTGGCGCAGACAAAAGCCGAAGTTCCTGCATTTATAAAACAACTTGTGACAAATAGGTGGAATGAGTACGGGATATTTTAAAAACTCAATCAAGTCTTATTCGAGCCTTGTGATGCTCCCGCACAGTCTCTTTTCTCTGCCTTACGGTATTGTTGCAATTCTTTTTTGCAAAATTTTTGATATAAAAACCATTATCGCAGTGCTCGTCGCACTTTTTTCGGCGCGAAGTGCCGCCAATGCCTTTAACCGACTTGCCGACCGCAAATTTGACTACCTTAACCCTCGCACAGCCGACCGGATTTTACCATCAGGCAAAATAAATAATTTCTTTGTGATTTTCACAGTAGTAACAAGCCTTGCCGTTCTATTCATTTCGGTGCTGTTCACAAAACCTATTTGCATACTGCTCTTGCCGTTTGCCGTTTTGTTTTGTCTTTTTTATTCGTATACCAAACGGTTTTCCTGGCTTTGTCATTTTTATTTGGGGTTGGCTTGCGGTTTGACCGTTCCGGGTGCAACACTAAGTCTTACCGGAACCTTAAATACTGCCGCTATTTTACTCTATTTTGGCGTTTCGTTTCAGGTGGCTGGGTTTGACATTCTCTATTCAATAAAAGATATCGAATTTGACAGAAAATACGGGCTTAAGTCAATCCCTGCCCATTTTGGCGAAATTAATGCCCGAAATTTTGCTAAAATTACCTTTTTTCTCTCTTCGTTATGCCTTACTTTTTTTACCTTTACCTCGGCAGGGATTTTTACGTCTTTAGCAGTAATTTTGATGGCAATTATCATGCAAATTTCCATAAAAAAAGACTTTTCTCTAAACCTTAACGGCATTTGCTCTGTTCTATTTTTACTGCTTTACTGCATAGATTTTTTAAAATAATTCTTTTGGGGTGTGACCTTTGAAAATAACCTTAGGAATAAGCGGTGCTTCGGGTGCCGTATTAGCGAAAACGGCGATTGATTATCTGTCTTTAACCCACGAACTTTTTGTGGTAGCAAGCGACTGCGGAGCCCTTACTTTTGAGTACGAGTGTGGTGTCAGACTATATGACTACCTAAGAAGAAAACCAAACGTCTCGCGGTTTGACAACGACAACCTTTTTGCGCCCATTTCTTCGGGCACAAACACCGCCGACTGCATGATAATACTACCCTGCTCAGCAAGTACGGTTGGCCGCTTGGCAACGGGAAGCGGTGTTACTTTGCTTACACGTGCTGCCGATGTTATGTTAAAAGAACGAAGAAGGTTGGTTATCGGGCTTAGAGAATCGCCTCTGAGCGCTATTACGCTTAAAAACTTAGAGACTTTATCCCTTTGCGGAGCAATTATTTCTCCGCTTGTGCCCCCGTTTTACAAACTGCCTCAGACAAACGAAGAACTTTGTCGCTTAACCCTTGGCAGATTTTTATTAACGGCAGGAATCGAAAACGACCTTATTTCACGTTGGGGCGGCAAAAAAGAAAAATGAAAATTCGAATTATTATTTCCTTGTGCCTTGTTTTCGTTATTACAAGCATTATCTTGTCGGTCGGCTCATGCCAAAAACACACCTTAAAAATCGGTGTTATGCCTGATGTCGACTCGGTACAAGCGGCGGTTGCGGCAAGCCTTTGTCAAGATGCTGAAATAGTGCTTTTTACCGACGCTTACTCGCGCTCTGCGGCATTTCGCAACGGCTCGATTGATATCTGTATTTCAGATATGCTGACCGCCGTTCGCGAGATAAACGGCGGACTTGAAAATAAAATTTTAACCACAACAAGCGGCGACTACTGTCTTGTGTCTCGGTTTAATTCTCTTGAAGATTGCGCAACAGCAGTTGGCATCAGCACAGGCACGATTATAGAGTTTTGCGCACACAAGATTTTCGGCAGTCACCCCTTTAACCCTGTACCTATATCAAGCATACCCGCACGCTACTCGGCATTACTATCGGGCTCGGTAACCTCCTGCATACTGCCGGAGCCTTACGCTTCGCTGTGCATAAAACAAGGGTATAGCATTGTTTCAAATATAGGTCAAAATGAACTTGGCGTTTTAACGGCAAACGAAAAATCGGTAAAAAAGCAGAAGCAAATAACCGAGTTTTTAGAGTGCTTTGAAAAAGCCGCCGATATTTGCAACACCTCTAACCGCCCTTATATTGAACGGGCTTTACAAGAATTATCTCTGCCACTTGACACAAAACTTCCAAACTACAAATATGTTTCTTTGCCGTCGGACAACACGGTCTTCGATGTGCTTACATACCTCTTAAAAACCGATAATATTACGCTTGATTCAAGCAAGGTAAAAGACTCGTTTTGGAACTGTTGACCCACTCGGCAGTAAGCCTTTTAAGAGTAACAACCGCCATTGCCATAACCTTGCCATTATCGGTTATTTTCGGGGTTTTGTGTGAAAATAACTCAATAGCCGACCGCATTTTGCGGTTTTTAATGCCTATCCCAAAAATTGCTTTTTTGCCGTTTATCATGCTCATTTTTGGCATAGGCGAACTTTCAAAACTCGTTTTCCTGCTTTTTTTCACCGTTTTTCCGTTGACTGACGCCGTTAAAAACGCCTTTGACAAAAAAGACAATGACACCCTGTTTTTATTTAAAATGCAGGGTGCCTCGCCCATGTTTTTGTTTTGGCAACTGCGTCTGCCCGCCGAAATGCCTACCATTCTGTCAGCAGTCGGAAGTTGCTTTTCGGGTGCATTTGCCGTACTTTTATTGGCAGAAGGCTATGGGACAAATTTAGGGCTTGGCTTTTTTCTTGTCGATTCGTTTTTAAAATTCAACTATAAAAACACCTTTCTTGCAGTGGTCGCATCGTCACTTTTAGGCTGTATTTGCCCTTTGCTGTCGAAATTTGCCGTAAAGCATCTTTGCCCTTGGAAGTAAATTATCGCATAATAACACTGCTTTCGGGCAAACTTATTTTAGTTAAAAGCGAATCGGAAGGAGAAATTTATGAAAAACTGTATATATTTTATTCGCGGTTTAGGCGTAGGTGTGGTTGCCGGAATGGGGCTTGCCGTTGCAGCAAAATGTCTCTGCACAAACAACAAAGAAATGTGCCAACGCTCTAAACAAGCGGCCAAGACAATGGGCGAAATAATGAGCGATATTAAAGAAATGTTGTGTTAAACAAAAAGACACTATGAACGTTTTGTTCATAGTGTCTTTTAATTTATTCATACTCTTGCATCTGACTAAACTCTTTAAGCACAAGCCCTGGGTTTTTATCAAGCGCCCAGTTGATTTCATATTCGGCAGTAAACAATAACAAGTTTCTGCCCTTTACATCCTGCACCCACTTAGTCGCCTGCATAAGATTTAGAGATTTTATGTCTATATTGTCATTTTCTATAAATCGAACCAAACTATGTGCTGTATCTTGCTTATGATACTTGACACCATACTCCGACTCCATTCTGAACTGCAAAACATCAAACTGCAAAACACCGACAACGCCTACATAAACGCGTTCCATACCGCTGCCGGGCAGGAAAAACATCTGAATGGCACCCTCTTGTGCAATCTGAGTTATTCCTTTAGCAAACTGCTTACGTTTTAAAGAATCTATCTGTTCGACAATGGCAAAATGTTCAGGTGCAAAGGTAGGAATACCCGCATACTGTACCTTTAACCCCTTATCACAAATGGTATCGCCAATGGAGAACACGCCCGGGTCAAAAACTCCGATAATATCGCCTGCATAAGCCTCGTCAATAACCTCTCGCTCTTCCGCCATCATCTGTTGCGGACGTGATAGTTTTATAGGCTTGTTAGCCTGAACGTGAAAATATTCCTTAGAACGCTCAAACTTGCCCGAACAAATTCGCATAAAAGCAATTCGGTCACGGTGAGCCTTGTTCATATTTGCCTGAATTTTAAATACAAACGCCGAAAACTTCTCTTCGGTTGGCTGTATCATTTGTTCCCCCGAACGATGTGCGAGAGGTTCAGTAGTCATTCTAAGAAAATTCTCCAAAAACGGCTCTATCCCAAAGTTATTAAGTGCCGAACCAAAGAAAACAGGCGTAAGTTCACCACAGCGCACTTTATCTAAATCAAAATCAAAACTTGCGCCGTCTAAAAGTTCTATCTGGTCGACCAAATCGGCTCGCGAATACTGACCGATAAGTTCGTCCAACTTTTCGGTGTCGGTCAACTCACACTTTATCGCCTCAAGCCGATTGCTTCCTCCGTGAAACTCCGAAAAAGTAAGTATTTTTTTCTCCTGTCGGTCATAAACACCCTTAAAATCCTGACCGCAACCTATGGGCCAGTTCATAGGATAAGTGCCTATTCCAAATTCTTTCTCAAGTTCATCGAGAAGTTCAAACGGGTCTCTTGCCTCACGGTCAAGTTTATTTATAAATGTAAAAATAGGAATATGACGCATTGCACAAACCTTGAACAGTTTTCTGGTTTGCGGCTCAATACCCTTTGCAGCGTCAATAACCATGACAACACTGTCGGCGGCTGTCAAGGTACGGTAGGTATCCTCCGAAAAGTCCTGATGGCCGGGAGTGTCGAGGATATTGATACAATATCCCTCATACTCAAACTGCAAAACCGACGATGTAATGGAAATTCCTCTTTTTTTCTCAATCTCCATCCAGTCAGAAACGGCATGCTTATCGTTCTGTTTGCCTTTAACCGAGCCTGCGCTCTGAATGGCTCTGCCGTAAAGCAACAGTTTTTCGGTCAAGGTCGTTTTACCCGCGTCAGGGTGGGAAATAATGGCGAATGTACGTCGCCTTGAAATCTCAGATTTAATATCAGACATAGTTTCCCTCTTCAAATAGTATTTACAAGGTATTATACTACCATATTATGTTCATTTTTACAACGGTTAATTTAAAATACACATTAAAAATAACGGCAAAAAAGACGAAGCAACACCTGTTGCCTCGTCTTTTAAATTTACAAAAGTCCTAAGTCGTCAAGCATTTGTTTGGTTGTGACTGAATTTTGGTCATCAACATTATTGCTGGTTTTAAGTTCACGCATTGAATTTGCTGCATCCCCGCGCAACAAAATTGCAAACGCACGGTGAACATACGCTACCGGCATTAACCATTTATGCTTTTTAACATAATGAAAATGGATACTCATGAATTTTCTGTCAGGAAAAATCCTCGACCAAAAATACCCTTTTTTTCCGCCTTTTTTCTGTTGCCAGACCGCTACGTGGTTTTGCATATTGCCAAACGCACCACCAAAGATTAAAAACGCTTCCATTTGCATTGTCAACTCTGTATGATTCTGCCCTAAAAACCAAACTTTACTCAAAGTTCTCGACGCATTTGCAAACTCTAATAAATTGCCTTTTTTAAGCAACAAGTCGCGTTTTTGCTTATCACAAGACGGTAAATTATCAAGAACAACAAGGTCAATAAACGGCCTTATACCGCAACCGCCGTTTTCAAAATGCTTGGCCATGTGAGCGATATGATAATAATAAAACATATCGTCACTTAAAACAAAGCAGTATTGGTGGTTTTCCTTTAATACTGCATAATCCCAAATATTTTCAAGGATTTTATGCGCACCGTTGGCAAACATTTCGGAAATCAGGTTAAAATGAAGTTCCACATGGCAGCCACTATTTGTTGCAAAAGCGATGTCGCAGGTGGTTCTTCCAAACTCCTTATATCCGCACTCATTTTGAAGCGTTTCGATTGCCCTATTCAAATCCTCTTTATGAACAAGAACGTCAATATCGCAACTCGTTCTCATCCATGGCTCAGGATAAAACTCACGCAAAACCGAGCCCTTTAAGGGCAAAAACGGTATTTGGGCTTTTTCAAACACATTAGTTAATTGTTGAAGTTCAAAATTCAACTGCTCATAGCGATAAACCGCCATAACCTGTGCTTTTTTACAAATAGCAAAATACTCGTGCTCTTTATCAACAAGCCCGCTATCAATAAGCCCCTTACACGCAAGATGAATGACATCGTGTTTTTTGGCAACCTCAAAAAACCTTTTAAGGTCGGTTTGCCCAAACAACTTGAGTTCATCTTCGGTCAATGCGACTCCCAGAAGAGCCTCGCGTAAAAGAGCAAACAAAAGTCTTGCTTCCAAAAATTCCACAAATGTCACCTGCCTTTTAATGTTTTATCATTAATTTTAACATTCCCACTAATTTGTGTCGCATTAAAAACACTTTGAGTTTATCATTAGCCGAAAGCGTCGAAGTATCGACCTGTTTTAAACAATTTACTATAATCTCATGGTTTAAAGCTGAAGTTATATACTCATTGATTTCCTTTTTAGAGTATCCGCTTTTTTCAACGCACTCACCAATGATAATAAAGGTCATATATGCAATATATGTACTAATCTGTCGGTTATATTTTCCGTTATCGATTTTTGATATACACTCCCATATTGTGCATACATCCTTAAACCTTTGAGGGCTAAATTTTCTCGTCATTGAGCCCTCAGATTGAATATAATGATAATCCGATGATTTTATTATCGATAATGACTGTGCCAAACTCAGACTGTGAAGTGTTATTGCTACATCTTCGCCGGTTCTTAAAGCGTCGGTAACATTAACAAGTGCTTCTTCCAAAACATTACGTCTGAAAATCTTTGACCACACGGCAGGTATTAAACCAAATTTAATAAACCCTGAGTGGACTAACGCCTTTGGCATAACCTCATTATCGATTGCTGATTTTTCATAAAAACCTTCCGGTATTTTGTGATAATGAGCCACCGTACGGTCACTATAATCAACAACCATTCCACCTGTGACGATATCCGCTTTTGTTTTATCAGCCTCTGACATCAATGTAGAATACATATCTTCATCAATAAAATCATCACAATCAACAAAACCTACGTACTCGCCCTTTGAAAAGGAAACACCGCTTTTGCGCGCGGCACAAAGCCCTGCATTTTCCTTACTATGCACAACAACACGACTGTCTTTTTGTTCGTACTCACGGCAAATAGAGAGCGAACTGTCAGTACTGCCGTCATCTATTAATATAACCTCAAAATCGTTATATTTTTGAGCAAGAATACTGTCAATACATTTCGTCAGGTACTTCTCTCCGTTGTAGATAGGCACCACTATACTCAATCTCGGCATTTTCTTCCTCCTCATCAGGCATATACATAGCAAACAAAATCAACGCAACCTGCGTTCCTAAGTGACCGTGTGTAAACGCACCCAAGAACATATAAACAGTTATAAAAACGATAACCGGTATAATTGTCACAACGCTTGCTTTCTCGCCGCTTTCTTTTGTCCTTACTCCTTTGACACAGGCTGCCACTACAAAGCCCCATAAAATACATCCAAAAAATCCGTAACGGAAGAACATCTCTATATACAAATTATGAGAACCCTTATAAATAGTCCAAGAGTTAAACCCGTCGCCAAAGAAAATAACCTTCAAATTACTAAATATATACTCAAAATACTGAATCCACAAATTAAATCGTCCGGTCGTAAGGTCGTTTGCTGATTCAACACCCTCAAATCGTGAAAGCAACAGATGCAAAACATTTAAATCAATAACATATTCAACCACTATAAAGATGGCTCCCACCGAGGCTAAGAGAAAAAGATTTCTTACAACGTGACGTCCACTCTTTAAGATGTATACTAACGCAATTACGGCTATGGTCAAAATATAACTTTTACTGTATGTAAAGAATCCGACAACCACCATAAAGCAAAGTAACAGAATTTGCCTTACACTTAATTTTTTATTTGTAAATAATATTATTGAAATATTAATACAACAAAATGCCGCATAAAAGTTAGGGTCGCCCGAAAGGCCCTCAAAACGACTTTCATTCAAAATTTTACCGTCGGTAACAACGTGCGTTACCGACATAGCATGTTTCATTGCAGGAAACATATCGGTTGAAAGACCGACAACGGTAGACAGTGCAAAACCCTCAATACAATAATTGGTGGCTTTGCGAATTTGACCTCGCTCTAAGTTGTCACAAATAAAAACAGCCAGAACTATATAAATAACCCACGTTAAACTTCCTATTTCAAACTGAACGTTAGGATTGGCAAAAATAATACTATACACCGATGCCGCTACCAAAAAACCTAAGCCCTTAACATAAAGACCTTTTGAAATAACCAACAAAACATATGCCGCAACAATGAAAATGAAGTAAGTAAGCCCTCGGTATGATATTATCGCACTAAAATGTATGAGAAAAAGCATTAAATACGTTGCATCTTCTACCTCTGATGTTATTACTACTGCGCAAAAATACACGGCAATAAAAGGGATTAGCACCTGCCTTGCGATGGCATATGCAAACACAAGCATTGCTACTCCTATTAAGCCAAGCATTATCGTTCTGTTTCTTGGCTTTTTTACTTTTGTCTCTAAAGTTTGTTCCATTGTTTTTCCTTCTTAAACTATTATTTGTTGAAACATATTTATTGAATTATTATTGTCAAAAGTTTCATTGGCAAGGTTATTTTTAATTTCATTTAATCTTTCTTGCTGTGATACAATCTCCAGCAAAGTATTGGTTAAATCAACCTGCTCGTTTTTGCACACAACACCATTACCGGTTTTTTGAAGCATTTCATATGTAGAAGTGGTTTCGGTTGCCAGCACCGGCACGCCTAAGCAAGCCGCCTCATCAAAAACCATGGGTGCCGCCTCGTGATAAGAACAGAGCAAAAACAAATCGGCATTTTTTATATACGGATACGGGTTTTGCCTGTTACCGTAAAAAACGACTGCATCCCCCAAACTCAACTCTGTCACTCTTTGTTTTAAAAACAGTTCCTTATCACCCGAACCGACAATGTGATATTTCATCTTAAACCCTTGCTTTATACAAGCGTTTACCGCCTCTAATGCACGCTCTATGCCCTTTTCTTTAGACAGGCGGGCAACCGTTACGATATTAAAGTATTCCTTATCAAACTTAATACCGTCACCTGCAAGATTTTTAATTTGCTCATAATCGTTGCAGTTACGGATACTTACCGTCTTTTCTTCAAACTCAGGCAAGCATTTCAAAAAGGCTTTCCGACAGCCTTCCGAACAAGCAACAATTGTATCAAACTTACTGTATATTTCTTTACTTCTTGGGTTATTTGCCCCACAAAGAGAAAAATCACAATGCAACCAACCCACTTTTTTCTTTGCCTTAACCATATTAAGCACAAATTCGTTGCATCCGCCATATAAAGATTTTTGCGATGCTTCATGTATATAAGAAATAGCAACATCATAACCTTTATATTTCTTCTTAAAAAGAGACATTAGCCTTATCGCAAAAGAACGACCGAAAAACTTGGTTACGGTAACATAAAAAATCCTTTCGGCATACAAAAACGACTTGTTTTTTATATGTGTTGATGAAAGCCCTAACTGACGGAATGAGTTTTTTAACTTTATAACCTTAATATCTTTCGGTAAACTTTTCTCAAACTCATCGTTGCCGAAAAAGGTAAGTAAAGTTATTTCATATTTGTCATGTATTTCTAAAAGCAGATTCAAAAGACTTTTTTGAACCCCGCCGGTTTCAAAGTTATTTATAACGAAAATTATTTTTTTCACTACATCACCTTTAATCTTGAGGTACTTGATTGCGATATTTTAAAACTTTTGCAGGATTTCCACCCACTATTGCATAATCGGGCACATCTTTTGTCACAACTGCACCGGCACCCACAATTGCACCGTTACCAACATGAACTCCTGCCAAAATTATTACATGGCCACCTATCCAAACATCGTTTCCAATAACAATGGGTTTTTCCTCTTGAAAACCCTGTTCGCACATGGGTATATCCAGACGGTCAAAAGCATGATTCCTGCTATAAAAAGTACAATTAGGCCCCATCATAACATTATCGCCAATACTTACCTTACCGCCAAGCGACGCATTGATTCCTATACCTGAATTATTGCCTAATGATACCCGTGAAGAAAAAATTGCCCCGCGTTCAATATTCACTTTTTTACCGCATTTTTCAAGAATAAGTTTACCGCATAGTTTTCTTAATGTTTTACCCAATCCCCCTAAAAAATGATAAGAAACCGGGAGATGTTTAGCAACAACACAGTAAAGCACCTTGCCTATTGCAATTTTTATCTTTCTCATTTCGACCTCTCAGATTTATTTTATAAATTCCTCATATGAAATGTTTCTTTGATACCCTTTTGCGCCGTTTTTCATCCACTGAAGTTTCTGCTTCGGTGACAAAGAACCCCTTGACCGTTCGCTATACACACGAAGCACCCGCTTTAAAACGGCTGTCTTTGGATTTATTGCCTGATAGCATGCACCAACACCATAAAAATACTTTTCGTCATATCCCGTAAACCATGATGAATTTTCATATGAAACCTTACCTATTGTCTCTTTAGAAACATAAAAAGTAAGACCTGCTTTTCGCGCCGATTTCAGCCATATGCTATCCTCGCCCGACGGAAAAATGCACCCTCCGCCAAAAAGGGTTGTAAACCAAACATTTGCTTTTCTGACAGCCGAAAGACGAAAGGCAATTCTTACAGCACCCCATGGGTTTTTGGCAGAAACCCACTTTTTAGTTTCATTATATTTTGGCGGCTTTCTTGTAGGATGATTTGACTCAAAATGAAAAATCATCACATCAGCGTCAGGGTTTTTCTCAAATTCTGACAGTATCTTCTGTTCTGCATCATCATCGTAGACAACATCATCGTCGGCAAAAAGACAAATATCTGCCGATGCATATATTAGCGACAGATTGCGATTTTTCCCTACACCGCGAGTCGTAGTAGAAATCATTTTTGCGGTGTGACCGTCAAAATCCATTTCTTCGTAGGAAGTGTGGTCGCATTGATTGGCAAAAACGACATTTGATTTAATATTCATTTCTTTTATTTTGGAAAAATCCGTCTGATGCATTGTTGTGCATAATATTTCAAATGTCGGCATTTCATTTCTCCGTTTTTATTTGTTAAGATATTCTGTATAATCCTTATCTGTATCCCAAATCCCGGCATGGGTTTGGTAAAGTGCCTTTGTTTTTTCATCCGGCATCTGCATATATGATTTACCGAATCTTAATGTCAGATATTCTTCAACCTCACAAGGCACCGCAAGTTGGACCTGTTCGAACGGAACATATCTTTGCGTTTCAAAATCCTTTGCCGGATAAAATGAATTAGAAAACTTGGCTCTGCCAAAAATATGCGTCAACGTATCACTTTTTTTGTTGTTATACCTTCTTACCAGGTGTAATAACAGTTTTTTAACAGGACCGACCACAACAAATTTAGATATGTAAAACTGTATTTTTTTTAGCGTACCCTCTGCCTTGTAGGTGGTTTTAGAGCACGCCTTAGCCTTAAGCATGCCTGCGGCATAAAACTGAATTTTTCTGCCCAGTGTACTCTTAGCAGCGTTATTAAGGCACATAATATCAACAAAAATACCTTGATGAGCATTTTCGTTTTTAAACTTAACCTCTGACAAACAGGTAGTGCCGTTCATTCTTACTTTAGAGAAAAAATACGGCAACTCGTCAGAATCCTCTCTCTGAAAATAATACTTTTCAGTGTCAAGTTCTGTCTCGCAACATTTAATAAATTTAGTGTAATTCTCATAATCCATAAAAATATCAAGGTCGTCATCCCACGGAATAAACCCCCCATGTCGCATGGCACCTAATGCAGAGCCGCCCATAAGGAAATATTTAATACCGTGTTGCTTACAAAAGCCGTCAATATAGACCATTATTTCGAGAATTTTATCTTGCAATTTCAGAATACCATAATCATCCTGAACATCGTTTCTAACAAAACGGTAATTGCTCATTTATTGCACTTCTCCCTTAGAATAGTCGAGGATATTCCGTCTGTGTAATCAAGATACACAACGTCACATCCCAGTTCATTAAACTGCTTTTCATACTCTATCCACGAGGGTGTGCCTTTCCAGTCGCTACCGACGAATACCGCATCGCAACCGTATTCCTTTACAGCACAGAACTTGTCCATATTTTCTTGGTAAACAACCTCGTCAACGTACTTTATTGCACTAACTATCTCAGCACGTTCAGCTTGATTTATAATTGGATATTTATTTTTTCTTGAAAAGCAAAGTTGATCGGTTGTGACACCTACTATCAAGTAGTCGCACTGCTCTTTGGCTCTCCTTAAAATATTAAGATGTCCAATATGAAACATATCAAATACACCGGTTGTATAACCAATTTTATATTTTTTCATATTGCACTCTCCTTTTCAATCAGTATAATGTTATCCCCACAAGCCCTAACAACGAACCCAGACCATAGCAAATATGAAAAAGCGGATAAAGCCATATTGTTACAAGACCGTAACGGGGATTTTTGTTAAAAAACGAAAAATAAATATTAAGCAACGAGTAAAGCATCAACTCTGCCCCAAAAACAAACCAACCAAAGGGCACAAACGCCGATATAATCGGCATTAATATGATCGACATTAAAAACATAAACGGAATAAAATGCCTTACACTCATTGCCTTTGGATTAACCTTTAGCGTTCTGAACAGTGCATTTCCGTTTTGCATGCCCATTTTTAAAATTCCGCCGACTGTATCGCGACAGTAATATTTAAACCTAATATCGTCTGCAAGCCAGATTTTTCCTCCGCTTTCACGGATTCTAGCGTTCATATCATTATCTTCGCTTCGAAGTAACTCTGTGTTGAAAAGTCCAACTCGCTCAAACACTTCTCTTCTGAACGCACCAAACGGTACCGTATCGACATATTTATTGCCCTCACCAACCCTGAAATCAGAACCTCCGACCCCAAACTTGGTAGAAAGCATATATGAAATCGCTCCACCGACAAAACCTTTTGCCTCAGTTTCGGCAACACCACCTACATTATCGGCATCGGTAGTATCAAGATAATGGACACATTTTTCTATATAATCCGATGCAAAACTTGCGTGTGCATCAAGACGTATTATATATTTGCCTTTGGCTTCATTAATAGCCATATTAAGGGCATATGGCGTTTTTCTCTTGGGGTTATTAAGAAGCAGTATCGGAAAGTCATCTATAAACCCTTTTATTATTTCAACTGTTTTGTCAGTCGAATTACCGTCAACCAAAATCCACTCCATATCACTTTTAGAATAGGTCTGTGATGCTAAAGAACGGATGCAATTTTCTATAAAACGTTCCTCATTATAAAGCGGAATTATAACCGAAACCGTCACGTTTTCCATACATTAAACTCCTTTAAGCGATGACTTCTTCGGGTTCGTTGACCTCTGTCGGTGCTTTATAGTCGCCTTTATATTCTTTACCGAGCACAGCGAAAACGGTCATGAACATTATTTTTATATCGCCCCAGAAACTAAACTTTTCTACACCTTTAAGGTTATAGTACATTTTAGCGGGAAGTATTTTCTCAACATATACCTTATCAGTATCCTCTTCACCGCTTAGCCATGTTGCTTCGTCTTTAAAATAAATACTCGCAAGGCTTGTAATGCCCGCAGGAAGCAACAGCGTTGCCATCATTTCATCTGTGTAAGAATTTGTGTATTTAACTACTTCCGGTCTTGTGCCTACAAAGGTCATATTACCAACAAAAACGTCAATAAGTTGGCATATCTCGTCAAGTCGGCAATTTCTTATGAACTTGCCAACTTTTGTTATGCGGTTATCCCCGCTGACCGTTACCTGTGAGCCTTTATCAGCACCCTGCACCATTGTACGGAATTTATGTATTCTAAAACTCTTGCCATACTGTGTTATTCGTTCTTGCCGATAAAATACCGGCCCTTTAGAATCAACCTTTATGGCTATTGCTAATACCAAAAACACCGGTAAAAGTACCACAAGCATTATAAAAGAAACCACAATATCAAACAACCGTTTAAAAAACAAACTAACCCTACGTTTTTTTAGGATATCATAATACCTTCTGACTTGGTCTGTTTGCATTGCAGACGGAAGTTGTTCCCACTCAACGATTCTCACTCAGATATACTCCTTCAATACCTCTTTGTAATTTTCGATTATATACTGTATATCTTCATCCGAAAGACAGGTATGAAGCGGAAGCGAAATTTCATTTGCAAACTGTGCATAAGCATTGGGATAATCTTTAATATCAAATCCCATATTCTTATATGCCGTATGCATGGGCAACGGCTTATAGTGAACATTACATGCAACACCGCGTTTTGCCATTTCGGTAATGATATCATTACGTTGGGCTGGCGTGATGTTTGGAATTCGGGTCAGATATAAGTGTCCCGAGGACTCCTTCTCGTCGGTATAGTGCGGTAAAGTTTTAACACCAAGAGGAATTAACGCTGCATCGTATTTTTCAATAATTTCTCTTCTGCGTTTTAACATATTAGGATATCTCTCAAACTGTTTCAGCCCTATAGCGGCAGCGATATCGGTCATATTGCACTTATAGTAGGTTCCTATAATGTCATATTCCCAAGAACCGAGTTTGGTTTTAGCAAGCGCATCTTTAGACTGTCCGTGAAGGCTTAACAACTGCAACTTTTTATAAATATCTTCGTTACTTATGCCGTTTATGGTTTTCCAGGTCAAAGCACCGCCCTCAGCAGTTGTAAGGTTTTTAACCGCATGGAAACTAAAACTCGAAAAGTCAGCGATACTTCCTACCATTTTGCCTTTGTATTTAGCACCGAAAGCATGAGCTGTGTCTGCCATTACGGCAACCCTGCCAATTGCGGCTTGAATTTCATTTTGAGGACAGAAAAGATGTTTTTT
Organism: Acutalibacteraceae bacterium; assembly: GCA_045546915.1. GTDB lineage: Bacteria > Bacillota > Clostridia > Oscillospirales > Acutalibacteraceae > UMGS172. The sequence goes on along the minus strand of JAZQDU010000021.1, from coordinate 20,237 downwards.
ACTCTCAACAATTTCAAAAATCTTATCGTAATCGCAAGGGATACCCGCTAAATCAACCGGTATAATCGCCTTTGTTTTTTCAGTAATGGCATTTGACAACGCGTCATAATCCATCTGAAGATTATCCTTTTGAGTGTCAACCAACACCAGTTTTGCACCTACGTGAGCAACCACCGAAGCCGTTGCCGTATAGGTATAAGCGCAGGTGATAACCTCGTCACCGGCACCGATACCCATCACGTGCAAAGCCATTTCGGCACAAGCAGTCTGTGAATTGAGGCAGACACACTTCTCTGTCCCTATCCACTGGGCTATATTTTTTTCAAGTTTTTTAGTTCTCGGGCCTGTTGTTATCCAACCTGATTTCAAGGTTTGGACAACTTCGGCAATCTCCAACTCGCTAATATCTGGAGGACTGAACGGAATAGTACGTTTGTTCTCAGCCATATTGACGCGTCCTTTTCGTATTATAAGATTTTTAAAATATTACTTTGCTGTGCTTGCTAACTGACGTTCGTAAACCTCGCCTTTATCCTCAGAGCCGTGCTCACCGGCAGGATGATAAGTAGTTACAACCTCTGCAACCAAATCGCGAATTGTGTCTTCACATCCGCCATAAGCCGCTGCCATGAGTCCCTCTAACTGCTGTAAAAAATCATCAGTATCAAAGGAAATGGGGCTTCCGATATGTATAAGGTGGTTGGGGGTGGTTTTAAGTCCCTCTTCCGACATGAGTTTTTCCTCAAACAGTTTTTCTCCTGCTCTGAGTCCTGTGTAAGAAATCTTTATATCAACATCGGGCTTCAAGCCTGAAAGTCTGATAAGGTTTCTTGCCAGAGTATCAATTTTAACGGGCGACCCCATATCCAAAACAAAAATCTCTCCGCCTTTGGCATAAGTGCCCGCCTGTAAAACAAGCGATGCCGCCTCAGGAATGGTCATGAAATAACGGATTATGTCAGGATGTGTAACCGTTACGGGACCGCCTTTTGCAATCTGCTCTTTAAACCTCGGAATAACCGAGCCGTTGCTTCCCAACACATTGCCAAAACGAACCGCAACAAAATCAGTATCGGGAGTTTCTACTGTGCACTCAATCTCGGCCATACTGCCTTCAGCATCCTCGGTGTGACGGTGCAAAGGCAACAAATCATCGGTTTTATTTTCTCTTATCTTTCGGTCGAAAGACTGAATTATCATTTCACACAGTCTCTTTGATGCACCCATTATGTTTGTTGGGTTAACCGCTTTGTCGGTCGAAATCAAAACAAACTTTTTACATCCGTGCATCATTGCGGCATATGCAGTTTTATATGTGCCGATGGCATTATTTTTAATCGACTCGCAAGGGCTGTCCTCCATCAAGGGAACGTGCTTATGTGCCGCCGCATGATAAACCACATCGGGTTTATACTTGCTGAACACCTGATTAAGACGTCGGCTGTCACGCACCGAGCCAATCAAAACTTCAAGATTAAGGTCAGGATTTTTATCCTTTAACTCAAGACCAATGGCATGAGCATTATTTTCATAAATATCAAAAACAATAAGTTGCTTAGGGTTATGCTGTGCTATCTGTCGGCAAAGTTCACTACCGATTGAGCCACCGCCACCCGTTACAAGAATTACCTTTCCGGCAATAGAGTCGTATATCTCGTTCATATCAACCTTAACGGTTTCACGACCGAGCAGGTCCTCAACGTTGATATCAACAACCGATTTAGCAGTTATTTCACCCATTGCAAATCGATATGCACTGGGAAGATTTTTAAGTTCGCAAGTAGTTTCCTTACAAATATCAAGGATATCGCGCCTTTGCTCAGGCGATGCACTCGGTATTGCAAGAACTATTTTTTCGATTTTATATTCTTCAACGTTTGATAAAATCTCGTCACGACCGCCTACAATAGGAACACCGTCAATAAAACGTCCCCACTTGTTGCTGTTGTCGTCGATTATACAGCAAACACGCTCATTGACTTGCTCTGCGCCGTGAAGGTCACGCAAAATCATCTGACCTGCCGAACCGGCGCCGATAAGCATGACTCGGGTTGCTACTGACCTTTGCAACGCTCTGCTTCTTTTACTGCGTTCCAGCAAAATAAAACGGTAGGCAAATCTGATAAACAATGTCAACATAAAATGCACACCCGCACCGATAACGTAGTATGTAATGGGCATGCGCTCATAAATCGCAGTGATAAATATTGCATGAAAAATGCCGAGGATTACAGAACTTAAGGCGATTTTTTCAAGTTCAACAAAAGAAGCAAACCTCCACATGCTCTTGTAAAGGTTCAAGCACCACAACACCACGACACTTGCGCCAACATAAATCGGAACGAATTTTAACCATGAATACAAATAGTTATCAGGGATTGCGGAAAACAGACAGTCAAACCTTATCCACAGTGCGAAAAAATATGCTCCCGCCGCCGCAACCATATCAAACAATACCAGTAAAACAGCAATTTTTTGCCAATGTTCAAAAAAACCTATTTTCTTTTTTTGTTGAGTATTGTTAGAATTAAAATTATTTTCCATACTTTTCCTCCAACGATGTGTCCGAAAATTTTACTTCATTTTGTAAAAATATTTTTTAAAGTAACAATAAGCCGTGTAAATTTATGGCTTATCAAAAATTTTTAAGAATATATTATGTGTTATGTGTCAAAAACGCCCTGAAATTCGGCAGAATTTTGGTTAAACGTTCCAATTTGTGTTTTTTGCCCATAATAACTCATAATACTTATAATTGATTATAGCATCACGCCCCTTATAAGTCAATAAAAAACAGTTATCTTATAGTCTATTTATTTATAATATATTTAATATAAAACCCACCGAAAGGGTGTTGCACTTAGGAGTGTAATGCCTTAAAAAGCAAATTTTTGCAGTCTAATGCGTTAAAAAACCGCCAATACGCGTCAGCGTTATTGGCGGTTTTTTAAAACACAAGATTCTATTAATTTGCGTCTTTTAAATATTCAATATACTCCTCAAGGCAAAGGCCTAACCTATTCATTTCTTTTGCATGCTCAACACCAACATATCGGTAATGCCACGGCTCGTAAATTATCTTGGTAATGCTCTTTTTATCCTTAGGATATCGCAGTACAAAGCCAAATTTTTCGGCATTTTCATTAAGCCAACGGAATTCTTTTGTTTTTTCAAAACTTGTTTCAACGCTGTTTATATCAACCGCAAGCCCTAAATGGTGCTCGCTTGTTCCCGGACGGGCTACGATGGTAGCCGCCTTTTTAACAGCCGCCTCATAACTTAAACCATCGTCATTAATGACCCTTTGAATTCGGTTTTTAAACAGTGTTTCCTGATACGAATAACTGCGGTACGCCGAAACGGCATATAATTTTATTCCGTCTTTTTTAGCCGCTTTACACATCGACACAAACGCTCCAACCATGCGGCTGTCAAGGTATTTGCTGGAACTTCGGTTAGTGGAATACGAACTGTCAATCGTTGCTTTATCAACATTTTCTATGTATTCCTTAGGCAGTTCGTTATCGGGATTAGCAAGCACCATGTACCACTGTTCCCATTCGGCTTTATTGGGGTCACGTTGGGGCGGTGTTACGGTCGAAGTGCCTTTGTCATTTGAACTGTCCGACGAAGTTTGCTCTTTAGATGTTTGCGAGTCAGAAACGTTTTGAGAAGAATTGTTTTCTGTTGGCGTACTATTATCGCCCTGCTCCGTTGCATCAGTCTCGACCGAATTTGGAGTCGCTACGGTATCGGTCACGTTGTCAATCTCCGAATTACAGGCACAAAAGCACGAAAACATCAAGCAAATTGCCAACAAAAAACCTGCCAACCTCATTTTTTAACCCCCAAATTAATATTTCCCTTTAATTCCCAAAATTCTTCGTATAGGTTTTCGCATTTTTATAAAATAAAGACGGATTAACTGTGTTATGGCATAATCAAGCACCACAAAAACCGCGTTGCCCAACAAAAGCAATGCTATGGCAGTTACTTTTGCACCGGCGAACTCATTTTCGAACACATTATAGCCGAGAATTTTAATTATTACAGCATAAGAGCCGACAATCGACAGATTAAAAACTGCGAATTTTATTATCTTTTCCAAAAACCGTTTGCCAAGTCGTTCAATAACCATTTTAAGTATCGGATAATAACCCAAAAAGCCTATAAACACAACGAGCGCCTCTCGCTCGGTGGGTAAAATTACCGAAAGTACCGACGTAACAAAATAGCACATCACGCCCCATTTGGTGCCAAACTCAATAGCGGGAATCATAAACAATATACCCGCAATACACGGCACTGTATAAAGTGCTATCGGCACGTTTGTGAGCAACATTACAACTACTGCAAGCGCCGAAATCACACCACAGCAGGTGATTTTTACAGTATTTTTCATAATCACATACAACGGCAGCACATATCCATGCACATAAGCCCTGCACAACAATCACACGGCGTGCATGTGGTAACCATGGGGCCTCGGTCACCATAAGACGAATACCCGTTACGGCTGTGTTGCATATGGTTTAATGCGGCACGGTACTCAGCGTTACCCGGGTCCATACGGCAGGCGGTCGCAAGGCTTGTATAGGCTGCATCAAACCAACCGCGTCTATAAAGCACGGTGCCGTTAAGGAAGTACCACTCGGCATCTCTCGATTCGGGCGGAACACCGTCCAAAATCTCCTGTGCATCCTCAAAACGGCCTGCGCTTATAAGACTTCTTACGTCGTTAAAATTAGAATCTGCCGTTTGATTGGAAGCACCCCAATTGTTATTACGACTTTTTTTAGAACCGCTTTTGCGGGACTCCATAATTTTATCGTATGCCTCATTGATTTCCTGCATTTTTTCGTTGGCAAGTTCTGCTGCGGCGGGATTATCGCCAAAATTATCCGGGTGGTATTTTCTTGCCTTTTCGCGATAGGCATTTTTTACCTCATCCTCAGTTGCAGTACGGTCGATACCAAGTATCGAATAGGGGTCTTTCATGCTTTTTTCTCCTCATTAAAAATTTTTGACTGACGGTTTTTAAGCCCGTCATAAATTATGTTATCAACAATTGCTTTGTGCTTTTTTATGGGCAACAGTTCAAAATATTTGCCACACTCCACAAAGCAGGTGTTCATTATAGGCACAAGCCTTTGCTCGGCATATTTTTTAGGTTCAATATTACCCTTGAGTTCCGGAATAATAGGGTTGAAATTTCCTCTTTTTATATCCTTTTCAATATCGTCGGCAACGTCACACAAATATATCCACTTGCCAACGCAATACCCCATCCGTTCAAGCACAAACCTGTGCTTTTCATCGGGTGAAATCATGGAAAAAATACGGCTTAATGCCTTGGCAGTAGGTTCACAGGCCATATCCAGCGAACAGTTTGAAAGGCTTTCGGCTTTTGTCTGATTGTCTTGATACTCAGACAAAATCCCCTTGAGTTCCGGGTAATTTTTATATGCTTTTTTACACCAGTTTGCCGAAAAAAGCCTTAAAATTTTGAATGTCAACGAGCCAAAAATGCCACCGTCAGCAACATTATCGCTAAGTTTCAAATGGCTCAATGCGACGCATACCGCCGCAGCAAAATCCACAAAATCGTGGTCGTTTTTACAATAAGTGCATTTTTTAAAAGGATTTGCTCGGCACATTTTTTGCTCAAATCCGTCGCAACCGTCCTGTAAAGATGCCTGCAACAGAGCCAGAAACACGAGGTCATAATTAAGGCACAGTTTAGAAAGCGGACCGTAAGTTTTACCCATTTTACGGCAAAGCGAACAATAAACTGCATTGTAAATTTCAAACTCTTTGACTTTAAGTTCGGGTTTAAACACCGTAACATATCCAAACATGCCTCTTACCTCCTTTTATTTTACGTATACCGAAAGAAAAAGTATTAATCCTTTGTAAATTTTTCCTTTCATAGCATTTTAGACAAAAATTTACCGGTATAGGATTCTTTACAACGGGCAACCTCCTCAGGCGTGCCGACGCAAACGACATTTCCTCCTCTATCCCCGCCCTCGGGGCCCAAATCAATAATATGGTCAACCGATTTAATAACGTCAAGATTGTGTTCAATTATAACCATCGAATTGCCCGCGTCAACCAAGCGGTTAAAGACCTCAATCAGTCTTTTTACGTCGTCGGTGTGCAAACCGGTTGTGGGTTCGTCAAGAATATAAACCGTACGTCCCGTTGGCCTTTTAGAAAGTTCGGTGGCGAGTTTTACTCGCCGCGCCTCACCACCCGACAACGTTGTTGCCGGTTGACCAAGTTTTACGTAGCCCAAGCCCACATCAAAAAGAGTCTGCAATTTACGATGGATTTTCGGATGGCTTTCAAAGAAATACATTGCCTCTTCAACCGTCATTTCAAGCACGTCGTAAATGCTTTTGTCCTTATATTTTACCTCCAACGTCTCGCGGTTGTACCGACTGCCCTTGCAGACCTCACACGGTACATAAATATCAGGTAAAAAGTGCATTTCTATCTTTATAATACCGTCACCTTCGCAGGCTTCACAACGTCCGCCTTTGACGTTAAACGAAAATCTACCCGCCGAATAACCTTTTTGCCTTGCGTCTTTTGTGGCTGCAAAAAGTTCTCTAATATCGTTAAAAACGCCGGTATAGGTTGCAGGGTTTGAACGCGGAGTCCTTCCTATGGGCGACTGACTGATTTCAATAACTTTGTCAAGTTCTTCAATGCCCTTGATTTCTTTATGCTTGCCCCAAATTCGCTTGGCACCGTTAAGTTCGCAAGCAAGACGCTCATAAACCACACTGTTTACAAGCGACGATTTTCCCGAACCGGAAACACCCGTCACACAAACCATCTTGCCAAGCGGAATATCAACCGTAATGTTTTTAAGGTTGTTTTCTGAAGCACCGATAACCGTCAGTTTTTTGCCGTTTCCCTCTCGGCGTTTTTTGGGCACAGGTATCGTCTTTCTGCCCGAAAGATAATCTCCCGTTACCGATTCTTTACAGTCGGCAACCTTTTTTGGCGTACCGGCACATACAACGTGTCCGCCGTGAACACCTGCTCCGGGGCCGATATCAACAATATAATCAGCAGCACGAATGGTATCCTCATCGTGTTCAACCACAATAACCGTATTGCCTAAATCACGCAAGTCACAAAGGGTTTTCAGCAACCGTTCGTTATCACGCTGATGCAAACCGATACTCGGCTCGTCAAGAATATAAAGCACGCCCATAAGTGACGAACCAATTTGGGTTGCAAGACGAATACGCTGACTTTCTCCGCCCGATAACGTGCCCGAAGCACGAGAAAGACTAAGATAATCAAGCCCTACGCTTACGAGAAAACCTAATCTTGCCTTTATTTCTTTAACAATCGGTTCGGCGATTTTGGTGCCACGAGTGTCAAGTTTCAATTCTTCAAAAAACCTAAGGCTGTCCACAACCGGCATATCACACAGTTGTTTTATATTAACGCCCCCGACGGTAACGCAAAGTATCTCGGATTTTAGTCTCGCACCGCCACAATCGGGACAAGGCGATTCGGTCATAAGGGCTTCGATTTCATTACGGGAGTAATCGCTTGAAGTCTCCTTATATCGGCGTTCGAGGTTATTCACAACACCCTCAAAAGGCACCGCAAACTTGCCGCCGCCACCAAATCCAAAGTTTCTTGTAAACTCGATTTTTTGCTCCCCTGTACCGTAAAGGATAATGTTTTTAACCTCGTCCGACAGGTCTTTCCACGGCGAGTTTACGTCAAACCCGTAATGCTCGGCAAGTCCGTTATAATACATAAGCGCAATAGTGCCTTGTTCTTTCGCTCCCCAACCGGAAGTTCCCCAACCACTTGCCCTTATACAACCTTCGGCAAGCGATTTGCTCTCGTCAGGAATAAGTAAAAGCGGATTGATTTTCATAAAAATACCAAGACCCATACAGGTCGGACAGGCACCAAACGGGCTGTTGAAAGAAAACATACGTGGTGCAAGTTCAGGCACGCTGACGTCATGGTCTGGGCAGGCATAATTTTCAGAAAAAGTATATTCCTCGCCGCCTATTACCGAAATCGTAACCATACCGCCCGAAAGTTTAAGAGCCGTCTCAACACTATCGGTAAGACGTTTGGCAATACCCTCTTTAAGCACCAAACGGTCAACCACCGTTTCAATAGTATGCTTTTTGGTTTTTTCAAGTTTTATTTCGTCCGAAACATCAAAAACCTCGCCGTCTACTCTAACTCGGACAAAACCGTCTTTTTTGATTTTTTCAAACAGTTTTACATGCTCGCCTTTTTTTGCGCGGACCACCGGCGACATAACAAGCACCTTGTCGCCTTCGCCGTTTTCCAAAATGCGGTCTACTATCTGGTCAACCGACTGTTTAACAATTTCTCGTCCGCAATGAGGACAGTGCGGAACACCTACATGAGCGTACAAAAGACGCAAATAGTCGTAAATTTCAGTTACCGTTCCAACAGTTGAACGCGGATTTTTAGATGTAGTCTTTTGGTCAATAGAAATGGCGGGCGAAAGACCGTCTATACTGTCAACATCGGGTTTTTCCATCTGCCCTAAAAACTGACGGGCATACGAAGACAACGACTCGACATAACGACGCTGACCTTCGGCATAAAGCGTGTCGAAGGCTAACGACGATTTTCCCGAACCCGAAAGACCTGTAAACACCACAAGTTTATCACGCGGGATTTCAACATCAATATTTTTTAAATTGTGCTCTTTTGCACCTTTTACGATGATTTTGTCGGTCATATTTACTTCCCTCAGCAAAATGTTTTTAAATCATAAAACTTTTTTAAGATATTCTTTTAAAGCCGCCGTGTTACCGTCAAAAAGATAACCCTTTATGCCAAAACTTTCGGCTCCCTTTATATTTTCTGCATTATCGTCAATAAACAATGTATCAAACGGGGTTAATTCATATTTTTCGCAAAGGTATGCGAAAATATCCCTATAAGGCTTTATATGTCCACAGGTTGCCGAAAAAACGCAGTTATCAAAATTTTGTAAAATTGGAATTTCCTCTTTATGCTCTGCAAAATAGGCGCTGATGTTTGAAAGAAGATAAATTTTGCCATTTGTTTTCTGCTTTGCAAACTCGACTACCTCACGCATACCGTCAATTTCAGGAATATTATATATCCAATTATAGTAAATCTTCTCGGCAACCGAAAAAAGCCGTTGCGGTATTCTGCGGTTTACCTCAGATAAAACCTCCCTGTCGGTAATCTCGCCTTTATCTAATTTATCCCAATAAACCCGGTCAAAAACAACCCTTTGTAAAAGTGCCGAGTCTTCTGGGTCGTTCACATACTGTTCAACCATATATTTAGGGTCGAACTTTACTAAAACCTGCCCAAAATCGAATACCACAAACTTAAACATACTGTCACCTTCACAAAAAACGTTCGGGGGATGCCCGAACGCCTTAAATCAATATGCAGATTTATACGCGGTGCAGACCTCGTCGGTATCTCCCACCATTTTGAGCTGGCCTTTTTCGAGCCATGCACAATGACGGCACAAGCGTTCAATTTGGTCTAAAGAGTGGCTTACCACAATAACGGTGGTTTTGCCGTTGTTTATCATATCGCTTATGCGCTTTTCACACTTTTCTTGGAACTTAAAGTCGCCAACCGCCAAAATTTCGTCTACTATAAGTATATCGGGCGTGGTCATGGTTGCAATTGCAAAACCGATTCGCGCAATCATACCCGAAGAATAGTTTTTCATGGGAGTGTCAAGAAAATCATGCATTTCGGAAAACTCAACGATTTCGTCAAACTTTTCCTCCATATATGCTCTTGAAAAGCCCAAAACCGAACCGTTTAGGAAAATATTTTCCCTCGCAGTCAGTTCAAGGTCGAAACCTGCGCCAAGTTCAATAAGCGGCGCAATAACACCGTCAGTTTGAACCGAACCGCTTGTTGGCGTAAGTATACCCGAAATAATCTTAAGCATGGTCGATTTACCCGAGCCGTTAAGCCCCACAATGCCAAACACGTCGCCTTTTTCAATTTTTAAAGAAACATTGTCAAGTGCTGTGAAGTTTTCAAACTCCAACTGACGTTTCATGAACTTCAAAAAATACTCTTTAAGGCTTTGCAACCTTTCTTTACACATTGTGAAGCGCATGGTTATGTTCTGAAGTTCTACCGCAAACTCTTTGGACATAAATTTTCTCCTAAATTTAGGTTAAATATGAAGAATAAACTTTTTCTGCAGTTTGTTAAAGGTAAAAATACCTATTATCAAAACAATTAAACCGTAAGCAAAACAGATGATATTTTGCTCTAATGTCGGGATTCTTCCGTATATTACAACGTCCCTGAAATACTGTATATACTGTGTCATAGGGTTAAACTTTATGATAGGAAGTGCAATCCTTCCCAACAGCGAACCTCCTGCCGCCTGCTCAACAAACGAAAGCGGATAAATAAGCGGTGTGAGATACATCCACAATGTTAAAATAACGCTGTAAAGATGAATTACATCCTGAAAATAAACGCTTATCGCCGACAAAATAAGGCTCATACCCACAACAAACAAGAAACAATAGAAAACCGGTATGGGGAACAGCAGAACAGAAGCACCGAAATTGCTGATATGCGAAAACCTTATTGCCATAACAAGTGCAACCGCTACAAGCGAAAAAGCAAAGTTTATAAGCGCAAACAAACACTTTTCAAGCGGGAATATGTACTTTGGTATATAAACTTTTTTAATAAGCGGTGCGGCAAAAATTATCGAAGTGAGCGACAGTGAAGTCGCCTCGGAAAAGAAGTTCCAAATGGCGGCACCGACAATATAGTAAACGGCAAAATCCCCCGTTTCCTCACCACCGCGCATACCAAACATAAGCCCAAAAACAGCCGTCAGTACAAGCATGGTAAGTAAGGGGTTAAGTATGCTCCAAATTACACCCAAAACACTTCGACGGTATTTAATTTTAAAATCTTTACCTGCAAGGTTGCTCAGCAACGGCAGATACTTCTTGAAATTAAGCCAAAAAGAGCCCAAACCCGAACTTGTTTTCAAAAGAACAGCCTCCTATTGCCCTTCGGACAACTGTATAAAAAATATACTTTCCCATATAGAATTATTATACTTCCGAAAGCCTTAATTGTCAATATCACTTTAAAGAAACCACCGTGACTCCGTCCTCACCCTCGCCATATGCTCCGGGTCTGAATGCCGACACGCTGACGTTTGCCTTTAAGTATTCTCTGACCGCTTTTTTCAATGCACCGGTGCCTTTACCATGTATAATCCAAACGGTGCTAAGCCCCGCCATAACCGAATTATCAATAAAACGGTCGAGTTCAAGCGCTGCCTCGTCACCCGTCATGCCTCTTATATCTATTTCGGACGAAGCATTACGAACATTGGTATCCAGCGTCTTAGACTGTTTGACGGTGCGGGTTTTAGCAACCTTTCCCTTAGAAGAATCAATCAAACGAAGGTTTTTTACCTGAACCTTTGTTTTAATAATTCCTGCCAGAATCAACACTTCATCGCCCGTTTGGTCTTCCAACACCTGTGCTTCCTTTTTTATATCAAAAAGCATTACGCGGTCGCCCTTTTTAAGCGGACGAGGTAAAGTATATCCGTCAGAAACCCCGTCAACAGGGTCGGCGGCGTCATGCATTTTATCTACACCGCTTTTAATCAAGGCTCTCGCTTTTCTGATACGCTCCTGGTCGCTGTCACGACTCTTTATGACCTTTTGCAGTTCACAAAGCATCTTTTCGGCCTCGGCACTTGCACGCTCAACCAAAGTGGCGGCTCGCTCTCGTGCCGATTCCATTTGTTTTTCCTGACGCGCTTTAAACTCCTCGTTTTTGCGGTCTTCCTCGCGCTTTAACGCAAGCATTTCCGATTTGAGCCTTACCGCCTCTGCTCTATCGGCTTCTGCCTCTCTAACGCGGTTTTCAAGCACCGCTACGACCTTTTCAAAGCGCAAATTTTCCTCGGTTACAAGAGTTTTTGCCGTATCTACTATTTTCTTATCCAACCCTAAACGCTCAGAAATCGCAAACGCATTAGAACGTCCGGGCATACCCACTATAAGCCGGTACGTCGGCATTAACGTTGCCACGTCGAACTCACAACTTGCGTTACAAACTCCCTTCGTTTCAAGCGCAAACGATTTTAATTCGGCATAATGCGTGGTTGCGCCCACTTTAGCCCCTTTTTCGCGCAATTTCATAAGAATTGCCGTAGCAAGTGCTGCGCCTTCAACAGGGTCGGTGCCTGCTCCGAGTTCGTCAATAAGCACCAGCGAACGACTGTCGGCCGTGTTTAAAATCGAGATGATTTTAGTCATATGTGCCGAGAAGGTTGAAAGCGACTGTTCGATACTTTGTTCGTCGCCGATATCGGCAAGTATGTTGTTAAAAACCGATATTTCACTGCCGTCGGACACGGGCAACATCATACCGCACATTGCCATAAGCGTCAGTAAACCAATGGTTTTAATGGTAACCGTTTTGCCACCGGTATTAGGTCCGGTTATGATAAGGGTATCATACTCTTTGCCTAAGGGAATTGTAACCGGAACTACTTTTTTTGGGTCGAGTAACGGATGTCGTGCATTTTTAAGATAAATCCTGCCCTCACAGTTTACAGACGGCATGCTTGCTTTCATATCAAATGCCAACGACGCCTTGGCAAATATAAGCGATAACTGTTTCAACGCTTCAAAAGAAGTGCGGATGTTAGGAGCAAAACCCGCCGCCTCGCCTGATAACTCTGCCAAAATTCGGTCAATTTCCTCTTTTTCCTTGACCTGCAACGCTTTTATTTCATTGTTTATTTCGACAATCGCCATAGGCTCGATAAACAGCGTTGCGCCCGATGCGGAAGTGTCATGCAAAAGGCCGGGAACCTCGGAACGGTGTTCAAGCCTTACGGGTATGCAGTAACGTCCGTCACGTTGGGTAATAATGGCGTCCTGCAAAAATTTCGAATACTGCGAACGCACCATCTTTTCAAGTCTGTCACGAACATTCAGTTCTGACGAATGGATTTTTCGACGGATATTTCGAAGTTCCTGAGAAGCATTGTCGTCCATTTCGTCCTCAGAACGAATAGAGCCAAAAATTCTGTCCTCGAAATACTTGTTTTGCACAAGCATTGAGAAAAAGCCGTCAATATGCTCCGACGCGGTGTTTTCACAGTGTGCTTTCCACGAGCAGAGCGATGCCGTACTTCTTAGCACGTCGCCTATTTTTAAAAGTTCACCCATTGAGAGAACTCCGCCCGCCTCGGCCCTTGCCAACGCACCCGACATATCCTTTGCGTTACCGAACGACGGCGAGCCGAAACCTGCAATGAGTCTATACGCATCGTCGGTCTGAGCAAGCAGTTCTTTGACCTGCATTATATCAGTTTCGGGGCAAAGTTCCAAAGCCGCCGTCTTGGCATCCTCTAAGGATGCACGTGACGCCAGCATTTTTAAAACCTTATCGAGTTCCAGTGTTGTTTTATGACAAATAAACTGTTCCATCATACATTAAAGCTTTCTATAGAATGGAAAAAATCCAAAGTTTTAAATTTTCGGTCGGTCTGGGATAAAAGATATCTCTCGGTAAGAGTGCTTAAATATTTTGCGTGTTCTGTTGGCAACTCAAACGAATAAAGTTTACTGAAATCAGAATAGGTTATGTGCCTTGTAGCCGCAAACGAAGTGCGGTCAAGTTCTAAAAATACACCTTTTTGCTGCGACTTTGCCTTGCATTTTGCACAGACCGTCTCGCCACCCTCAACATCGAGAAAAAGCGGGAAATCACAGTCACTGCCACACATCCTGCACCCTACGAGGTCCGGCATAAAACCGGCTATTACCATAAGCCTCAGCTCGGTAACCGCCTTTATAAGATAAATATCCTTACTGCCATTAGAGAGAAAATGCAACGAATTAAGCGCAAGCCTCAAATAATCCTCGTCCTCAACTCCGTAAGGCACTATTGCCGCACACAATTCGCATATATACTGTGCAAGCGCATACTTGTCAACATCGGTACGCAGATTAAAAAACGTGCGGTTAACCTCCGACTCGGTTATGCGATATATTTCACCCTTTTGGGTGAAATTAAAGCTTGAAAAGGTGAGCAGCGAAGTGCCTGCCGAGTTTTTTGAACCAACCTTCCTCGCACCGCTGACAAAGGCGTTTATAATCCCTCTGTCGCGGGTAAGTACAACCACCGAACGGTCGTTTTCGCCGACATCGTATGTCTTAACAATAAGTCCGTCGGTTAAAAATTTCACGCTCGGTCGCCCCCTTTTTATTTCTTTTTTATATTACTTCGCATCAAGACCAAAAGAGTGTATAAGCCCCTCTCGGTTACGCCAGTCTTCCTTAACCTTAACCCAAAGTTTTACGTTGCACTTGCAACCAAAAAATTCCTCGGCATCAATTCTCGCCATGCTGCCGATTTTTTTAAGCATCGCACCGCCTTTGCCGATGATAATCCCCTTATGCGACTCTTTTTCGCAATAAATAACGGCGTCAATCTCAATAATCGGTTCGCCCGCCGTAGTGTCGCGCTCGAAAAACCTTTCAAGGCCAACGGCAATACCGTGCGGAATTTCCTTTTGAAGTAATCGAAGCAATTTTTCGCGTATCAGTTCGGTGACCATAACGCTATCTGCCTGGTCAGTGGTTTGATCGTCATCGAAGAAATGCGGCGCCTCTTTTGAAAATTTAAGTTGCTCTTTTATCAGTGCATCGACACCCTCACCTGTAACCGCGCTTACGGGCACTACTGCCTCAAAATCGTAAAGTGAGGTATATGCCGAAATAACCTCCAAAAGGTCGGTTTTATCGTTCAACAAGTCGGTTTTATTGACGGCAAGTATTGTCTTTAACCTGCGATTTTTTATTTCCTCAAGCAGTGCCATTTCAGCCTTTGGCATATCGTCAGGATTTAATTTAAATTTAGGAACAGCCTCAACAACCAGCGTTACGGCATCTACCCCCGAAAGCCCTGTTGAAACCGACTGCATCATTTTTTCGCCCAAACGGTTTTTGGGTTTGTGAAACCCCGGTGTATCAATAAAAACCAATTGTTCTTCCCCAAGTGTTTTTACACCCATTATCCTTGTACGGGTGGTCTGAGGCTTGTCCGACACAATGGCGATTTTTTGCCCCACAATACAGTTAAGTAATGACGATTTTCCTACATTTGGTCTTCCAACTACGGCGATAAATGCCGATTTTTGCGATGAATTTTTCATAATTTAAAATGTGACCTCACGGGTAAGCCCCATGTTAAGGAGCACTTCCTCTTCCTTTTCTCTCATAATTTCGGCTTCAATTCCGCCTTCTACATGGTCGTATCCCAAAAGATGAAGCATAGAATGTACCGTTAAAAAAGCAACCTCGCGTTGAAAAGTATGTCCGTATTCCTCGGCCTGCGATTCGGCTTTTTCAAGCGATATTACAATATCACCCAGCAGTTTTGCACCGGTTTCGTGATTGCTGTCATACACTCCGTTTTCGCCCAAAGGAAAAGATAAAACATCGGTAGCCGAATCAATGTTGCGAAAATCTCTGTTAAGTACCCTTATCTGCTCGTTATCAACAAATGTCACGCTTATTTCGGCAGGTTCAACAAAACCTTCGCCTTCAAGCACCGCGAGACACGCTCTGCGTACCAGCATTCTGATTCCCGTCGGTATTTTAACAACCTTTTGCTTGTTGGTTATCATTACTTTTGTCTTGTCCATGAGCCTTGCTCCTTTCTCTTTTCCTCATATTTTTCATAAGCCTTTATGATTTGCTGTACCAGACGATGACGAACAACGTCACGCTCAGAAAACTTTGAAATGGCTATATCGTCAATTCCGCTTAAAATATTAAGAACTTCCTTAAGACCTGATTTTTTTCCGTCAGGCAGGTCGATTTGCGTGATATCACCCGTTACAACCGCCTTTGAATTAAAGCCCAGACGGGTTAAAAACATCTTCATCTGCTCAGATGTTGTATTTTGCGCCTCATCAAGAATAATAAAACTATCGTCCAGCGTTCTGCCTCGCATATAGGCAAGCGGTGCTACCTCAATATCCCCGCGTTCCTGACATTTTTGAAAGTTCTCGGCACCGAGCATATCAAAAAGTGCATCGTATAACGGTCTTAAATACGGGTCAACCTTTTGTTGCAAATCGCCCGGTAAAAAACCTAATTTTTCACCGGCTTCTACGGCGGGTCGGGTTAAAATTATACGGTTAATCTGCTTTTCCCTGAAGGCGGCAACAGCCATTGCAACCGCCAAATAGGTCTTGCCCGTACCGGCAGGCCCTACGCCTATTGTCACAGTGTTGTTCTTTATTGCTTCAACATACTTTTTCTGACCCATTGTCTTAGGTTTAATCGGTTTACCCTTAGAGGTTATGCAAATGCAGTCGCTGTCGGTTAGTTTTGCAATACTGCCGTCGTCACCGTCAACCGCCAATGACATACAGTAACGGATACTTTGTTCAGTTAGCATTTCGCCTTTGTTTATAAGCAACAGCAACGAATTAACCGTTCTTACCGCACGGTCAACATTTTCTGTTTCGCCCGAAATTCTGATTTCTCCCGAACGAAAAACCACCGTCACCGAAAATTCTTTTTCAATAATTTTAATATTTTCGTCCAAATTCCCGAACAACATGGCAACCTGCTCCATGCGTTCAATATTTACCGTCTGTTCTGCCACAAAGTCACTCCTAATAACAGATATACTTATACACTATTATTATATCGCATTACTCCTTACAAATCAACAACAATTCCTTTTCTGCAATATTTTCTCTGCAAATATAATTTGCCGTCAGTTTGACACCGTCATTCGTTTCTGAAAACAACAATTCCCTTGAGACTATCTGTGCATCTTTAAGTTCGGTTTGCTCTAAAGCCGACAACCGTTCTTCGGCAAGCAATTTTGCCTCTTGAAGATTAATATCACGCTCAATTTCATAAATCGGAATAAACTCAGCCTCGGTTATATAAATCGGCAGATACATGCCGTTGTTTTCATACCGACTGACCGATTTGTTTACCGTACATTCGCCCTTAACCGAGCCAAAATAAAGCGGAACGTTAATGCCAAACAAACTAAGCACCCGCTTCTTTTGTATGTTTTGTCCCTGTTGTATTTCGGTTTGTAAAAATGGCACGAAAACGCTTAAATCACGCTCAGTCTTTGCAATAATCTGCCCCTTAGACACCCCAAACGCGGTGCTTCCGTCTTTATATTCGGTAAGCCCTGATACAAGCAGGTCGCCCTTTGTAACCGTTTGCCCTACCTTAACGACCGTCACACCGCTTTTAACCTCAACTGCAGTAATCACCCCGTCGCACGAGGCTATTAAATTGCAGGGCGTTGCGTCATATCGTTCGGTTTCAATCGATTCTGAAACGTTAACCGTAACCTTCACCCCTTCGATATTAACCGATGCCCATGAAATGCCGTCAACCATTAGTTCTAATTTCGAAGGAGCAGTGCGTTGGTCAACCGAACTTATCAATGCTCCCTCGCAAATGCCTAATTCATTAAGAGCCTTAGATATTTCAGATGTTGAGATACGCTCATTGCCCACAATTTCTATGTTCCAGACAAAATTCGACAAAAATAAAAGCATAAAAAAGTAAGCGCAAACCCCCAGCAAAACACCCAGACGCAATCGGTACCGCCGCAGCAAAAACGGAAAGCCGTGCCGTTCCAAAACGGCGGTAAAACAACGGTTGCGCCCTCTTAAACGCAAAATATTACGGTAGTCCCTTGCCCTCATACAAGCGGTCAACACGTCGCCCTCACGACGCATATCCCACACGCTTATACCGTTAACGCTCAGTTGATTAAACAGCCTTTCAGGGAACTCTCCCTTGACGCGAAATTTCACATACCCTAACAGGTATCTCGCCCAAAAAATCAGCACAAAACCACACCTTTTGCGAAAATTTACTTCATATCCACCTGTATTGACGAAATTTTACCGGTTATTCTGGCGGCACCAAGCGACAATTCTTCAATACAAAGCGACTCGCCCACGAAGGTTAAAATTCCCCCGACAACACGCAATTTTATTAAATTTTCGTGGTAATCGACCACCCCGTGACAACCGTCAACCGCCGCCTCGCGGTTAGAATAAAGTTCGGTTATTGCACCCTTTATTTCATTTGGTAAGCCCTCAAACAGTTTTATCTTTTCTTTTTGTTTTTTTAGGTCGGTTTTCAGTCTCTTGCCCATCGTTTCGCCTCCGTTTTTGATTTATATGCCCAAATTTTAGCCATCATTACCCGCATTTAAAGATTAGATTTCGCATATTGTTTTTTATGGGGGAAGAGTATGTTTTGCGTTAATATTAAACTAAAATCGGTATTATTAATCCTGTTATCGGCAACGCTTGGAATTTTGTTAATTTTATTCAGCACACCTGCAAAAGAGGGCATCGTAAACGGTCTTTTACTATCGGCAAACACGGTTGTTCCGTCGCTTTTTTTGTTTACTGCGCTGTCTTGTTTTTTATTCAAATCGGGCTGTATAGGGCTCTTGGGCAAATTTATATCACCTGTTTCTTTGCGCCTTTTAGGGCTTGACGGTGAACAGTTTGCAGTACTTTTATTGTCGTTTATATCGGGTTACCCGGTGGGAGCAAGTTTAATTGACAACCTTTATGAAAAAAGGGGGTTAAGCCGAAAAAAAGCATTTATAATGCTACGGTTTTGCATAAACGCTGGGCCCGCTTTTATTATTACGGCCGTCGGCACCGGTATTTTGGGCTCGAAACAAGACGGAATACGGCTTTTTTTAGCGTGTTTTTTATCGTCAATAACCTTGTTATTGATTTCGGTACCCACTCTGAAAAAAATCAAAGCACAGCCAAAACCCCAACCTGCATTAACCGATGTTCCGTTGTCCGATATTTTTGTTTCATCGGTCACAAAAGCGAGCGAAACCATGCTGAGTGTTTCGGCGTTTATCGTGGCATTTTCGGGAATAGGCGGAATTGTATCATCATTGAGTCTGCCTGAATTTATAAAAACTGCCGTTTTATCAACACTTGAAGTCACAAACGGTATTAAACACCTCTCTCGTTCCAACTTGCCGCTTATTGCTTTTCTTTTGTGCTTTGGCGGGATATCAGTTCAAATGCAGGCGGTGTCCTCAGCAAAAAATGTCAAACCTTTGTTTTTAAAACTTGCCTTGTGGCGAGTATTGGGCGGGGTTTTCGCCTATTTTTATATTGAGATTTTTGAACTCGTTTCACCCCGAACAAACTTGGTTGCCAATATGACGACATCCCCTGCAATAGGGCTGTCGACAGGCAAATTTAACCCATTTAGTCTTGGTGCACTTTTGCTGATGGCGATAACCTTAGCCGCCTCTACAACCAAAACTCTCAAATATAATACTTGAAAAATTTTGTCGTAAATGATATATTTAATATGTGCAAAAACTGTATTTTGAGGGTGGGTTATTTGAACAACAAAAAGTTTTTTAACAGCAGTTTGCCTCATCATTGCGAATATTGTACCGAGGCTCGTCCCATTTCAGGCGGGCAAGAGTATTTTTGCATGAAAAACGGCATCGTCGACCCGTTTGACAGCTGTAAAAAATACCGCTATGACCCCTTAAAACGCCGTCCTGAAAACAGGTCGTTTGGGCAGGACTATAACCCTGATGACCTTAAATTACAGTAAAACTAAAAATTTACAAAAAACAGTTGACAAACCGCGTTTTGATGGATATAATAATCGGTGTGCCAATAAGGCATATTTCAAAATGTGGTGGGTATAGCTCAGTTGGTTAGAGCGCCAGATTGTGGCTCTGGAGGCCATCGGTTCGAATCCGATTATCCACCCCACTTTATTTTTTTATATAGACGTTTTTAATTTTAAAAATTAATATTGGGGTGTCGTCAAGCGGTAAGACACAGCACTTTGACTGCTGCATTCGTAGGTTCGAATCCTGCCACCCCAGCCAGAAAACAACAAGTTCCGACAAAATCTTTTCGTTTTCAACTAAATCCACCCTTGCGGGTGGGTGAAATCGTCTTCGACGATGAAATCCAACTTCGTTGGATGAAATCGCCCTCGTCGGCGAGTGGGTGGATTTAATTTCATCTGAGGCAAAGCCGAAGATTTCATCAGCGTTGGCTGATTTCATCCTTGCGTCAGCAAGGATTTCATTTTCTGTAAGAGTTCGAATTCATTTGCAAAAATGCCGATAATATCTTT
>JAZQDU010000020.1:0-54554 GCA_045546915.1 Acutalibacteraceae bacterium | reverse complement strand
ATTGGAGCAGGCTATAAATCAAATGCAGCCTAAAGCAATTAAAGGGTTTAAGGAATTGATTTTGAATATTCTTAATAAACTCAAAACGGCTTTGCAAAGAATGGGTAAGCAGACCGAGATTGAACGTCTTGAACGTGATTTCGTTAAAATTTGCGACGAGGCTATGAAGGCTTGGGAAACCAAAACCGACGGACAAAAAGAAAACTCCACCACAGAGGGTGGAGAGGAGTATTCGGTTGACAGACGAGGCTCAAAGAGGTATAATAAACTTATAAAGGTGCCTCCGGTAGTGTATCGTGCAATTTCTTCTAAAAGAATGGAGCGCTATTCTGCGTTAGATGAATCAGAAATCCCAGTTCAAGATATAATCATCATAGGAAAAGTTAGCAATTTAGATACAGCTACAAGCTATTATATTGTTAATAGCGGTCGTGATGATTTTATGGTTTATAAAAAACGCAAAGTATCACCAAAGAAGGGAACCCAAGAATATGAAATCAACAATAGAATTAATAGACGAATTGCTGGATATTCTGATAACGAAATTAGGCGAGACCAACAAAACAACTTTAAAAACAATAGTGAGTTGCCCTCAGACGGACGAGGAATATCGGTACGTGATAGACGAGCTGAACAAGATAGAGAATCCAACCCACAACGACGTGATAGCGATACTTCAAGAACTTCCGGACGACGAGGAAAACAGTTAGGGATAATTTTTGAAAACAATGCTGCGAACAATGATTATTCTACCTGGATAAGAACGGTCGACGATATTCATTCATTGCAAGAAACACTTGAAATGAGCGATTGGCAGTATGATAAGTTTAACCCCGATTATTCAAGACAAGATGCTTTAAACGCTATCGAAAGCGGCAAAATCAAGGTTTATAGTTCGTATCCTATTGACCAAGGTGTGTTTGTTACTCCTTCAAAAATGGAAGCGGAAAGTTACGCCGATAACGGTAAGGTTTATGAGCAGGTTGTAAACGTTGACGATGTTGCTTGGATAGACCCAACACAAGGACAATATGCAAAGGTTGATGCAGATTCTTCGGAGTCTGCTTTTTCTATGCCTGAAAGTGACGATGTGGAGTATTACAGAAATATTGACGTAAACGAAAAAGGTGAAGTGGATATACTTCCACCGCAAGAGTTGGACGGGAAAATTAAAAAAGTTGGAAACGTCCAAGTGAACTCTCTTAATAAAAGAGGTTCCGGGCAGAATTCCAACTTTAAATATAGTATACCCACATCTTCTGAAAATGTCAATAATGAATCTGACGATGTGCAATATTCTGTAGGGTTGACTGATGCTGAGGATTTTGATACTAAGGCTTTTGCCGGAGAACTTATTAATAAGTTTGGTGAAAGCCTCAATCATAGAACCGTCCCCTGATTGTAAAGCAGACGACATACCCAACGGAAACATAGTTTCTGCGATTGGCTCAAAGGCCGATATGTCATCTGCTATCTATAGTATACCCACTTCTGCAGAAAATGTCAACAATGAATCTGACGATGTGCAGTATTCTGTGGGGTTGACTGATACTGAGGATTTTGACACTAAAGCTTTTGCCGGAGAACTTATTAATAAGTTTGGTGAAAGCCTCAATCATAGAACCGTCCCCTGATTGTTCCCTGATTGTACCTATAAATAATCAAATTGCTTCCGGTAATCTAATCGATGTAAGCAGTAAAAAAGCATCTAACTGGTTTACGTCCAGAGGGCTCCAATTGCCCAAGGAGGTTCAAACCATATTAGATGCTAATAACAGTATAGACCAAAATAAGCCATCTGTCAATAGTTATTCTATGCAAGAAAGTGCAGAAAATTCCACATCTAAGGAAAATATGCAGTATTACCGCGATGTAAGGGATGATGACATCACACAAAAATTAAGAGATACCGCCCATCGAGTAAACGATGTTGGGCGGCCCGTAGGTAACGCCCTAGAAAACGATATCTCTAATAATAGTATATCCATTTCTTCTGAAAATGTCAATAATGAATCTGACGATGTGCAATATTCTGTAGGGTTGACTGATGCTGAGGATTTTGATACTAAGGCTTTTGCCGGAGAACTTATTAATAAGTTTAGTGAGAGCCTCAATCATAGAACCGTCCCCTGAAAATTTAGAAAAAATTACAATATTTGTATAGAGATGTCCGCTTTTTCGGACATCTCTTTAGTTATAATGTAATCAAGAGGTGACGAAAATGTTTGGATTTATATGGGAGTTTATTAAATATACGTTCTTGTCTATTTTGGCGGGCGTTGTGTTTTTGGTGGTTTGGGTACTGTTTTTATTTCCGTTTTATATATTTATTTATCCCTTAATAAAAGCTTTCAGATGGATTTTTTATAAGGAAAAACTTTTTAATGGTCCAACTTCGATTGATTATGATGGATATGGCTCTCCATGATAAAACGTTTTTCTGTTGCAACATAACTTTATGTGTGTTAAAATCAAATCATAACAGTTTAAGGGGAAGATAAAATGGCTACTAAGGTCAAATCAACCTATATTTGTTCTGAATGCGGTTATGAGTCGCCAAAATGGTCGGGTCAGTGCCCGGGATGTCGTGCGTGGAACACCTTGAACGAAGAGGTTGTAAGCGTATCAAAATCAGGCACTGCTGCATCAATTAGCAAAAAAGGGTTTGACTCGGTTGTGTCGGTTAACGATATTGATACTGCCGATGAATTTAGGTATAAAACAGGTCTTAAAGAACTTGACCGTGTTTTAGGAGGAGGTCTCGTCAAGGGCTCGGTTGTATTGCTTTCGGGTGACCCGGGAATTGGAAAATCAACCTTGCTAATGCAGGTTTGCGGTGCTTTTTGTGAAGGGAAAAAAGTTTTATATGTATCGGGGGAAGAGTCGTCAAAACAACTCAAACTCCGTGCCGAAAGATTATCGGTTAAAAGTGACAGTTTGCTTATAATGACCGAGACCGATGTTGAAACTGTTTGCGAATATATAAAACTGAATAAACCCGATGTTGTTATGATAGATTCAATTCAAACCATGAGTCATGCTGAAATCCAGTCGTCGCCGGGAAGCGTGACGCAGGTCAGGGAATGTACAAATATGCTGCTTCGTACAGGTAAAAGCCTTGATATTCCCGTTGTGATTGTAGGCCATGTAAATAAAGACGGTGCGATTGCAGGCCCTAAGGTTATGGAACATATTGTTGATGCCGTCCTTTATTTTGAGGGTGAGCGCAATTACGCTTATAGAATTTTAAGGGCGGTTAAAAACCGTTTTGGCTCAACTAATGAAATCGGCGTTTTCGAAATGAACGACACAGGGCTTTTAGAGGTTGAAAATCCATCGGCGGTTTTGTTGTCAGAACGTAACAGTAACGTTTCCGGCAACTGTATTTCTTGTGTAATGGAGGGCTCACGTCCTGTTTTGGCAGAGGTGCAAAGCCTTGTTTCTCCGTCGGGATATGGAAATGCCCGCAGAATGTCGACCGGTTTTGATTTTAACCGTCTTAACCTTATTTTGGCGGTACTTGAAAAACGTTTTGGTTATCGTTTTTCTTCAATGGATGTATATTTAAACATTGTCGGTGGTCTGCGCTTAGATGAACCGGCTGCTGATTTGTCTGTTGCGTTGGCATTAGTTTCCGGAATTACCGATAAACCTATACCCGATGACGTTGTAGCGATAGGTGAGGTAGGGCTTTCAGGTGAAGTGAGGTCGGTTTCAAGAATTACTGCCCGTATCAACGAAGCGGCAAGACTTGGTTTCACCCGTTGCATAGTTCCGAGGTCGTGTATAAAGCAGATAAAGGGTAGTTCTTCAGAGGTTACGGTTATCGGTGTTCGAAACATTTACGAGGCTATTGCTAACATTTTTTGATTTTAGATAATGGGGGCAGTTGGCTTTGGTTGAACAGACAACTCCGATAGAGTCGAGCAGGCAGTAGCCATCTTGTTGATGCCGACAGTCAAGTGCACATTGTATAAGGCTCAAGAAAACACCTTCTTTTGTGTGTTTTATGCAAAAACATAACAAATATACATAAAGCCAACTGTTTTTTTGCTTGAATCATATGAAATCTGTAAAAATGCTTGCATTTTTATTCATAAGGTGGTATATTTACAGAGGTAATTAAATTTTACTTTGGAGGTTAATAAAATGAAAAAGGTATTATCTTTAGTTCTTGCAGTTGCAATGTTGTTTGCAATTTGCGCAATGGTTGGATGTGGTAAAAAAGAAGATACCGTAACCGCAAAGGTTATTGATATCAATCTTACCGATGAGGAGTATGCATTCGGTGTTGATAAAAATCAGCCTGAACTCCTTACAAAAGCTAACGAATTCATCAAGCAGATTAAAGAAAACGGTAAATATGAGGAAATTTGCGATAAGTATTTCGGCGACGGAACTCCTACTGCCGTAACATCTGCTGTAAGAGATGATTCGAAAGAACAGCTTGTTGTTGCAACAAACGCTCAGTTTGCTCCGTTTGAATATACCGAGGGCGATAAGTACTATGGTATTGATATGGAAATTGCTGCCGCATTTGCTGAGTATCTTGGTTGGGAACTCGTAATTGCAGATATGGATTTTGACTCGGTTTGTCTTTCGGTAGGCCAGCACAAATGCGATATCGCAATGGCAGGTCTTACCGTTAAGCCTGACCGTGAGGAGCATGTAACCTTTACTGATACATACTATACCGCTTCTCAGAAGATTATTGTTAAGAGCAACGACGAAACCTTTAAGGATTGCGAAACTGCTGCTGATGTTGAAGAAATTCTCAATACTTTTGATGAAACCAAGAAGATTGGCGTTCAGAACGGAACTACAGGTCAGTTCTATTCAGAAGGCGATGCCGATTGGGATTTCCCCGGTTTCCCTGTAACTACTGTTGGTTATAAGAACGGTTCGTTGGCAGTTCAGGATATGCTTAACGGTAATATTGATTACGTTATTATCGACTCTGCTCCTGCTAAATTTATCACCGAGTCTATCAACGCACTTCGATAATTCATAAATTCATAATTTACAAATACCTCACCGGTAACGGTGAGGCATTTGTTGTTTTAAAGGATACATATTATGGGAAATATTGAGAAAAAAATAGAAGTGTTTTATAAATATTTTATCGAGTATGACGGATATAAAGTTATGCTTGAAGGTTTAAAAAACACTCTTATTATTGCAATTATGGGTCTTGTGATAGGCTCAGTAATAGGAACTTTAATTGCAGCAGTACGTGTTATGCCGAAATATAAAAGGTTGCCGAGAATCCTTGACGGCTTTTGCAGCGTTTATGTTTCGTTCTTCCGTGGTTCACCGCTTGTTGTTCAGTTGCTTTTGCTGTATTACGTTTTGTTACCGCTTTTAGGCACCAATCTTCCTTCGGTGGTTGTTGCTGTTATTGTTTTTGGTTTGAATAGCGGTGCATATATTTCTGAAATTATGCGTGGCGGTATTTTGTCGGTTGACCCGGGACAAATGGAAGGCGGTCGCTCTTTGGGACTGAGTTTCTCTGTTTCGATGGTTAAAATAGTAATTCCGCAGGCTGTAAAAAATATATTGCCAACAATGGGTAACGAATTTATAACCCTTATTAAAGAAACGTCAATTGTCAGCTTTATCGGTGCTGTTGACCTTTATAAAGCTTTTAATAATATCGGTACAAATACCTATGAATTTATGATTCCTTATATTGTTATGGCAATAATCTATATCATACTTGTTCTTATTATCAGTATGCTTATAAAATTGATGGAAAGGAGCCTGAGAAAAAGTGATAGAAGTATGTAATTTAAAGAAAAGCTTCGGCAACTTAGAGGTTTTAAAAGGCGTTAATCTTTCCATTAAGAAAGGTGAAATTGTTGTTATTTTAGGTCCTTCCGGTTCGGGAAAAAGTACTCTTTTGCGTTGCCTTAACTGTATGGAAGACCCTACTTCCGGCAACGTGTTTTTTCACGATGTAGACTTGGCAGATATGAGTGTAGATATAAATCTGCATCGTCAAAAGATAGGAATGGTTTTTCAGCATTTTAACCTTTTCAATAACAAAACAGTAATTCAAAATATGACCTTGGCGCCTATCCATATTGCCAAGAAAAAGGCAAAAGTTGCAAAGGTTAAAAAGTTTTTTGGCAGACCCTACAACCAAGAAGATTTAAAAAGTGCAGCCGAAATCGAGGAAAGTGCTAATAAAAAAGCCATGGAACTTTTAGGCAAGGTTGATTTGCAGGATAAGGCAGACGAGTACCCGTCTAAACTTTCGGGTGGACAAAAACAGCGTGTTGCAATAGTTAGAGCACTTTGCATGGACCCTGAGGTTTTGCTTTTTGATGAGCCTACAAGTGCGCTTGACCCTGAAATGGTTGGAGAAGTACTTGAGGTTATGAAGGAACTTGCAAACGATGGAATGACCATGGTAGTTGTTACTCATGAAATGGGGTTTGCGAAAGAGGTTGGCACAAATATTGTGTTTATCGATGAGGGAGTTATCAAAGAACAGGCACCCCCTGAAGAGTTTTTTGGCAACCCCAAAAATCCAAGACTTAAAGATTTTTTATCAAAGGTTTTATAAAACAAAAGCCGTGTCTTATTGACGCGGCTTTTTTGTACAAAAAATTTAATTCATCTCTCAGGGTTCGAATCCCCGAAAAAACACAAATAAAAAAGCAGTCACACTTAAAAGTGTAACTGCCTTTTTGGTGATCCATCGGGGATAAATCCGCTTCGCGTATTTCGTGCTCGTCGACCGTTTGCTCTGCAAACAGTACCCGACTCACACTTCGTCGCTAAAAACAGTTCGCTGAACTGTTTTCTTAACGCTCCTCACCCTCTCAGGGTTCGAATCCCCGAATAGAGTAAAATAAAAAATCAGCCACACCAAAAGGTGTAACTGATTTTTTGGTGATCCATCGGGGATTCGAACCCCGGACACCTTGCTTAAAAGCCAAATGCTCTGCCAACTGAGCTAATGAATCACGTACGCTTACTTACGACCTTGATATTATAACAATAGTATTATGGTTTGTCAACAGATATTTTATAAATTTGCAAAAAAACTTTTCGGTATGAAAATTAAGCAGAGTAATTTATTGTTACTCTGCTTAAAACGTTTATATTATTTTACATTTTTATGAAGGTACAGCGCAACCTGCTCTGCCAAAGTAGCATAGCCGGCAGTTGAAGGGTGAGTACCGTCACTGCCTATTTCTACTCCCCAAGAATCAACCGTTTCTCGGTTTATAAAAGTGACTTTTCCGGGGTACTTTTCGGCAAGTGTTGTTCCTGCAAGGTTAATACTTGTATATCTTTCGGAATATGAGGCACTTAATGCTTGCATAAGGAATATCTGAGGTTTATTGCCATAAGAAGCCATAATTTTTTCTACAAAGGCAACATAGTGCAACACAAATTCTTCTCGTCTTGAGGGGCCTGTCAAACCGTCGTTTGTGCCTATGAAAATAAATACAACATCGGGAGTATTACCTGTGTAGAAGTTAAAATTAAGAGTATCGTCATTAAAATAATTTGAATAACGTTGTCTGTCGCTTGCGCTCATTGAGTCATCGGGATAACCCAATTTAAAGAAAGCATCTTCCATACCAACGTTTTTACCAAGTACGTTTAACATATTTTTATTAGCCAAATGCCAGTATCCGTAACCGGATTGAAGCGACATGGCGGCTTTGGCAACTACAGAGTAATCCCAACCAAGCATATTAGCAGAATTATTGCCATGGCTACGTTCGTCATGCGTAATTGAATCGCCTATAAACTGCACATAATGAGGTTTATCGGCAGTGCGCGAAAGAGTTTCGCCCTTTGGAACCGATACGCCTGCAAAGTAAACATGATAATTAAAAGCGTCTATTCTGTATTCGGAATCATGTTTTCCGTTATTTCTAATTTGAATGGTGTGTTTACCATCGGTCTTTGCTTTAAATTCCATTCTGCCGTCGGCGTTGTCATAACTAACAAAATCGCCACCATCAATGCTTACTTTGATTCTTGAGGGCTTTGAAAACTCAACAAAAATAGTTGTACCGGTAAAATCAACCTCAACATAAGCCACGTTCCAATATGAAACAAATGTATTCGGGTCATTTTCGTCAGCCTGCCAATGTCCGCAATATTTATAAAGAGAAATATTGCTTGGATACTGTTTTACAAATGTTTTACCATCTTTTACATACTCAACGGGTTTAGGCTCAACATAATCTTTAGGAAACGCGGTATTTGTTATGGGTAAATTTACTTCGTTGTTAATATTAGACGAGGTGTCTTCGTCAATGGAAGAATCGACCGAGGAAACAAGGGAGGATTCTGTACTTGTGGTTTCGTTTTGACATGCTGTGGTAAAAACAACAAGTACAAAACAAAGTGTGTATAAAAGTATTTTTTTCATATGTTTACTCCTCAAAAAGTTAAATATTTTACTTGCTTAATTATACACAATGATGTTCAATAGTGCAAATATTTTTTTATTAAAGTTAAATATTTATGTTTTGTCAAAAAGAAAGCAAATTTGAGGGCTTATTTTGTTGAAATTTAAGCGTGGTTATACTTGTATGTTGTGTGATGTTTTGTTATAATATTAAAGATAATGTGATTTTAATTAAGGGGAAGTTGAAAAATATGCAGTTAGCCGAAAATATTCGTAACATTGCTATAATTGCTCACGTTGACCACGGTAAAACCACGCTTGTTGACCAGTTGCTTAAACAAAGCGGTACATTCCGCAGTAACGAGCAGGTTGCTGAAAGAGTTATGGACTCAAACGACCTTGAGCGTGAACGCGGAATTACCATTCTTTCAAAAAACACAAGCGTTATTTATAACGATATAAAAATAAATATAGTTGATACTCCCGGCCATGCTGATTTTGGCGGTGAGGTTGAACGAATATTAATGATGGTTGACGGCGTTGTTTTGCTTGTCGATGCTTTTGAGGGCTGTATGCCTCAAACAAGGTTTGTTCTTAAAAAAGCATTGGGTCTTGGTAAAAAAGCCATTGTAGTTGTTAATAAAATTGACCGTCCTATGGCAAGACCTGCTGAGGTTATTGACGAAGTGCTTGATTTGTTTATTGAACTTGGTGCTGACGATGACCAGATTGAATTTCCTGTTGTTTACGCTTCGGGCAGAGACGGTTATGCGTCTTTTGACCCCAATGAACCCGGTACTGATTTAAGACCGTTATTTGACACAATTATTAAGGAAATCGATGCTCCTAAAGGCGACCCGAATGGTCCTACTCAGGTGCTTTTTTCTAACATTGACTATGATGATTATATTGGCAGAATCGGTGTTGGACGTGTTGAAAGAGGAAGTCTTAAGGTTGGCCAAAACGTGGTTCTTTGCCATTCTGATAACACTACAACCAACGTAAAAATTTCAAAACTCTTTTTGTTTGATGGATTAAAGCGTGTAGATGTTACCGAGGCACCGTTTGGTGAACTTGTTTCGGTTGCAGGTATTGCTGACCTTAATATTGGTGAAACGGTATGCGACCCTAACTGCATTGAGCCGTTGCCTTTTGTTAAAATTGATGAACCTACAATTTCAATGAACTTTATGGTTAATAATTCACCTTTTGCAGGTCGAGAGGGCAAATATGTTACTTCGCGTAATCTTCGTGACCGTTTGTTTAAAGAGGTCGAAACCAATGTAAGCATGCGCGTTGAAGAGACCGATTCTGCTGATACATTTAAGGTATCGGGCAGAGGAGAATTGCATTTGTCAATTCTTATTGAAACCATGCGTCGTCAAGGTTACGAGTTTCAGGTTTCTCCTCCTGAGGTTATTTTTAAAACAGATAAAGACGGCAAAAAACTTGAACCGATTGAACTTTTGATGATTGAAGTGCCTGAAGAATATGTTGGCTCTGTTATGGAGAGGCTTGGTACCCGTCATGCAGAAATTCAGAATATGGGTACGCGTGAAACCGGTCTTAGTCATTTGGAATTTCTTATTCCTGCACGCGGTCTTATCGGCTACCGTTCGCAGTTTATGACCGACACTAACGGAAACGGCATCATGAACCATATTTTCCATGGTTATGAGGAATATAAGGGTGATATTGAAAATCGTCTCACAGGTTCCATTGTTGTGCATGAATCGGGTGAATCAACAGGTTACGGACTTTTCAACACTCAGTCGAGAGGACGTTTGTTTATTGGCCCCGGTGTTCCTGTTTATGAGGGCATGATTGTTGGTGAAAATCCCAAAAACGAGGATATTGTATGTAATGTATGCAAGAAAAAGGCGGCCACCAATATGCGAGCAGCCGGTTCTGATGATGCATTAAAACTTACTCCACCTTCGATTTTAAGCCTTGAACAATCGTTGGAATTTGTAAAATCAGACGAACTTGTCGAAATTACTCCCGAAAATATAAGACTTCGTAAGCGTATCCTTGATAAAGAAACCCGAATGAAACATGAAAGCAGACTTAAAAGGTAATTATGGAATTTATAATTCTTGATAACGAATGGAACACCACATACCGTAAAATTAACGGTAAATGCTTTAATGAATTAATTGAGATAGGTGCCGTAAAACTTGATGAGCAATTAAACGAAATTTCTCGGTTTTCGGTACTTATTCGTTCGACCTTTACTAAAAAATTAAGCAGTCGTTTTCAAAGGTTGACCAATATAACTACCGATGAAATGAAAGAAAACGGAATGTCTTTTTTAGAGGCGGTTGAACTTTATTCTGAGTGGGCAGGGAAGGACGCTGTTACGCTTACTTGGAGTAATTCTGACCTTTATGTTTTGCTTGAAAATTTCAGACTTCGTTTTGGTATAGATAATATACCGTTTATAGGTAAATATGTTGACCTTCAAAAGTATGCTCAAAGCGAAATGATTTTAAAGGGAAGTAAAATCACTTCGCAGATTTCGGTTGCAAATGCCGCTATTATGTTGGGGATTCCCATTGACGGTATTGGTTTGCATCGTGCATTGGATGACAGTTTGCTTTGTGCCGAGATAATGCGTAAGGTTTATTGTCCCAAAAGGTTTGCTCAGTTTGTTGTTGACACTTCACAACCCGATTATTACAAGCGGTTGACCTTTAAAGCGTTTGTAATAAAGGACATTAATAGCCCGCTTGTAAATAAATCAAAACTCGAATTTTTGTGTGAAAAGTGCGGTAAAGAGGCACTAAGGATGACACCTTGGAGTTTTAAGGGTCAGAGTTTCAGAAGTGAGTTTGCCTGTAAGTTTTGCGGGTATAAGTTTGTAGGCCGTGTTACCTTTAAAAAGTATTATGACAAGGTGGTTGTCAAGCGTAACACTGCACCGATTACTGCCGTTGTGAAAGCAACAAAACCAATTGTAAACGAAACGCAAGAATAGTTAATATAATAATCACCCGTATTTTGGAATATTATTTACGGGTGATTTTTGTGTCTGTAATAACCTATTTAAGTGCACTGCTGTTGTGCGTTTGCGGTGTGTATCTTAGCATTAAAAGCGGTTTTTTTCAGTTTAGATTTAAAAAGATTTATTCTTTAACTGTCGGAAAACTTATAAAAAACCGTGATTTTGAGGGCTTTAAGGCTATGTCGGTAGCCCTCGGCAGTACAATAGGTATCGGCAATATTGTTGGTGTGTCTGCAGCTATTTGCATTGGCGGAGCAGGTGCAGTTTTTTGGATGCTTTTAACGGGTATTATCGGCATGATAACCAAATTTGCCGAGATACGTGTTTGTTTAGAGGAAAAGATAAAAAGCGGTAGGCAGTCGGGCGGCCCGATGTTTGTTTTTGAAAAATTGAGTAGTAAATATGGCAAATTTTTTGGTGTTTTCTTTGGAATTGCCACCGTTTTGGCGTCATTAATGGCGGGTAATATATCCCAGTCAAAATCGATTTATGAGTTTGCAGATTTGGGCTTTTCGTTAAAAGTGTTGCCTGTGTCTTTAGTAGTTGTACCGCTTGTTGTGTTAATTATTTCGGGCAAAGACCAAATTTTTAAAAATTTTTCGGCAATTTTTGTTCCCTTAATGTCACTTTTTTATGTCGGTGCAATGGTTGTAACCTTAGTGATTAATTATAGAAATATACCGTCTGCTGTTGCTTCGGTGCTGTGTTCGGCATTTGGGCTTAGTCAGGTAATAGGTGGCGTAACAGGTAAAGTGCTCGCTGTTACGGTGAAAACGGGACTTATGAAAGGCTTGTTCACCAATGAGGCAGGTATGGGCAGTTCGCCGATTGCTCATTGTTCTTCAAATAAAACCGATTCGGTTGAGCAGGGTTGCTGGGGAATTGTTGAAGTTTTTATTGATACGGTTTTGGTTTGCATGCTTACGGCTTTTGCGGTTTTAACGTCTGACGCATACATATCAAATAAAAGCATCGACCCATTTTCGCTTATCTGTAACGTTTTTGCTGAGTCTTTTGGAAGTTTTGGTATAAAAGCATTGTCGCTGTCGGCGATTTGTTTTGCATTTGCGTCAATAATCGGATGGTCTTTCTACGGGTTAAAAGCACTTGAGTATTTATCAAAAAGTGCCGTATTGAAAGTGATTTATATTGTTTTATTTTCAGTTTTAATACCAATATCATCAATGCTTAGCGGTGAGATGATGTGGACGTTGACAGATTTTTTCAATTCGTGTATGCTTATACCTAACACGCTGTTGCTTTTGTACTGCGGTGGCGAGTTTGTGGAAGTTTTAAAGAAAGGAAAAACGAAAAATGAAGTGCTTTTTGTGTCCGAGAAAATGCGGTGCCGAAAGGAACGATAATTTAAATGATATTGGGTTTTGCCAAAGTACCCTAAACGCTAAAGTTGCTCGTGCAGCACTGCATTTTTGGGAAGAACCGTGCATCAGCGGTCAAAACGGTTCGGGAACTGTATTTTTTAGCGGCTGCAGTTTAGGGTGTGTATTTTGTCAGAATGCTGAAATCTCGCACAATAATTTCGGTGTAACGGTAACGCCTGCCCGACTTGCTGAAATTTTTAAAAGTTTGCAGGAACAAGGTGCCGAAAACATAAACCTCGTAAATCCTACTCATTTTGTGCATGCTATAAGAAAAGCGTTTGAAATTTTTAAACCCAGTATTCCGGTGGTTTATAATTCGGGAGGGTATGAAAGTGACGAAACGTTAAAAATTGCTGATGAATTTACCGATATTTATCTGCTTGATTTAAAGTATTTGTCTTGTGAACGTGCGTTAAAATACAGTAATGCTGAAGATTACCCGCAGGTTGCTACAAAGGCAATAATGCATTGTTATGAAAATTATAAATGTGAATTCAATAAAAACGGAATAATGCAAAAAGGACTTATTATTCGTCATCTTATTATGCCACAAGGCACAAACGAAGCGATAAGTGTTATAAAATGGGTCCAACAAAATACACCCGAGGCTGTTCTTAGTTTAATGAGTCAATATACTCCGTGCGGGAATTTAGAAAAATTCCCTGAAATAAACCGAAAACTAACCTTGAGGGAACATGAAAAGGTACTTTCAGCCGCCGAGAATAGTAATATAGATTTAATATTTACCCAAGAACTTTCAAGCAGTAGTAAGGAGTTTATCCCGCCGTTTGATTTAAAGGGTATTTAAAAGCAGGTTTAAGCCTGCTTTTTTTATTTGTCATAAACCAAGTATAATCTTCATAAAAATTAGTGGTAACGAGAAAAAATTGGAGGTATATTTATGACAAGCACAAGTATTTACAATGATATCGCCGTCAGAACGGGCGGAGATATCTACATAGGTGTTGTGGGACCTGTCAGAACGGGCAAGTCAACTTTTATTAAGAAGTTTATGGATACACTTGTGATTCCTAATATTCAAAGTGAGTATCAAAAAGAGCGAGCCAACGACGAACTTCCACAATCGGCAGGCGGCAGAACTATTATGACTACCGAGCCTAAATTTGTACCCGAAAAGGGTGTAGAGATAAAGATGCAGGATGAAATATCAATGAATGTTCGTCTTATTGATTGCGTTGGTTATATCGTACCGAGTTCTTTAGGATATATTGAAAACGACGACCCCAGAATGGTTATGACCCCATGGTTTGAGGAGCCGGTGCCGTTTAATATGGCGGCGGAGTTTGGCACTAAAAAGGTAATAACCGAACATTCCACGATAGGCCTTGTAATTACCACCGACGGTAGTATAAGTGACATACCTCGCGAGGAGTATGCAGAGGCAGAGGCTCGTGTTATTAATGAACTCAAAGAAATTAATAAACCGTTTATCGTGCTTGTAAACAGTATGTATCCTGCATCTGAATCGGCAGTATCGGTAGCAGAGGAAATCTCTAAAAAATACGGAGTGACTGCTAAAACTGTTAACTGTATCGAACTTGATGAAAACGATATTGGCGACATTATGTCGGAACTTCTTTATGAATTTCCTATAAAAGAACTTAAAATCAGACTGCCGTTGTGGGTTACGGCACTTGATTCTGAACATTGGTTGCAAAAGCAACTTTATTCGGCGGTGTTGACATCGTCGGCAGAATTGCAAAAGGTGTCACAAATATCATCTTTTGCGAAAAAACTGTCGGCATGTGAAAATATTACATTTAGTGTAGTTGATAATATTAACTTAAGTGTTGGCAGTGCAACAGTTAAGGCCGATATCGACCGAAAATTGTTTTATGATGTTCTGAAAGAATCTACCGGTGTGGATATTGCCAACGAGCAACAACTGATGAAGCAGATAATCGAGTTTGCCGATATTAAGAAAAAATATGACCGCTTTAAAAATGCTCTTGACGAGGTTGAGGCAACAGGTTACGGAATAGTAATGCCCGAAATTGAGGAGTTGGCTTTAAAAGAACCCGAAATTGTAAAACAGGGTGGTCGGTATGGTGTGAGATTGCGTGCTTCGGCACCTTCTATTCATATGATGAAAGCCAATATAACAACCGAGGTAAGTCCAATTGTCGGCTCCGAAAAACAGTCTGAGGACCTTGTGATGTATCTGCTTGACGAATTTAAAGAGGAACCGACTAAAATCTGGGAGTCTAATATTTTTGGCAAATCTCTTCATTCGCTTGTCAACGAAGGCTTGCACACCAAACTTGCACGCATGCCACAGGATGCTCGTATGAGATTGCAGGAAACCTTGGAAAGGGTAATAAACGAGGGTTGTAGCGGATTAATCTGTATTATTTTGTGAGTGTATTTTTTGCTTGAAAATGGGTAAAATTTATGATAAAATAATGTAGCAAAAAAACAAAAAATAAAGGAGTAATAATATGAAAAAATGGAAATGCAGTATATGCGGTGAAATTGTAGAAAGCGACGTTCGTCCTGACAAGTGCCCGTTGTGTAAAGCACCCGGCGAAAAGTTTAACGAGATTACCGAGACTAACGCTGCTTGGGCAACCGAACACGAGGTAGGTATTGCTAAAAAGGATACCCCTGAGGAGATTGTTGAAGGCCTCAGAGCAAACTTCAATGGTGAATGTATGGAGGTTGGCATGTACCTTGCAATGGCAAGAGTAGCACATCGTGAGGGTTATCCCGAAATCGGTCTTTATTGGGAAAAGGCCGCTTATGAAGAGGCTGAGCATGCTGCCAAGTTTGCCGAACTTTTGGGTGAGTGCGTAACCGATTCTACAAAAACCAATCTTGAACTTCGCGTTGCCGCCGAAAACGGTGCTTGCGAAGGCAAATTCGACCTTGCAAAGAAAGCAAAACAGCTTAATCTTGACGCTATTCATGATACAGTTCACGAAATGGCAAAAGACGAGGCGAGACACGGTAAGGCATTTGAGGGACTTTTAAACAGATACTTCAAATAAACGAAAAACGGCATAAAAAAGGGTTTTTAGGACATTCACCAATTTGGTGGGTGTCCTTTGCTTTTTTGTGAAATTTCTTATATCTTTCCATATTGACTTTACTTTTTGTTTTAGGTGTGGTAGAATTATTATATACCACACTACTTTATATGATAAATTATTGTATCCTTGAGGGGAGATACTACCTTGGTAAAAGGTGTTTTCCTCTAATTCCGTATGGGAGATGGTTAGTGTCGCAACTTTCCGAGGGAACACTTTTTCGGCACATCCTTCGGGGTGTGCTTTTTTATTGCGAGGTAAAAATTCATGAGAAAAAACAGATAATAGATGTAACTGGAATACCGCTAACTCCATCGAGACAAGGTAAAAAGTGTTTGGGTAATGGTGAGCATCCGGAATATGATTGTTGCTGTGATGAGTGTGATTATTTTTTGTATTGTTTTCCGCAGTATGATTGGCGATTAAAGAGAATTAAGTTTAAAAAATGGTTTTACAAATTGATAGGTAAAGAGTGGGTTGATATGTAGTCATTTGCAGGTTTGTTAATACTTTTTAAGATAAAAAACTCTTGGAACTTGTAGTTCCAAGAGTTTTTGTTTTATTCGTAATCTACAACGTCGACCCATTTAAGCAGGAACTCGCGTTCGTGTGCGTTGCCTTTCACCGACTGTGATGCGGCTACGATAGGCATCCATTTCTGCACATATTGTTTTGCTGTATCGGTCTTTTTGCAGAAAGTGTCAAGATATTTATCGGCTTTATCTTTTTGGCCTTCAAGACAGAACAAAAGATAAGTGCGGGCCACATCAGCCGAAGCGTTTCCTTGGGTTGCGTGTGCCCAGTCGATTATATAATGTTTGCCTTCAGGCGTAATGATAACGTTAGATGGCTCAAAATCGCCATGGCAAACCTTGTTGTGCTTTGGCATACCCTCAAGTCTTGTATGAAGTTCATAACGAGTGGTGGCATCCAAGGTGGTTTCGCTGATTTTACGGTTCATTTTGTCCTTCAACTTATTAAGAAGAGGGGACTTTTGCGAATGAATTTCCATTTGAATTCCAACTAACATGTCCATATATTTATCTAAATTCACAGGGTCTTCATTCATAAAATCAGCAAGCGATTTACCTTCAATAAATTCTTCAATAATTGCCCATTTCCCGTCAACCATAGTGATTTCGAGGATTTTAGGAATGTTAAGGTTTGTTTCCTCTATTCTTGCCTGGTTTAAAGCCTCGTTTAAAATGCCTGCTTTAGAATAATTTTCATCAAAAACTTTAATACATCTGTCGCCGTCTTTGTAAACGGTTTTACCGGGTCTTACTGCAATTATATTGTTTAAGTTCATATAATTTACCTCCCATTATGCTTTAGGCATATCGGCTTCAACAAAATGTTTGCCGTAGTATGCATTGAGATACATTTGTTTAATTTCGCTCATCAGCGGGTAACGGGGGTTTGCACCGGTGCATTGGTCGTCAAAAGCCTGTTCAACCATTTCGTCAAGGCGGTCAAGGAAGTCCTTTTCGTCAATGCCGTAATCTTTAATGGTATCTTTAATGCCAACTCTTGCTTTGAGTTCGTTAATAGCCTTTATAAGATTTTCTAACTTTTCTTCGTTAGTATTACCGCCAAGACCTAAATAATCAGCAATTTCCGCGTAGCGAGCAAGCGTGTGAGGATGGTCATATTGCGAGAAGGTGCCCATTTTTGCGGGTGCTTCAGCAGAATTGAAACGTAAAACTTCTTCAATCATAAGTGCATTGGCAACACCGTGGGGCAAATGATGGAAAGCACCTAACTTATGAGCCATAGAGTGGCAAACACCGAGGAATGCGTTTGCAAATGCCATACCTGCCATAGTGGCGGCATTAGCCATTTTTTCTCTTGCCTCCACATCAATCTGACCGTTGTCATAAGCACGGGGAAGATATGTAAATATGTTTTTAAGTGCCTGTAATGCCAAACCGTCGGTATAATCGGTGGCAAGCATTGCAGCATATGCTTCAACAGCGTGTGTCACAGCGTCGATACCCGATGCGGCGGTTAAGCCTTTGGGTGCGCTCATATGGAAGTCGGTATCAATAATTGCCATGTTGGGCAACAATTCGTAGTCGGCAAGAGGGTACTTAACGCCGGTGTCACCATCGGTGATAACGGCGAAAGGTGTAACTTCTGAACCGGTACCTGCAGAGGTAGGAACAGCAATGAAATATGCTTTTTCACCCATTTTTGGGAAGGTATAAACACGTTTGCGAATATCAATAAAACGCATTGCCATATCCATAAAATCTGCTTCGGGGTGTTCATAAAGAACCCACATAATCTTGGCTGCGTCCATAGCACTACCGCCGCCCAAAGCAATAATGGTATCGGGTTTAAAGGCTGCCATCTGCTTAGCACCGTCTTGTGCGTTTTTAAGCGTCGGGTCGGGCTGAACATCAAAGAAAGTGGTGTGAGCTATGCCCATTTCGTCAAGTTTATCGGTGATGGGTTTGGTGTAGCCGTTTTCATAAAGGAAGTTATCGGTTACAATGAATGCTTTTTTGGCACCCCGAACAGTACGGAGTTCATCGAGTGCAACAGGTAAGCAACCTTTTTTGATGTATACCTTTTCGGGTGCTCTGAACCAAAGCATGTTTTCCCTTCTTTCTGCTACTGTTTTAATATTAAGTAGGTGTTTTACACCGACGTTTTCCGAAACTGAGTTGCCGCCCCAAGAACCGCAACCTAAAGTGAGTGACGGAGCAAGTTTGAAATTGTAAAGGTCACCGATACCGCCGTGAGACGAAGGAGTGTTTACCAAAATTCGGCAGGTCTTCATTCGCTGTGCAAAGGTATCAAGTTTCTCCTTTTCAGTGATTTCGTTAAGATAAACAGAAGACGTATGACCAAAGCCGCCATCTTCGACCAATCTTTCGGCCTTATCGAGAGCTTCGTTAAAATCTTTAACCTTGTACATAGCAAGTACAGGGGAAAGTTTTTCATGAGCGAACTCTTCAGACAATTCTGCACTTTCGACTTCACCTATAAGGATTTTGGTGCCGTCGGGAACGGTCACACCCGATAATGCGGCAATTTTAGCGGCGGGTTGACCAACGATTTTAGCGTTCAGTGCGCCGTTGATAATGATGGTCTTGCGAACTTTTTCGGTTTCTTCTTCGTTAAGGAAGTAGCATCCTCGGTTAGCAAATTCAAGTTTTACTGCGTCGTAAATGCTTTCAAGTACTATAACCGACTGTTCAGAAGCACAAATCATACCGTTATCAAAGGTTTTTGAATGGATAATTGAATTGACTGCAAGAATAATGTCGGCGCTGTCATCGATTATAGCAGGAGTGTTACCCGCACCTACACCCAAAGCAGGTTTGCCGCTGGAATAAGCAGCCTTTACCATGCCGGGACCGCCGGTTGCGAGAATGATATCGGCTTCCTTCATGACGGTATTGGTCATGTCAAGGGAAGGTACGTCAATCCAATCGATTATACCCTCAGGAGCACCTGCTTTAACTGCGGCTTCAAGTACAAGTTTTGCAGCTGCAATAGTACAGTTTTTTGCCCTTGGGTGAGGGCTGATGATTATAGCGTTACGGGTTTTAAGTGCAAGTAAGCACTTGAAAATAGCAGTTGAAGTAGGATTGGTGGTCGGAATTACTGCGGCAATAACGCCGATAGGTTCGGCAATTTTTTTAATGCCAAAAGCCTTATTTTCCTCAATTACGCCACAGGTCTTTGTATCTTTATATGCGTTATAAATATATTCTGCGGCGTAGTTGTTTTTAATAACTTTATCTTCTACAACACCCATACCGGTTTCGCTGACAGCCATTTTAGCAAGCGATATCCTTGCTTTGTTTGCTGCTGATGCGGCAGCAAGAAATATCTTATCAACCTGCTCTTGTGAATATAAGGCAAATTCCTTTTGAGCTTTTCTTGTGCGAGAAATAGCCTCATTTAATTTTTCAACACTGTCGACCAATAAATAATCTTTTTTGTCCATATTTTCCTCCATATCGGGGTTAATTCACACATTTAACGTGTGGTGAAAATGTATTTAAATTTAAAAACACTTAACACATTTTACTTCAAACTAAATATTAACACAAAACTCATTGAATAGCAATATAGAATTTAAAATATTTCAAATGTTAAAATATTATTACTAAACTATCTTCAAGTTGATTTTTTGACATTTCTGTGGTATAATTTTAAATCAGTAAGATGGTCGGAGGTGCTCAATGTCGGACAATAAAAACAATCCTGTAGAGGAACAAAAAAGAAGACAAAAGGAACTTATTGAACTAAAACTTAAAAAACAGGAGTTTCAAAGAAGCCCTGACGATTTCGTTCACGAAGGCATACCTAAAATAGAGCAGTCGACCGCAAGCAAGGTGTTTAATTTTTGGTATTATGCAAGGTTTTCGATTGCTTTTATAGTGATTTTAGCAATAATACTTGCAATCGGTGTTACTCAATGCGCCAACAGAACAAAGTACGATATGACCATCGTTCTTTATATGAAACAAAATATAACCAGCACCATGGTTGAAAATTTATCAACCGTGGCTGAACTTTATTGTGAAGATTTAAACGGTGACGGTGAAAAGAATGTATTGATTATGGACTGTGCTGTTACCGATGAGGATAAATTAAGCGACATCGGAATGTCAAAAACGACCCGTTTGCAGGCAAATTTTTCAAACCAAGAAGCCATAGTTTATATTGTGGATAAAGAGGGATTTTTAGAATTGTCGGCTCTTGATGATGGCGAATTTATGGTTGATTCGTTAGAATTACCGGAGTTTGACGGACGTGCATTCAAACTAAACGGCTCGATTTTTGACGATGCTTTTAATACGGTTGATGAAAATTTTTCCGATTCGTTTGAATATTATATTACTCGACGGGTTGTCCGCGGAACACAAATAGAGAAAAAGAAAGACGTTGAAAAATTTTCAAATCAGGCTGATGAGTTTATCCGTGTGGTAACTTCTGACCCGTTGCTGTTTCCGAGAGTGCAGGACCTTAGTGACCCGTTTGACAAAATTGACCGTTAAAATTAAAATCTGCCCTTTGCGAAGTAGGCTTCGCAGCAGATTCCGATTCTGAAGGGTAGGTTGTGAGAAGACATTTTAATAATTATAACCGCTCGTAGCGAAGTAGGCTTCGCAGCAGATTCCGATTCTGAAGGGCGGGTTGTGAGAAGACATTTTAATAGGTATAACCGCTCGTAGCGAAGCTGGATATCGCAGCAGATTCCGATTCTGAAGGACAGGGGTTCGAATCCCTTCGAGCGGGCCAAAAAAATCGACAAGTTTCGACAGAAATTTGTCGATTTTACTTTTTCGCTATTAACCCTTTACTTTTCGATATTGAAACTTGTCAATTATGTAGCGTTTCAAAACTTTTATTTTAGTTTTATTGCTTTTTTTTAAAAATTTTAATGTGGCACTTTACAAATTATCAAAAAACGGGTATAATATTCTAAAATAATTTAAGGAGAATTTTTATGAAAAAATATGTTTGTGACGCTTGCGGTTGGGAATATGACGAGGCTGCAGGTTATCCCGAGGGCGGAATTGCACCCGGTACCAAATTTGAAGACCTTCCCGAAGATTTTGAATGTCCTCTTTGCGGTGTAGGCAAAGATATGTTTAGTGAAGTTTAATAATTAATTAGCACCGCAGTGATAAAAATGTCAATGCGGTGCTTTTTAGTGGATAAAAAAGTAAATTTATGTTGCGTTATAAAATTTAATGTGATATAATTTTTAAAAAAGGAGGCTAAAATTCATGATTAATGTTACTATTTATAATGAATATGTCCATGAAAAAGTAAATCCAAAGGTTGGCGCTATATACCCTAATGGTATTCATACCGCTATTGCTGACTTTTTAAAATGTGACGATATAAACGTAAGAACGGTTACTCTTGAAGATATTGAAACCGGTCTTACCCAGGAAGTACTTGACGATACAGATGTTCTTCTTTGGTGGGGTCATGTAAGACATGGAAATGTGCCTGATGAAATTGCTGCCCGTGTCCGCGATAGCGTGTTTAAAGGTATGGGCTTTATTGGTCTTCATTCTGCTCACCATTCTAAGCCGTTCAAACTTTTGATGGGTACTACTTGCAACCTTTCGTGGCGTTTAGATGGCGACTATGAGCGTATTTGGAAAATCAACGCAGGTCATCCCATAACTCAGGGTATTGGCAGATATTTTGAATTAGAGCATGAGGAAATTTATGCCGAGCCGTTCAGCATTCCCGAACCTGATGAATTGTTGTTCATTGGCTCGTATGAGGGTGGAGAGGTAATTCGCGCCGGTTGTACATATCGTCGTGAAAACGGTAAGATTTTCTACTTCCAGCCCGGTCACGAGGAGTATCCTACATTCTATAATGAGAATGTTCAGACTATTATCCGTAACGCTGTTCGTTGGGCAGCACCTATTTCCAAATTCCAGTTGGTTGGTTGTCCTAACATCAAGAAAATCGGAACTGAAGAGTAATAAATAAAAAGGAGTAGCAGTAGCTACTCCTTTTTTTATATGTTTTCTATTTTAGAAAAATGGCATTCTGAGACGGGTATTTCGGGGAAGGCTTCGGCAATATCTCTGCAAAGCGGTGCGACAATAACATCTTCGGTGTTAAAATGTCCTGCGTCGAAAAGTGAAATACCAAGTCGACCGGCTTCAATAAACAAGTGATGTTTTATGTCGGCGGTTACAAAAGCGTCGGCACCTGCTTGTATGGCATCATAAAGGTAGTCGCCGCCGGAACCTGAACAAACAACCACCTTTAATATATCGCGGTTGCCTGCAACAAATTTTACTGCACCGTTAAGTTTTTCTTTTATAAGTCGTGCAAAACTGTATGGGTCTTCCGAATCGTCGAGTTCGCCCATTTTAAGTAAATATCCGTCTTGTGTTATAAGCGGTTTTACATCATAAAGTCCGAATGCGGAACATAAAGCGTCGTTTACACCACCCTCGGCAATATCAAGGTTAGTGTGAGCCGAAATAACCGAAATTTTTTTGTCAATAAGTTTATAAACGAGGCTTTCGTCGGTCACTGATTTTAATGGTGAAAAGATAATAGGGTGGTGAGTTATTATAAGGTTGGCACCAAGGTCTTCAGCGCGGTCGATAACCTCGTCAAAACAGTCGAGTGAAACAAGAATACCGTTAACTGTTGCCTGTGAGTCACCAACAAGCAGGCCGACGTTGTCAAAGTCACAAGCGGTGTTTTTAGGCGCAACGGTCTCTAAAAAAGAAAGTATATCGCAAACCTTCATAAATTTCTCCTTTAAATTAAGCCCCGCATTTGCGGGGCTTATATTTATTTCTTTGCAAACGAATCTTTAAGAGCAACAGTGCGGTTGATAATAAGTTTTTCGGGTGTGCTTGCTGTATCAACACAGAAATAGCCTTGGCGCATAAACTGATATCCGTCACCGGGTTTTGCGTTTTTCATAAAAGGCTCGCACTTGCAACCTGTTAAAATCGTAAGTGAATCGGGATTAAGATTGTCTTTAAACGATGAAACGCCTTCTTCATCAGACGGGTTTTCTACGTTGAAAAGTCGGTCGTAAAGTCTTACTTCTGCATCGACAGAATTTTCAGCCGATACCCAATGTAAAGTGCCTTTAACCTTACGGCCATCGGGCGAATCACCACCGAAAGTTGCCGGATCGTAGGTTACGTGAACGGCGGTTATATTGCCATTTTCATCACTCTCATGAGAAGCATATTTTACAAAATATGCGCCCTTAAGACGAACTTCTTTTTCAGGGCAAAGACGGAAATACTTTGGCGGTGGAACCAAAGCAAAGTCGTCTTGCTCAATGTAGATTTCTTTTGAAAAAGTAATGTTTCTTGTACCAAGTTCGGGCTTATTGGGGTTGATTTCAACCGAAATTTCTTCGGTTTTACCCTCAGGATAGTTGTCGATGATAACCTTTAAAGGACGAAGCACCGTCATAGCGCGCTCGGCATTTGTGTTAAGATAATCTCTGACACATGATTCGAGCAATGCATAGTCAATAACGCTGTAAGCCTTGGAAACACCGATTTTTTCGCAGAACGTACGTATTGCCTCTGCAGGATAACCGCGGCGACGCATACCGCTAATTGTTGCCATTCTTGGGTCATTCCAGCCTTCAACAATGCCGTCGGTAACAAGTTTTAAACATTTGCGTTTACTTGTTAAAGTGTAATTTACGTTCATTCGGGCAAACTCAATCTGCCTTGGTGGCTGAGGAATTTCTAATACTTCCAAGAACCAATTATAAAGAGGACGGTGGTTTTCAAATTCGAGCGAGCAAAGTGAATGGGTGACACCCTCTTTGGCATCAGATAACGGATGCGCAAAGTCATACATCGGATATACGCACCATTTGTCACCTGTGCGGTGGTGATGTGCTTTAAGTACACGGTAAATAACCGGGTCACGCATATTAAGGTTAGGCGAAGCCATATCAATTTTTGCACGAAGTACCATAGAACCGTTCTCGAATTCACCCTCGGTCATTCTGCGGAACAAATCTTTTGTTTCTTCAACAGGTCTGTCGCGGTAAGGACTGTTAGTGCCTGCTTCGGTCAATGTGCCACGCATTTGACGTATGGTATCGGCGTCAGATTCGTCTACATATGCTAATCCTTTGTCAATAAGTTTTAAAGC
The DNA here is from genome assembly GCA_045546915.1 of Acutalibacteraceae bacterium. Lineage (GTDB taxonomy): Bacteria > Bacillota > Clostridia > Oscillospirales > Acutalibacteraceae > UMGS172. Next base: position 30,101 of record JAZQDU010000020.1, on the reverse strand, counting down.
ACATTCGTAAATAAAATCAAAGTAGTCAGATGCAAAGTAAACATTATCCCACTTAAAGCCTAACCATTCAATGTCTTCTTTAATAGCATCAACATATTCAACGTCTTCTTTTGTGGGGTTAGTGTCGTCAAGACGAAGATTGCATTTTCCGTTATATTTTTCGGCAGTACCAAAGTCAATGCAAATTGCTTTTGCGTGACCTATGTGGAGATAACCGTTAGGTTCAGGCGGAAAACGTGTTTGAACATAAGGGTAAACACCTTTTTCCAAATCTTCATCTATAAAATCATGTATAAAGTTGGAAGCAACCTCGGTTACTTCGTTTGTTTTAATTTCTTCCATAATTGTTTCTCCGTTATTTTTTAAAGTGTTCTATTGCAGCGTCGATTCGGGCAATTGTTCTGTCGTATCCTAAAACCTTCATAATACTGCAAAGGTCGGGGGTGTTGGTTCTGCCTGTAACGGCAACGCGTATAATGGTTGAGGCATCGCCGGGATTGCCTTTATAAAGTTCGGGATTCTGCTTATAAACCTTAGTGTCATTGGCAAAATCTGCTGCGGGACAAACCTGCTTTACGGTTTCAAACCATTGTTGGTTGTCATGGCTTGGGTCGTAAACTGCTTTGTATGCTTCGAGTATTTTAACTGCCGATTCTTTTTCTATGTGTTCGGGCAGGTCAAAACAAGGTGTGAAAAGTTCGTCATAAAGGAATGCACAGTAGCTCTCACAGTCGCTCCATTTTATGATATCTTTTCTGGGTTTTGGAACATCGCGGTCAATAGCAAATACCTTTGTCGTGTACTCAATATCTTTTTTAAGTATTTCGGCAAATTCGGGTGAAAATTCCTCTGCCCAAGCAATAAGTTCTTTTACAACTTCGCAAGAACTCATACGGGAAACAACGCCTTTTGATACGTCGTTTAGTTTGTTGGTATCAAACAATGCACCCGATGCACTCATTTTCTTTATGTTAAACTTAAATTTCTTATAGTCTTCTGTTGGATTGGCTCTTCTCCAATCCTCAAAGTCACTGGCGGCTATGGTCATAAGATATTCAATAACACTGTCATGACGGTAGCCCTCTTCGGCAAAGAAATGAACAGCAGCCTCAGGGTCTTTACGTTTAGAAATTTTACGTTTGGCACCGTTGTCAAGTTTCATAATAGGGGAAACATGAACGTACTTCGGTGGTTTAAATCCTAACAGTTTAAAAAGTTGCAGGTGCTTTGGAGTAGAGGATATCCACTCATCGCCGCGAATAACATGGGTAGTACCCATAAGATGGTCGTCAACGGCGTGTGCAAAGTGATAGGTAGGAATTCCGTCTGATTTTAAAATAACAAAATCTTCATCGTTTTCGGGCATTTCAATTTTACCCTTAATGCCATCCTCAAAAACAACGCGGTTTTCTTCACTGCCGGGGGATTTGAGTCTAACAACAAAAGTTTTGCCTTGGTTAATTAACTCTTCGGCTTGTTCGAATGTTATATCTCTGTGTTTAGCCCACTCACCATGATAACCGGTGCGAACCTTTAACGCTTCTTGCTTTTCGCGGGACTCGGCAAGGTCTTGTTCTGAACAAAAACAAGGATATGCAAGACCTTGTCTTATAAGTTCTTTGGCGTAGCATTGATAAATCTCGGCACGCATTGACTGTTTATAAGGACCGTATTCGCCTTTTTCTTCGGTTGCTTCAACAAAGCCTTCGTCAATTTTTATTCCAAAACGTTTTATACCGTTTATGATGTCGGATATACCGCCTTCAACCTCACGTTTTTTGTCGGTATCTTCAATTCGGGTGAAAAAGATTCCACCGGTAGAATCGGCGACCAAACGATTAATAAGCGAAACAAAAAGAGTTCCCAAATGTAAGTATCCGGTAGGGCTTGGTGCTACACGGGTTACCCTGGCACCTTCGGGCAGGTTGCGCTTCGGGTACAACTCTTCGTAATATGACGGTGCCTTGTCAATTTGGGGCAGTAACAACTCCGCCATTTTCTCAAATTGGGTCATTATTTTAACCTCCATAATCAGAGTGAATTATATTCTTATATATTATTGCAGATTTTAAAGACAATTACAACCTTTTTCCATCAAAAAAATTAGTTCATATTGTTGTTTTTTTGATTTTAATGTGATATAATGACTTAAAAGTATGCAAACATTCATTTTTGCGTAGTGAATTCACTGAAATAAGAGGTTTTAAGATGAAAAAAATTCTATGTTCGTTGCTTATTGTTTGTTTGATTATGAGTTTTAGTGCATGCAAGAGTAAGGATGACAATGCCACCAATACAGTTGGCGAGTCGGTCGACCAAAACACTGTCAGCCTTGTTAACGATGCTTATGTAACCACGGCAGATTTGTTAAACAACGCTGATTCTTTAGGCTTTAAAGCCAATTATCGCAAAAAGTTTTCATATGATAACGAAAGTGGCGCGACCGGAACATCGTTCGTTTATAATTTTGTTGGCAAGGGTGAAGGCAGCAATTATTTTTATGAAATAGATTCTAAAACCGGCGGCACCGATGAGCACACAATGATGTATAGCGACGGTAAAAACGTTTATGGCTATAAGGCTGATACCACATATCTTATCACAAACGATAATTCTGTTGTTAATCACATAAACGATATATCAAAAAGCGTTATTATGTACAATGGTTCGGATTTTGATGTTTCGGACACCATTATTATGAACACAAGTTCAGGTGGTCATGCCTTTATGCTGACTTATGATATTGAGTCTGCTGAAATTGATATTGCCAATGTTTTTGCGCCTGTTTATGACGAGGCAACAAAGGATTACGAGTTAAAACCAATATCATTGATTGTCAGCGGTATTGTTGATACAAAGGGAAGAATTGTTGAAGAAACGGTATCTTATGTTTATAGTTATGAGTATGAGGATATGACCACAATTGACCCTGATAATGCAGAAGCCCAAGGCACAATGAGAACTGTTACTGTTACTCTTGAGGCTGAGTTGTATTATGATTATGATTTAGAGTTGATTACAGCACCGGCAGATATCACCTTGTTGCCTGAGGAAGGTAAGTCGACCGAGCAAACTATTAAAGAACTTTCATTAACCGATTTTCTTAAAATAGGTTTGCAGTCAACCCGAAATAAATGATTAAAAACCGGCAGTTATGCCGGTTTTCAATTTGCTAAAAAGGAGAAATATTTATGGCAGAAGAAAGAAAATGTAACGATACCGGTTGTACCGGAGATTGCAGCAGTTGTTCTAAAGCGCACGAAGAACAGCATGATTTCAGAGAAAAACTTAATGAACACAGTTCGGTTAAACACGTTATCGGTGTTGTAAGCGGCAAGGGCGGTGTAGGAAAATCTATGGTAACCGCTATGATGGCCGTTCTTATGAGCCGAAAAGGATACAAAGTAGGCATTTTAGATGCCGATATTACCGGCCCCTCGATACCGAGAATGTTTGGAATTAATAGCAGAGCCAAGATGAATGATAAAGGTATTTTGCCTGAGGTTACCGCAAACGGTATTAAAATTATGTCTTGCAATTTGTTGCTTGAAAGTCCCGATGCACCTGTTGTGTGGAGAGGACCTGTTTTGGCAGGAGCAGTAAAACAGTTTTGGACTGATGTTTATTGGGGCGAAATTGATTATATGTTTGTTGATATGCCTCCCGGAACAGGAGACGTTCCGCTTACCGTATACCAGTCATTACCCATTGACGGCGCGGTTATAGTAACTTCTCCGCAGGACTTGGTTTCTTTAATTGTTAAAAAGGCATGCAACATGGCATCGATGATGGACATCCCCGTGCTTGGTATGGTTGAAAACATGAGTTATGTGAAATGCCCTGATTGTGGCAAAGCAATTAACATTTTTGGTGAAAGCAAATTTAATGAACTTTGCAGCGAAATGCAGATTATGCCTTTGGGACGTATGCCGATAGATCCCAACCTTACCGAACTTGTCAATATGGGTGAGTTTGAAAAGTTTTATGCCGATTATCTTTTAGGCGCCGCTGATATGATTGAAACAGCACTTAACTAATAAAATAAACAGCGACCGCAACGAGTGTTGCGGTCGCTGTTTTTATGTTAATTTTTGTATTAATGCTTGACATCCTAAAGTTATATCTCGGTATGCGGTGCTAAAATCTCCGTTATACCACGGGTCGGCAACGTCACCGCCTTTGTCGGTTAAATCCATCAATTTAACAAGTTTTTTTAATGGGTCACCGCCCAATATGGCTAAAGCGTTACGAACGTTTCTTGAATCCATACAAATAAGCATATCGTACTTGTCGTAATCACTTTTTGTTAATTGAACAGCCCGTTTGCTGTCGCAGGTAATACCATGCTTTAAAAGTTCCTCACGAGCAGGAGGGTAGACCGGATTGCCAATTCCGTTCCAAATTTCTTCAGTGCTTGTAGCGCAAGATGAAATAAAAAACTCGTTTTCAATTCCTTTTTCTTTTACCATTTTTTTGAAAATAAACTCAGCCATAGGCGAACGACAAATGTTGCCGTGGCAGATAAACATTATTTTTATCATTTAACCCACCATAATTTCGCCGTTAGGCAGTACCTTGTGGTCACGTTTTTCACTTTCGTTCAGCGTCATTGCCATAAATATCGAGAACGTACCTACTCGGCCTATAAACATTGTAAAGATTACGGCAATTTTTGAAAAAATGCCGAGATGTGTAGTGATGCCGGTTGATAGTCCTGCAGTGCCAAAAGCCGATACGGCTTCAAAAATAGCATCTACTGTGGAAAATTCACGGCATTCAACTATAATTACCGATGATGTAAAAATACAAACAATAATACCTGCCGCAACAAGTGCTAATGCCTTGTAAACTACGTTGTAATCAACCTTTCTTTTTAAAATAACCGTATCGCGTCGATTACAAAAAGCGGCTACAATGGTCATGAGTATAACTACAAAAGTGGTAACCTTTACACCACCACCGGTAGAGCCGGGGGCTGCACCGATAAACATAAGCACAATACTTACAAGTTTTGTAGGGTCGCTCATCGCACCGAAGTCAACCGAATTAAATCCCGCTGTACGTGTGGTTACAGATTGGAAGAACGAGGCAATAATCTTTTCTCCAAACGACAGTTTACCAAAAGTGTTAGGGTTAGTAAATTCAAACGCAAAGAAAATCACGGCTCCAAACAATATTAGCAGGGCGGTATATAGTGCCACAACTTTTGTATGAAGCATTAATTTTTTGCGCTTGCGGTAAAAAATTAAATCCTGAAAAACCAAAAATCCAAGACCGCCGATAACTATAAGTGCCATAATAACTATATTGATGAAAGGGTCACCGACATATTCGGTCAGTGAAGTGAATTCACCGTCGAAAATATCAATTCCGGCGTTACAATAGGCAGAAATTGCCGTAAATACACTTACCCATATCCCTTTCTTTATTCCAAAAAGCGGTATAAAGCGAGCCGATAAAAGTAAAGCGCCTATAAACTCGATTGAAAGTGTTGAAATTACAATAATTTTAACTAAAGAACGGAGGTCTTTAAGGGTTTGGGAGCCGGTTGAAGACTGTGCCAAGGTTAAACTTCCAAGACCGATTTTTTGCCTTAATATAACAGTAAAAAAGGTTGTTAAAGTTACAAGACCTAATCCGCCTATTTGGATAAGTGCCAATATAATTATTTGCCCTATAAGCGACCAATAGGTGCTTGTATCCACCAAAACAAGACCGGTTACGCAGGTTGATGTTGTAGCGGTAAAAAGGGAGGTTAAGGGGTCGGTGAATTTTCCGCTTGCCGATGAAAACGGCATACAAAGTAGAATGGTGCCCAGGATAATAACTGCCAAGAACGACAAAACGATGGTCCTTGCAGGAAAAATCGGACGGTCAATTATGCCGTTTTTGTAAAGCGGATTTTTCTGCGTTATATATGATGTGTCAAGGTTACGAATTTTTGATTTAAAAATATTCATGTCGTACCTCCGAATTTAGATTTTAATTATAATAGGAAATATTCCGTTTGGTAAAATATCAATTACGGCATAACTTTCAGGTCCGTTGCGACTGCCTGACAATGCGCCTGGGTTTACATAATACACGCCTCCGATGTATTTAATATCGGCGCAGTGGGTATGCCCGTATAAAACGATTTGTGCATTTAAATTGGTTGCAATTTCTTTTAAAACATCTATTCCTTGTTTTACAAAATTTCGGTGCCCGTGTGTAAAATATATGTTTGCACCGTTGATTTTGGCGGTACCTTGCAACGGTAAATCAGACATAAAGTCGCAGTTGCCTTTTACAATGTGAAAAATCTTATCAGGATAGGCTTCTGATAATTTTTCAATATCACCTGCACCGTCGCCTAAATAAAAAATATGTTTAGCGTCGGTTTGGGCGTCTATTGCTAAATTCGCTTTATAAACAGCACCGTGACAGTCTGACATTACAAGTATTCTCATATTTACTCCTAAATTTTAAGTAATCACAAAAAGTAATCTTTCATATATTGTATATGAAAGAGGGTGAAATTGCAATGAATGAAAAGCAGTTGGAAAAAATGCTTAATATGGCAGCATTAAAACTTGGAATGACACCCGAGCAACTTAAAAAAGCCGCAACCGACGGCAACACCGAAGCGATATTATCGCATCTTGATAAATCAGATGCGCAAAAAGTTCGTTCGGTCATGAACAATAAACAAATGACCGATGATATTTTAAAATCTATTAAAAACAACGACAATAAATAAAGGGGGAAATAAAAATGGATGATATGGCGGGAAAAATTTCCGAACTTTTGTCCGACCCCGAGGGAATGGAAAAAATCAAAGCGATGGCAAGTGCATTGTTTTCAAATAACGATGATTCGGATACTAAGCCTTCGCAAAAAAGTTCTGAAATGGCGGGTGGTTTGTCATTACCCGACGGGTTTGACCCCATAAAGTTAATGAGCGTTTTTTCGGCACTTAAAAACGGCGAGTCCGACCAACGTTCAACGTTGCTTATGGCATTAAAACCGCATTTATCACCCGAACGTCAGGAAAGGGTAGACAAGGCGGTAAAACTTCTTAAGTTGGTTTCGGTTTTGCCGCTGCTTAAACAACAAGGCATATTTGATGAACTGCTGTGAGGTGAGAAAATGAACGGGTATAACCACCGCGATATACAAAAAATGCAGCAGGACGCCGAAAAGCGCATTCGTGAAATGCAGAGAAAGGCCGACCAAATGGTGGGTAACGATATGCCTCCGGTACCTAATTTTGTGCGAACAAACCAAAAATCGCAGGATAACCGTAACCAAAACAACCGCTCATACCCTAAAACTGAACAAACTGAGAAAAAAAGCACTTTGGGTGCAACTGATAAATCATCAACCAGCAAGGGTTTAAATTTGCTGAAAATGTTTAATTTCAGTAATTTCAAAATTGATAAAGATGTAATGTTAATTGTGGTGATGATACTGCTGTTGTCGTCAGAAGAGGGTGACGAACTGTTGCTTTTAGCGTTGGCTTATATTATGCTTTAAGTTCGGTCAAGGCACGGCTGACAGTGGCTAAAGAGGACATGCTCAGGGCTTCTGCACGAATGTTTTCGTCAAGACCGGCACTAATCAAAGCCTGTTTTATATCGTCTTTTGAGTAACCGCACCCTGAAGAAACGGCGTTCACAAGAGTTTTTCTTCTTTGTGCAAAAGCAGCTTTTATAAATTTGAAGAACACCTTTTCGTCACCAACGTCAAATGGCGGATTTTCCAAAATATCAAGCCTTATAACGGCACTGTCAACATTGGGTGCCGGCATAAAAGACCCGCGGGATACGTTAAAAAGTGTTTTAGCCTTACTGTAATAACCTACTGCGACGGTCACAGCACCTGCCAATCTGCTGCCAATTTCGGCGCAAATGCGGTCGGCAGCTTCCTTTTGAACCATAACTGTTATGGATGATATAGGCAGTTTACTCTCAAGTAACATCATAATGATAGGTGATGTAACGTAGTAGGGGAGGTTGGCACAAACTGCAACCTTGTGACCCAAAAAACGTGTTCTGATTATTTTAGAAATATCAAGTTTTAAGGCATCACCGAAAATTATTTCGACGTTATCATATTCTGCTAAAGTTTCGGGTAAAACCGGTTTTAGTCGTTCGTCGAGTTCAATAGCAACTACCTTTTGTGCTTTTTTAGCAAGTTCGGCAGTAAGCACACCAATTCCCGGTCCTATTTCAAGAACTGCTGTTTCACCGTTTGCAACAGCGCTTTCGGCCATTTTAGGACAAACTGTGGGATTAATTAGAAAATTTTGTCCTAAACTTTTTTTAAAAGAAAAGCCATTTTTGGTCAAAACTTCTTTTATAACCGAAGGATTTGTCAATTCCATAAAATTAATCATTCCCTATGTAGCAAAATTTACATAATTACAGATTTGATACTTGTAATCATTTTGGTTTCTGTTATAATATAATTGAATTTTAACATATTATGCGGAGGTTATCAATGAAATTTTACCAAAAGCATAAACAGTTGTCAATGTGGATAGCCGCATTCATATTTGTTTCATGTGTTTTGATTTTCAAAGAAATAATTGCAAAAATGCCTGAGATTTTTTCGGCATTAGGCAGTTTTTTAACAATACTGTCGCCGTTTATTGCAGGTTTTATAATTGCTTTTATTCTTTATGTTCCGTGCAACAAAATAGAAAAATTGTTAAAAAGGTCTAAAAAGGCAAACTTTTTTTCTAAACATGCAAGAGGAATTTCGGTTTTTCTCGTATATTTAGCGGGTATTGCCATAATCGTCACCGCTATTGCGCTTGTTATTCCGTGGTTGGTACGAAGTATTATATCTATTTATGACAACCGTGATTATTATTACGCTACGGTAATTGATTTTGTTGAAGCAAGGTGTGATGCTGACGGTAAATTTTTTGGCTTGTTTGACCCGACGACCATCATCAATACCATAAACCCCAACAACATTTTTAATGACATAAATTTTGATAAGTTGGCTGCTTTTGCTGACGGCGTGTATAAATTTGGCGGTGCTCTGATTGATACTGTATTAGCGGTATTTTCATCGGTTTATATGTTGCTTAGCCGTGAGGCGTTGCTTGCTTCGGTTGGCAGGTTTTTTGCAATTTTCTTTAAACGTAAAAGTGTTACTTCTGTAAGAAAGTATCTCGGTAAAATAGCCGACGTGTTTTATTCTTATATGTATAGTACGCTGATAGATGCACTTTTGGTTGCTGTACTTTGCTCAATTGCATTTTTAATACTTCGTGTTGATTATGCTCCCGTGTTTGGCGTTTTGGTTGGTATTTCAAACTTGGTACCTTATTTTGGTGCTATTATCGCGGGTTCATTCGTCGCTGTGTTTGTTGCTCTTACCGACGGTGTGTTTACGGCAATAATCACTGCCGCTTGCATACTTGTAATTCAACAGGTTGATTGTAATGTGTTACAGCCAAGAATCATTGGAAAATCGGTTGGCTTGCGTCCGCTTTATACGCTTATAGCCATTACGGTCGGCGGTGGCCTTTTCGGAGTGACCGGTATATTGCTTGGTGTTCCGGCTTTTGCCACCATTGCCATGTTGTTTAACGACCTTTCCGATAGGCATCAGCGTAAATTGAAAGAGGAAGAAATGGACATGGCGGTTGATGAAGCAGAGGTCTCGATTGACACTAATTCCCAACAACAAGAAAACGAATAAAATATAGAATAAAGTTTGCCTTTCAAGAAATCCATGTGTTCTACCTTTTTCTTGAAAGGCTCTTTGTTTGTTTTTTATAAAATAATAACTTTTTTAATGACAGATATTGACTTTTAATATTGACAAATATAGGTTATAAATATATAATTGAATTGGTTATATTCGCACTATTATTGCTCAAATAGGTTGACAAAAAGTGCGTATATTATTTCAGGAAGGAAATGGGTATGAAAAAGAAACAGATTTCAATTTTATTTATTGCCGTAATGTGTGTAGTACTTCTTGTTTGCGGTTGCTCTAAGGAGTCAGCAGTCGATGATTATACATCATCGGAACCGGAGGTTGTAGAAGTTAACTATACTACTGTTGAAAACGGCGGATTTAAGTTTAATGTTTATGACGACCATGCTGAAATTGTAGGTTATACCGGGGGAAGAGACGTTAAGATTCCTGCTACAATTGAAGGTAAAGAAGTAACTTCAATTAGTTCTTATGCTTTTTACGGTTCAAAGGTTGCAGGTGAACTTGTTATTCCGGAAGGTATTTCAGAAATAGGATATGCAGCATTTAATAAAACCTCGGTTGAAAGTGTTGTTTTCCCCGGTTCGGTTAAGACTGTAGGATTGTATGCTTTTTCCGAATGTACTTCACTCACTTCAGTGGTCTTTTCTGACCAACTTGAAGAGATAGGTGAGCATGCGTTTGACGGTTGTTCAAAACTTACTAATGTAAACCTTCCTGCCAATGTAGAGACTATTGGTGCATACGCTTTCAATAAATGTAAAATGCTTGATATTACTTTTGCAGAAAATTCGAAACTTACCGTTATTGGTAATGAGGCATTTAGCGCTTGCGGTAGTGATGACGGCGAGGTTTCATATTTTGACAATATTACTGTTCCTGCTTCGGTCACTACTATCGGCGAAAGAGCATTCCATAACAGTAATCTTAAAAAGATTACATTTGCTGAAGGCTCTGCACTTGTAAACATTGGTAATACTGCTTTTGGTCAAACAGCACTTACTACCATTACACTTCCTTCCAACGTGAAATATATTCCTCAGTATCTTTTCTATAGATGTGATTCACTCCAGAGTGTATACGTTGCCGGTAATATTGAAACAATTAGTTCAAAAGCATTTTTAGACTGTGCTTCGCTTAAAACTTTTGCAGTTGCTTCGGCAGGAAAGAAAGTAAGCGGTATTGTTATTCCTGATTCTGTTAAGAGTATGGGAGTGTCTGTTTTTGAAAACTGCCCGATTGAGACTGTTAAAATCGGTTCAGGGCTTTCTCAAATTTCTGAAAGCGCATTCAGCGGTTGTATGGAACTTAAAACCGTCGATATGGGTAACGTTGTTGAAATTGGCAAAAACGCATTCTTGTCATGTGGTAAACTTAACACTATTACATATTCTCCATTACTTGAAACCATTGGAGAGAGTGCTTTCTCGTTCTGTACTTCTCTTGAAAATGCAACCTTGCCCGAATCGGTTTTGCATATTAACGACAAGGCTTATCAGGGTTGTGAAAATCTCGTAACGGTTGCTCTTCCTGCAAATATTCGTTCGTTGGGAGTATCTGCGTTTGAACTTTGCTCGAAGTTAGCAAACATTGACCTTAGCCGTGAAAAACTTAACACCATCGGTGACGCTGCTTTCGGTGGATGTGAATCGCTCACAACCATTACACTTCCCACCAACATTCAGACGGTAAGTTCAAACATTTTTGAAGGTTGCGTTTCTTTAAAAGAAATAGTTATACCCGATTCTGTTACATCAATCGGCACAAGCGCATTTAACGGTTGTGAAAATCTCTTGTCGATAACACTTCCTGCAAACGTTACTGTTATCAGCGATAGCACCTTCCGTGGTTGCAAGAATTTAGGCTCGGTTACCTTGTTGGGCTCGATTACAAGTGTTGGCTCTAATGCGTTTGACGGTTGTGAAACTCTTGCAGATATTAAACTTCCTTCTACCGTTAATGAAATTGGTAATTCGGCATTTTTAGGTTGTTCATCGTTGACAAGTTTTGAAATTCCTGCCAATGTTTCAATTCTTTCTGAAAAGGTTCTTTCCGGATGTTCAAGCCTTACTTCGATTGTAATTCCCGAAAATGTAAATACCGTTGGTATTAGTGCGTTTGACGGCTGTTCATCGCTTATGTCGATTATAATTCCTGAAAATGTATCATCCATCGGTAATACTGCTTTCAAGGATTGTGTATCACTTAAATCTATTGATATCCCTTCAAGAGTAACTGTTATCGACTTCTCATTGTTTGAGGGTTGTTCATCGCTTGAAGTGGTTAACTTTGTAACCAACCCCCGTACCGTAAATGACAAAGCATTCAAAGGTTGTGTTTCACTTAAAGAAGTATCTTTGCAACCCTCCACCACAAAAGTAGGTGTTGATGCATTTGACGGTTGTAATAATATTACCGTTAAATGTGTTGAAGGTTCGGCTGTTGCTGATTATGTTGTTGCTAATGGTATTAACCATACCTTTGTTCCTAATGAGGAAGATTTAGGCGACGACGGTGCACCTAACATTATCTTGTTTGTAGTAATTATACTTGTATTCGCAGTTGTTGTTGCAGGTGTTGTAGTACTTAGAATTCAGTTAAAGAAAAAGAAAATAAGAGACACTTCTCTCAAAGCAGAATAATTGATTGTTTTATTAAAAGCCATTCGATATTTGTTCGAATGGCTTTTCTTATGTAAAAAAATCCCCGAATTTTAATTCGGGGATTTTTTTGTTTGATTCTTATTTAAGACCAATTGCTTCTATTAATTTTTCAGCAAAATGTTTATAACCGGCAGGTGTTGGATGTACCTTATCGTCGCTGATTTCAACACCCCAACCGCGTGAACTTATGTAGTGAATTTTGGGTGAAATCTTGCAGGCCTCTAATGCTGCTTCTTCAATGGTTTTTAGTCTTAATCCTGTTTCATGGTCGGCAGCGGGTTGTACGAGATAGAAGGTGGCCTTGGGATAAAGTTCATGAACTTGTTTTACAAGTTTTACATATTTTTCTTTAAACTCGGGTAAAGCCTCAGGAGTAATAAGTCGGTCATTGGTTCCGTAGTTCAAGAAAACAATATCATAATCTTCAGACAATTTAAAGTCATATGGAGTAATCTCAAGTTCTTCAGCAGGTGCAGTGAAGAAGTAGAAAGCACTTTCCATACCGTATTTAGTCTGGTCAGAGCGTTTGTCGGGAGCCGGCATATCGCAGTATCCACGTCCGTTACATAAAGCCAAACCTGCTTGTGCGACAACCGTATAGTCATAGTCGAATCTTTGCGGAATAACAACCGAATAACTCATTTCAGAATGTGTTAACGAGTCACCAATAAATAAACAGTTGTGCTTACGTTTGCTGGGGAGCGGTTCAATTATGCCGTCGTGAGTTATGCCTTTAAGAATAAACGGACTTAAGGTGTTGTTGTTTACTTTAACCCTTACATCTACCGTTGTGACTTCAGTATAAATTCGTGTCAAGTCAGAGCCTGATACATTACCGCTGTGCTCTTCATTGCTGATTTTAACCCAATACCCGTTAGAACCGATAGTGTTAATGGTAAACTGTTTTCCGGTAAATCTAAATTCAAAATAAGGACGTACCCAGTGACCTACCATTCCTTCTTCGGTCTTTTCCCATCGGCCGTGAAAGGTTATATTGTTGTAATCGGGTTTTAAAAATTTCATAAAATTTAAACTCCTTTTTAAAGTTCGTTTCTTCCTTCAAAAGCCCTTGTTAAGGTTACTTCGTCGGCATATTCCAAGTCTCCTCCTACGGGAATACCTAAAGCGGGGCGGGTCACCTTTATGCCCATGGTTTTGACAAGGCGAGAAATATAACTCGCCGTAGCCTCACCTTCGACAGTGGGGTTTGTAGCCACTACAATTTCGGTGACCTCACCGGAGGATAATCTTGACATAAGTTCTCTGATTTTCAGTTGGTCGGGACCTATTCCGTCAAGAGGGGAAAGAACGCCGTGTAATACGTGATAAAGCCCTTTGTATTCACGGGTGCGTTCAAAGGCCATAACATCCTGAGAATCTTCCACAACACATATTATACTGCGGTCGCGGTCGTGTGAGCCGCAAATAGAACAAACTTCACCGTCAGTAAGATTTTGACAAATTTTGCAGTAACCGATTTTTGCTTTTGCCTCAAGTAAGGCATCGGAAAACTTTTGAGCCATATTGTCTTGCCTTGTTATAACAAAGTAGGCAAGCCTTCGGGCAGTTTTTTTGCCGATACCGGGCAAACGTTCGAACTGCTCAATCAGTTTATCAAGAGGTGCTACACTGTAAGCCATCAGAAAAGACCCGGGATATTAAGACCGCCGGTAATGGCGCCCATTTCTCTTTCGCTGGTTTCGGCAATGTTTTTCATTACCTCGTTGATGGCTATTGTGATGTAGTCTTCAAGCATTTCTACATCGTCAGGGTCGACAGCGTCGGGATTAATGGTGATTTTTTTCATCTCATGACGGCCGTTAAATGTAACTTCAACCATACCGCCTCCGGCAGTTGCCGAAAACTCGCGCTCTTCAATATCAGCCTGAAGATTTGCCATATCTTCCTGCATTTTTTGTACTTGTTTAAGCATAGCAGCCTGACTTTGTCCGCCGCCTCCAGGGATTCTTGCTTTCATAATTTCACCTTTTTCATATATTTGTTACCTTTTTAGGGGCTAATTACTGCTCATTGTTTGGCACTTCGAGTGCTTTTAATTTTTGCATTATGTTTTCCAACGGGTCGGTTGATACCGTTTCTTGTTTTTTCTTGTATGGTCCTAAACGGAACGACCTTCCAACTACCGATTGCACAGCATCTTTAATTTGTTTGCGATAGATGGGATTTTCGTTTCTCATCAACGAGAAGAATTGGTCGTTTTCCGAATCAATCAGCAATAAATCGTCTTTTACGTATGCTTTTGAACCTGAAAGGGTAGCAGCCATAAGCGGTGCTGTTTTGTTTAACTCTGCTACAACGTCTTCCCAAGCATCAAAAGGCATTTCAGATGTAGAAATCGGATTGATTTTAGGTGCGGTCTGCTCTGATAATTCTATTTCCGATTTGCTGACTTCTTCAATATTTTCTGTTTTTGAAGGTTCGCATATTGTGCCGTTAGGCTTGTCTTTTTCAGGCGCACAGTATTCCGAAGACGGTACACTTGATGCATATTTCAATTTTCTTTCGATTCTCTCTATTCGGTCAAGTATTGCCGATAAAGAATTGTCGAGTTCGGGTGTGCAGAGTTTTACAACTGCAGTTTCAAGTTCGGTTCTGCGGTCGGAAATGCTCATGCGGTCAAGTGCTGTTACAAGAGTATTTATTGCATTCACAATACCCTCGATAGGGTAGTTAACCGCTTGTGCTTTAAGTTCTTCCAAAACTTTGGGAGCACATATAATAAGATTGGCAGGGTCTTTAACCGACTTGGCAATCATAAGGTTACGATAATGAGTGATAAGTTCACTGCAAAGGCGACTCAAATCAACTGCGGATTTGTGTAGTTGGTCAATTTTACTGAGTGCCGCACCGCTGTCACACTTTAAAATCATATCTGCAATTGATAGACAGTAGTCGTTACCCGCTACACGGCAAACCTGCATAACATCATTTTCGGTGATGTTATTAGTCCTTGCAGCACAAAGGTCAAGCGTTGATAAAGCATCACGCATACCTCCGTCGGATAATGCCGCAATCATATTTGCAGCGGCAGGTTCTATTGAAAAGCCTTCTTTATTTGCAATATCAATAAGTCTTTGGCTTATAGCCTCAGACTCAATTCTGTGAAAATCAAACCTTTGACAACGTGAAAGAATAGTTGCAGGAAGTTTATGCACTTCGGTAGTGGCCAAAATAAACACAATGTGTTGGGGTGGTTCTTCCAATGTTTTAAGCAGGGCATTGAAAGCACCTATGGACAGCATATGCACCTCGTCAATAATATAAACGCGGTATTTTGCTGAAGTAGGTGTATATGAAACCTGCTCTTTAAGGTCTCTAATGTTTTCTACACCGTTGTTCGAAGCAGCGTCGATTTCGGTTATATCGAGAACGTCACCGTTGTCAATCGCACGGCAAGAGTCACATTCAAGACAAGCGTCACCATCAATAGGGGACAAACAGTTTACTGCTTTGGCAAGAATTTTTGCACAACTTGTTTTACCGGTACCTCTGGGGCCGGTGAAAAGGTAGGCATGAAAAATTTTGCCGGATTTAAGCTCATTTTTCAAAATCGAAGTAATGTGCTCCTGACCGACAACATCAGAGAATTTACAAGGACGATATTTTCTGTAAAGTGCCTGATACATTTTATGCTCTCCTTTTACTGTAATAATTAAATTACGCCTTAAAGCGTACGAACGACCGAGTTTGCTGCGGCACACGAGAATAACCGCTTAATGCTGCTCGGTTCCCCGCCTGACATGGTTCACGGCACCCCGTCGCACAGGACCCGACCGTTCGCACGCTTTAAAGCGTACTACAAGGTATTATACTACACTAATTATTATTTTACAATACCTTTTTGATAATCTTTAGTGTAAAATACACTTGATTTTTCATATACTTAGTCTATAATAATATTAATATAATATAAAGGTGATTTTATGAGAATTTGTGTTTATGGTGCAGCAAGTAGTAAAATTGATATTCGATATATAAAAAATGGTGAAGAGTTGGGCCGCAAAATGGCCGAGCGAGGTCATTCACTTGTTTTTGGCGGTGGAGATGACGGGCTTATGGGTGCAGTTGCCAGAGGGGTACATTCTATGAACGGCAAAATTAAGGCAGTTGTTCCATCGTTTTTTAATGTTGACGGTGCACTTTTTGAATATAGCGATGAAACTGTTTTTACCGAAACAATGAGGGAAAGAAAACGCACTTTAGAAGAAAGTTCGGATTGTTTTATTGTCACTCCCGGTGGCATCGGAACTTTTGATGAACTTTTCGAGATTCTTACGCTTCACAATTTAAAACGTCATGCAAAACCCATTGCAATTCTTAATTATCTTGGGTATTATGATGGCTTTGTAAGTATGCTCGAAAAGGGTATTAACGATGGCTTTATAGCCGAAAGTGTAAGAGATATTATTTTCGTTTCAGACGATATTGATAGTGTTTTGAATTACGTAGAAACCAACGCTTGAATTTGAAAATTGTTTTAGAACCAGAGGTTTAAAATATGGGATTGTGGATAGTCCTTGTGCTTTTTTATGGTTTGGCAAAAGGTGCGCGCGAGGGCATTAAGAAAAAAGCGTTGGAAAAGAACGGAATTATTGAGGTGCTGTTTTTACATACGGCATTGTCATTTTTAATTACTGTTCCGTTTTCACATAATGTTTTTGATATTTTGCCGATTTATCATCTGTTCTTTATGATAAAGGCGTTTTGTGTTTTTGTAGCATGGATTTGCGCTTTTAATTCTATTAAAAAAATGCCAATCAGCCTATATGGTGTGGTTGATTGTGTTCGAATGGTTTTTTCTGTACTGTTGGCTTTGCTTATACTTGGCGAAACTATGACGCGCGCTAAAATAATTGGTATGTTTTTTGTGCTAATTGGTGTAGTGGCGGTAAATATAGGCAATAAATTGGACGAACATGTTAAATTCAAATATTTAGCCTTAGCGTTGATTTCGTGCTTTTTAAATGCTGTTTCGGGAACAATGGATAAAAGTCTTATGTCGACCGGTTTAACAAATAGTTCTCAAATGCAGTTTTGGTATATGTTTTATATGACCATTTTTTATGGTGCGTATGTGATTTTTACCAAAACCAAAGTATCGCTAAAATTTGTTAAATCAAATCCATGGATAATTTTCTTAAGCGTATTGTTTGTTGCAGCCGACCGCGCTTTGTTTATAGCAAACGAAGACCCTGCAAGTCAGGTGACGATAATGACGCTTTTAAAGCAATCTTCGGTAATAGTTACGGTAATAACCGGGAAATTATTTTTTAAAGAAAAGCATATTTTAAAGCGAACATTGTGTGCGTTGTTAGTTGTTTTTGGAATTGTTGTTGCAACTAATTTTTGATGCGTTGCAATTTAAATTATGTTGTTTTTGGAGGGACATGCTTTGGAATGGACTGAAATTAAAATAAAAGTGCCTTTGAAAGATACTGAAACTGCCGAGGCTGTTGCCAATATGGTTGTGCCTTACGGTATTTATGTTGAGGATTATTCCGAACTTGAAAAGGATGCTTTGGAAATAGCGCATATTGACCTTATTGATGAGGAATTAGTGCAAAAGGACCGAACTGTGTCGATAATTCATATCTATATCAGCAATGAGGAAAATCCTTTTGAGGCGGCGCAGTATTTGAAAGAACGTTACAATGCAGTGGGTATTAATTGCGAAATTGATACCGATTGTGTTAACGATAAAGACTGGGCGGATAACTGGAAGAAGTTTTTTAAGGTTACCGAAATAGGTGATAGACTGACTATTAGACCCAGTTGGGAAGAGTATGATAATAAAGATGGTAGGGTGGTGCTGAGTATTGACCCCGGTGCTGCTTTCGGAACGGGTACTCATGCCACTACAAAAATGTGCCTTGAGTTGCTTGAAAAGTATGTAAGTGATGGCACTACTATGCTTGATATTGGTTCGGGTAGCGGTATTTTGAGCATTGCCGCAGGACTGCTTGGAGCCGATAGTGCAATAGGTGTTGATATCGACCCTGTTGCTGTAAAAGTAGCAAAAGAAAATGCCGATATTAATAATATGGGCGAAAAGGTAACCTACATTGAGGGTGACCTTTGTGAAAAGATTGACGGTAAGTTTGATATAGTTTGTGCTAATATTGTTGCTGACGTTATTATTTCTCTTACCGATTATGTTGAAAAGTATATGCATGAGGATTCGCTATTTATCTGTTCGGGTATTATTGATATCCGTGAGGACGATGTGTTAAAGGCACTGTCTTTAAACGGGTTTACGGTTGTGGATGAATGTGAGTGCGAAAATTGGCGTGCTTTTGCAGTAAGAAAGGATATGTAATATGCTTCAGTATGAAGAACAAAAAATGCGACTTACCGCGTTAGAAAAAGATATTAAAGAACTTGGCGATGCTTTAGGATTGGAGTATCTTCGCCGCGAGGTTGAAACTCTTGAGGTTCAGGCGTCGGCACCCGATTTTTGGAACGACCTTGAACGTGCACAGAAAATTCAACAAAAAATGGCAGCGCAAAAGGCTAAAGTTGAAAAATACGAGAAGTTGCAAAGTCTTTACGAAGATACGCTTATACTTATCGAAATGGCCGATGAAGAGGGTGACCTTTCAATGCTTGATGAGGTGATTTCGGGCGTTGACGAGGTCATAAAAAGTCATGAAGAACAAAGGCTTTCAACCCTTCTTACAGGCGAATATGATGCAAATAATGCTATTTTGACATTTCACGCAGGAGCAGGCGGTACCGAGGCTCAGGACTGGAACCAAATGCTTGTCAGAATGTATACACATTGGGGCGAGTCACATGGGTTTAAGGTTAGCATGGTTGACTTTCTTGACGGTGAAGAAGCAGGTCTAAAAAGTGCTGTGCTTACCATAAACGGTGAGAATGCTTATGGATATCTTAAGGGCGAAAACGGTGTTCACAGACTTGTACGTTGTTCACCTTTTGACTCTTCGGGTAGAAGACATACTTCGTTTGCTTCATTGGAAGTTATGCCTGAGATTACTGCCGATGTTAATATTGAAATTAGGGAAGAAGACTTAAAAGTTGACACTTACCGTTCAAGCGGAGCAGGTGGTCAGCACGTTAACAAAACCGAGTCGGCAATACGTATTACCCATATTCCCACAGGTATTGTTGTTGCCTGTCAAAACGAGCGTAGTCAGTTTCAAAATAAGGAAGTGGCTATGACCATGCTTAAATCCAAACTTTTGGAGATAAAAGAAAGAGAGCATCTTGATAAAATTGAGGATATCAAAGGTGTTCAAAAAGAGATTGCATGGGGCTCGCAGATACGTTCTTACGTCTTTATGCCTTATACTCTCGTAAAAGACCACAGGACTGCATTTGAGTCGGGTAATGTGGGGGCTGTTATGGATGGAGATTTGGACGGATTTATTAATGCGTACTTAAAAGCGGCTTCTAAAAATGAACTTGGCAGTTTTTCTTCAGAAGATTGATGAAAAAGTTTGTTTTTTGTCAAAATTTGTATTGCTTTTTTTAAGTAAAAGTTAGATAATAAGGTTAGAAAATAAAATAATATTTTCAGAAAATTTATGAGGTGTTACTATGTTTGATTACAAAGTAAAAATCGGTCTTGTACCCCTTCGTCGTGATGCCACACCGCGTCCTGCAAAAACCTTTCTTACATGGGTTTCGGCTGAGGAAAGAGGTAAAAGGTTTGTAGAGTACATTGAAAAGAACTTTGCAAACGAAAACGTCGAGTTTGTTGACACTAAGGGTCTTGGCTGTAATGATTTGATTTACAATGAGGAGTCGGTTGAGGCTACTGTTGCCCGCTTTAAGGAGGCAAAGGTTGATGCTGTTCTCATTATAAATGCTAACTTCGGTAATGAGGAGGCCGCTGCAGACCTTGCAAAGGCTCTTGATAAGCCGGTATGCATTTGGGCTCCTTTAGATGACGAATATTATGAGCACGGCATGCGTCCTACCGATTCGCAGTGCGGCTCGTTTGGTCTTTCACGTCAAATGCAGAGATATCATATTCCTTTCAGCCATATTAACTGCTGCCGTGTAGAATCTGATACCTTTGCAGAAGGTTTTGACAGATTTATCAGGGTTGCATGTATGGTTAAGAACTTTAGAGGCATGCGTATCGGTCAGTTGGGCGCAAGACCCAAGCCCTTCTTCTCGGTTATTTGGAACGAAGGCGAACTTATGGAGAAGTTTGGCATTCGTATAATCCCCATTAACTTTGCATTTGTTCAGCAGACCTATAACGAAGTTAAGGAAACCATGCAAGACGAGATAAAAGAAGTTTTGCAGTATTTTAAAGACAACTACGAAATGGACGACTTAACTCCCAATTACCTTGACACAATGGCTACTATGGTTGTTACATACAAGAAGTTGTTTAAGGATTATAATGTTGATATTATGTCGAGTGAGTGCTGGACCGGATTTATTCAGATGTTCGACGGTTTCTGTCCCTGTGCAGTATTCGGCGTACTTAACGATATGGGTTACTATGTTGCCTGCGAAAGTGATATGCATTGTGCAATCACAGCAAGCCTTTTGACTTCGGCTGCACTCGGCAAAAAGAGACCTTTCTTGGGCGAGTTTACGGTTCGTCACCCCGAAAACAAGAACGCAGAACTTCTCTGGCACTGTGGACCGTTCCCGCTTTCAGTTAAGGCTCCCGACAGTCCGGCATTGCTTGTAAATCAGCGTGAGTGGTTCCGTGCAAAAGATGGTACTTATACCGTAGCACGTATCGACCAGGAAAGCGGTAATTACATGGTTCTGCCCCTTGCTTGCCATACTGTTGAAGGCCCCTTGACCCATGGCACTTACCTTTGGGGTGAGTTTGAAAACCTTGACAGAATTGAGTCAAGACTTCTCGATGGTCCTTATATTCATCACTTTGTTGAAATTGAAGGCGACTACCGTAAAGAGTTTAAGGAATTCTGTAAATACTTCCCCAACTTAAAATACGACGATAGTTGTGAAAAATAATTAAAATTAAAACCCGTCAAGTGTTAACTTGACGGGTTTGTTTTATCGCCTGTAAACGTAATTTAGTCTTTTGTATTTTTCACAATCAATTTTTTCTAATTGTTCTTTTGTTATTCGGTATGACCAGTTGCCGTCAGCCTTGCCGGGAATGTTAAGTCGTGTATCCATACCAAATTTAAGCAGGTCTTGAATGGGGAATATAACTGTACCGGCGTGACTTTGGAACATAGTTCTTATAATACTGTCATAGCAGTTGTCCCAATCTTGGTCAAAGTAACCGCAATACTCCATCATACCAAGCCTTGTTTTTTCGTCTAAATCCCAAACATAACCTAAAAGAGTATTGTTATCGTGTGTGCCGGTGTAGGCGATACAGTTATTTATGTAGTTGTGTGGTTGATGAGGATTGTCATTGTCTGAAATAAATCCAAACTGAAAAACTCTCATACCGGGGAACCCGCTGTATTCTACAAGGTCGGCAACCTCTTTTGTTATGTCACCCAGGTCTTCGGCAATAAGGAATTTGTCTTTACTGATTGAGTTTGCCATGTCAACAAACTCTTTACCCGGTCCTTTTACCCATTTGCCTTCTTTGGCAGTTTTGGCTGTGGCGGGCACACTCCAGTAACTTTCAATTCCTCTAAAATGGTCAATTCTAACCCCGTCAAACAGCATAAACATATTTTGGAGCCTTGCTTTCCACCAAGAAAAGCCGTCTTTTTTCATTTTATCCCAGTCATAAAGAGGATTGCCCCAAAGTTGACCATCGGCGCTAAAATAATCGGGTGGTACACCTGCAACAGCGGTGGGTTTATAGCCTTCGTCTAATTGGAACATATCTCGGTTGCCCCAAACGTCGCAACTGTCAAGCGCAACGTAAATGGGTATATCACCGATTACTTTTATACCTTTTTTGTGAGCGTAATCGAGAACCTTTTTCCATTCTGTGAAAAATTCATACTCAATAAACTGCCACATAAAAAGAATCTCGGGGTCGAAAGTTTTGCTTATCCAATCACACCACTCTGTGAAATCATTAGCTGTTTTTAATGCCATAAACTCACAACATTGTGCAAGGTAAGGGTGGGAGTTTATAAATTCTAATATTTCACTTTTGTCGGTTACGCGTTTTGAAGCGTTAAAAAGAAGTTTCATTCTTTCCTTGTTTAAACGCTCAAATTCGCAAGCAAAGGGTGTTTTTTGCTTTGCTGAGTCTAACTCTTGCTTTGTAATAAGCCTTTTTTCATAAAGTGTTTCGGGGTCGATAAAAAATGGATTTCCGCCAAAAGCGGAATATGATTTATAGGGCGAATTACACTCGTCGGTCATACAAAAGGGTAGTACCTGCCAGTATGAAAAACCGCATTTTTCTAAAAAGTCGATAAACTGAAAGGCAGGTTTGCCGAAATTTCCTATTGAATAATCGCCATAAAGTGATGAAACGTGCATAAGCACGCCACTTGCTCTTTTGTTGTTCATATTTTACTCCTTAAAGACATATTAATCCTGCCAAATTGCCACGTTTACCTTTAGTAGCGCGGTGAGAAAAGAAAACATCGGGATGACACATTGTGCAAAGGTCGGTAACCGACATGTTTTCGAGTTTGATTCCTACCGATAATAACGATAAAACGTTGGTTTGCCAAAGGTCGATGTGATATTTTCCGTTTCCGTCATAGGTCATTATTTTATCTTTGTCAACCGAGTCGATTTTCATAAATTCCTCGGCTACGGGGGTATCGACCTCAAAACAACATTTGCCTATAGAGGGCGAGATGCCTACGACTATGTCGCTTGGGTTGCAACCAAATTTTTCGTGCATTAAAAGTACTGTTTTTTTAGGAATTTCTCCTTTAGTTCCACGCCAACCGCCGTGAGAAGCAGCAATAACCTTTTTTATAGGGTCGTAAAATAATGTTGCTACACAGTCGGCACATTGAACCACCAGCGTAAGTCCCGGCACATTTGTAATAAGACCGTCAATATCATCAAAATCACGTTCTTTTATAATACCTTTTCCTGCGTCTTCTTCGGTTACAATTCTAATGTTTGTAGTGTGTGTTTGTTTTGATAAAACACATCTTTTGTAATCAACACCAATGGCGTTGCAAATGCGTTTGTAGTTTTCTAAAACATTATCGGGGTTATCGCCCTGTGTGAAAGAAAAGTTCATCGAACTGTATATTCCGTCACTTACACCGCCTAAACGTGTTGAAAAAGCGTGTTTTATGCCGTATTTTTCCAAAACAGGAAAGGTCACAAACGTCACACCGTTTTTCTCATTTATGTTAAGATTTTCGCTTTTTATCATAATTTAGTCTCCGTTAAGACAAATTTCGCTGTCAGTTTCAATGTTAAATCCACCGTCGTAGCACTTGGCAATGACGGTGCCGACAGTATCTGTTCTGTAAATTTTAGAGCCAATATTTTGCAATCGTTCGAGTGCTTTAGGACTCGGATGGCCGTATGAATTGTTAATACCGCATGAAATAACCGAAACAGTCGGGGTAATAAGTTTTAAGAACTCATCGCTTGAAGCACCTGAACTGCCATGATGGCCGACCTTTAATATATCAGCATCAAGGTTAATCTTCTGGGCTTGCATATCAAGTTCGGCGGGCTTTTCGGCGTCACCGGTGAAGATGAGCGTGTTAGTAAAACAGTTTACCATTAAAACGGCCGAATAATCGTTAAGGTCGCTGTAAATACCGTTTGGGTTGGGTGATAATGCCGAAACGTTATAGTTATCCTTTTCGGTGAGAACTTCACCCGAACTTAAATATACTGTTTTACATTCTTCTTTTTCAATGCTGGTTTTGAGTTTTTCGTAAATACCCGATTGAGGTAAAAACTCTTCATCAATCAACGGCATACAAACGGTTGAAATTTTTAGCATATCAAAAACATCAACAGCACCGCCGATGTGGTCTTCATGAGGGTGGGTTAGTACAAAGTAATCAATAGTTTTGATGCCAATTGACCGTAAAAAATCGGCAATCAATGCACCGTCGTTGCGGTTGCCTGCGTCAATGAGCATTACAACTCCGTCAGGGAACAAAAGTAACGAACTGTCGGCATTTCCAACATCGAAAAAGTATACTGTAAGACATTCATCTGAAAAATGATTGCTATTTTCGTCAGAGCAACCCGATACTATAGAAAAGATAAGTGTTAAAGACAGAATTAAGGATAACAGTTTTATTTTGCGCATATGTTCACCATTTTTAAGATTACTACATGATTATTTTAACACATATTAGATTAAACTCAAGAAAAATTTTTAAAAATATATTGACTTCAAGATATCAAAATGATATCATATAGATGCAAACAAATCTAAGGGGGATTATGTATGGAAGAAAAGATTTTAAAAAATAAGCAACACGGCATGCTCGCACTCATTTTAACGGTACTTTTGTTGTTTATAGGCATTGCACTTATTATAGTCGCAGCAATTTTTGAGCACAAAAATCCAACACTTTTTGTTGTTTCATTGGTTGTAGGATTTATTATTGAGTTCGTTGGGTGGATTCCGCTTTTGGGACTTAAAGTTTTAAAACCTCAAGAAGCACTTGTACTTACACTATTTGGTAAATATATCGGTACATTAAAGGGAAACGGTTTTTATTATGTAAATCCTTTTTGCGTGTCGGTAAATCCTGCCGCTGCGACTAAACTTAATCAAAGCGGTGATGTTTCTACCTCAAACAAATTGATTTCTGCCGCTACAAAGGGTACCAATGTTGACTTTGAATCTGCCAACAAAAGAATTTCACTCAAGGTAATGACGCTTAACAACAACCGTCAAAAGATTAACGATTGCCTTGGTAATCCGGTTGAAATCGGCATTGCAGTTATGTGGAAAATTGTTGATACTGCTAAGGCTGTGTTTAATGTTGATAATTATAAGGAATATCTTTCTTTGCAGTGTGACAGTGCATTGAGAAATGTAGTAAGAATTTATCCGTATGATGTAGCACCGAATGTGGATACTACAGGTGACGGTGTTGCAGATGAGGGAAGTCTTCGCGGTTCAAGTGAAGTCGTCGCTGAAAGAATACGAAATGAAATTCAAGCCAGAGTACAAGACGCGGGAATCGAAATAATCGAGGCGAGAATTACTTATCTTGCTTACGCGCCCGAAATTGCGGCAGTAATGCTTCAACGTCAGCAGGCATCGGCAATTATTGATGCCAGAAAAATGATAGTTGACGGTGCGGTCGGCATGGTTGAATTAGCACTTGAAAGGCTTGAAGAAGGCGGAAAAGTTCAACTTGACGATGAAAGAAAGGCGGCTATGGTCTCGAATCTTTTGGTTGTGCTTTGCGGTAATCACGATGCTCAACCGATAGTCAATTCGGGCAGTCTTTATTAATTTTTATGAACGATAATCAAAAAAAACAGGTACCATTAAGGCTTTCACCAAAGTTATATAACGCTATTGCTGCTTGGGCTGAGGACGATTTTCGCTCGGTTAACGGGCAGATAGAATATCTGCTTTCCGAGTGCGTTCGCCAACGCAAAAAAAACGGAAAGTATGTATCGGATGAAATTGATATTCCACCCGAATTAGACATAGAATAATAGCATGAGTTGTAAAAAAAGAAAAGTATTGTTTTTTGTTGCAAGCATATTAGTAAATACCGTGTGCTGTGCTGCTTCGTTGATGCTAAAAGATTTTAATCTTTTGCGAATCATTGGTTCATATTTAGCGTTTTTCGTTGTATTCTTAGTGACATTTAAAATGCCCGTAACGGTGCAAATTTCGGCATATTTATTCTGCCTTTTTGCGTCGTCGTTAGGCTCGGTTCTTGGGCTTTACGGAACATTATATTTTTATGACAAAATCGTGCATTATATTAGCGGTATTGTGCTGTCGTATTTGGGTTTTAACCTTGGTGAACGAACATTATATAAAAGGCAAATTAAGGATAACGGAGTTTTTTTGAAAAACTTATTTGCATTTTTCTTTTCATGCTCGTGTGCTGCGTTTTGGGAAATTTATGAATTCAGTGTTGATAATATATTCGGAATGCAGTCACAAGGTGATAACAGTAATACAATGGGGGATATAATTGCCGGAGTTTTGGGTGCATTAACCTTCGCTTTAATTACGGTTATTGTGAAAAAATTAAAGAAAAATAAAATTTAAAAAAATCGGGTTACAGTAATTTCTGTAATCCGATTTTTCATATTTTACCTTTAATATATTTTTTAACATGGATAAAAATAATATTGCAGACGCAAATAAAAAAGGAGGGAAAACAAATGACAGTAGTTCCTGAGGCAAAGGAAGCACTCAATCGCTTTAAGATGGAGGCTGCTAACGAGGTTGGCGTAAACCTCAAGCAGGGTTACAACGGTGACCTCACCGCAAAGCAGGCTGGTTCCATCGGCGGACAGATGGTTAAGAAAATGATTGAGTCTTACGAAAACAGCATTAAATAATTGTTTTTAAATAAAATGCCGCCGTACCCATTACGAGTACGGCGGTTTTTTTATTATAAGTTGTAGTATTTATCAAACTCAGCGGGGTGAGGAATAGCAGAAAGTTGTCTGCATTCGGCACGTTTTGTTTTGATAAAATTGCGAATAAGTTCTTCGGGGAAAACGCCGCCTTCTGTGAGGTACTCATAATCTTTTTCAAGACAATCAAGAGCCTCGTCGAGCGATACAGGCAGACCCTGAAGTTTGGCTTTTTCTTCTTCGGGGAGGTTATAGAGGTTCATATCATAAGGACCCCAACCGTTAGCATGAGGGTCAATTTTGTTTTTAATACCGTCAAGACCGGCCATAAGGATTGCTGCATAGCAGAAGTAGGGGTTGCAAGTGGCATCAGGGTTGCGAAGTTCAAAACGGCGCTTATCAGGGCTCTTTGCATAAGCGGGAATACGGATAACAGCACTTCTGTTAGAAGTAGCATAACCAACCGTTACAGGTGCTTCAAATCCGGGAACAAGGCGTTTAAATGAGTTGGTGCTGGGGTTGGTTATAGCACAAAGCGAGCCGATATGTTTTAAAAGACCGCCGATGAAATAATGGGCTGTTTGGCTCAAATGAGAATATCCGTTATCATCGGAAAATACAGGCTGTCCGTCTTTGAAAAGAATCATATGAACGTGCATACCGCTACCTGCTTCACCGTATATGGGCTTGGGCATAAAGGTGGCACTCTTGCCGTATTTAAGTGCGGTGTTATGAATGATATATTTAATCATCATGGTTGCATCAGCCATGTGAACAACCTCTCCAAGTTGAGGCTCAATCTCAAACTGACCGGATGCTGCGACCTCAGGGTGATGGTAATTGATTTCAATACCTGCCTGTTTCATGAGCATACACATTTCGCTACGGCACTCATAGGAGGTGTCAAAAGGTTTGGCAATATGGTAGTTTTTCTGTTTAGGAACAACTACTCCGCGTCCTTCAGTGGCAGAGTTCCAGTAAGACTGGTTGGCATCAACAGTAGCACCGATGTATCGACCTTCAACACTCCAGGTAACGTCGTCGAAAAGATAGAATTCAAATTCAGGCAAAATTTTCATTTCGTCTGC
Source organism: Acutalibacteraceae bacterium (assembly GCA_045546915.1). Lineage (GTDB taxonomy): Bacteria > Bacillota > Clostridia > Oscillospirales > Acutalibacteraceae > UMGS172. Next base: position 2,179 of record JAZQDU010000020.1, on the reverse strand, counting down.
AACGCCGCTCTTTTTCATGTGCTCAACAGCCGCTTTAATGATGTTACGGGGATACTGAGCGAGAGGGCGGTTTTCGGGTGTGTCAATTATCATTGCGTTACCGGTCATAGAAAGGGTAGGTATTTCGCAAAACGGGTCGATATTGGCAGTGTCAGGGTCGGGAATGAATACCATGTCACTCTTTTCAACAACGGCATAGCCATAGTTGGAGGCGTCAAACCCGATACCGCTTTTCATTGTATCCTCAGAAAAATTTTCAGCAGGAATGGTAACGTGGCGGTACTGACCGTTTATATCAACCATCTTAAAATCGACCATTTTAATATCATTTTCTTTAATGATTGCAAGTATGTCCTTAACAGTTTTTGCCATATAAACATCTCCTAAATATATATTATATTAGTAATATAACAGAGTTTAATTTTTTTGTCAATGATTAGTAATTTGCGCGGTAAACCGTTTTAAATGTTGTTATCTAACAAATAATGTAACATTTTTTCAGGATTATCTAAAAACCGTTTTGTTATGTTAAAATGGTCTGTATCCTGATAGTTTACACTTCTGATTCCGTTTTGTGAAAATTCTAAAATTTCTGCATTCGGAAAAGCCATTAAGATAGGGGAATGAGTAGCAATAATAAATTGCGAGTTTTTCTTTATTAAACTATCAATTTCAGCCATTAGTGTGAGTAATTTCATGGGAGATAATGCAGCTTCTGGTTCGTCGAGAATATAAAGACCGTTACCGAAAAAGCGGTTTTGAATAATAGATAAAAAACTTTCTCCGTGGGACTGATTATGTAATGAAACACCACCGTAACTTTCAATAACAAGAGGGTCAAATGAAGCATCTTTGTCCATATCATCAATGTTGGTGGCGACATTGTAAAGGCTTTCGGCCCTGAGGAAAAAACCGTCCTTCGCGAACCCTTTTTTCCCTACTTCAATGTGTTTATATAGTTCTGAATGTGTAGAGTTTGTGGAAAATGTAAAATTTTTAGAACCGCCTTCAGCGTTAAAACCGTAGGCAACGGCAATTGCCTCTAAAAGCGTTGATTTACCTGTGCCGTTTTCCCCAACGAAAAAAGTTATATCGGCAGTAAAATCTAAGCATTTTGAACGTTTTAAATACTGAATAACAGGTAATTTGTTAAGATAAGAAGAACTATTAAGGTTGTTGTTAAAAAGAATGCTGCTGATATACCTTGTCGACATATTATCACCCTACATAACATTATAACAATATAAAGAAAAAAAGCAAGGCGAAGCCTTGCAAAAAATACTTATTACCTCTTACTTATTACTTATTACTTCCCAAAGCCTCAAGGACTTTTTTGAGGTAAGAGTGAAGAGGTAATAGGTAAGAAGTAAGCCCCAAGAACTTATCGTCCTTGGGGCTTTGGCTCGTAGCACCGAAAAGGATATCACCGAATTTTAAGGAAAATCCGCTTGTAACAAGGCTTTTTCGGACTTTTTTATATTTTTTCTCGGTGCGTGTCATAGTTGATGATCTTTCTTGTCCCTTTTTATTGAGAACCGAAAAAGATATCACCTCAATCAAGTCATTTTCATTGAGGGCGTTTCTTGTCCATCATCTTCCTGGCTTTCAGTAAAATCAAGTTTATACCTTTTTGCGCTTTCTTCTCAGCACAATAGTAACAACGAGCAAAACGACAATTACACTCATTAAAACAACAAATAACACCAGCCAGGAACGGGGTGGGTTTTCGTTCTCTGCGGTACTTCCCACATCATCTGTTGATTCACTGTCTCCGGTGACGACCGAAATATCCGTGTCCAACTCCTTTGCCGATGTAAAGAAAGTGGAAAAGGACGAGGTGTAAAACGATATGCTCTCAATCGTGCCATCCTCATACGTACCGTATTCAGCCTTGCCCAACAACTCAATGATGCCGTCTTCGGCAATATGATAGACGTAAAGATCCGTGCCTCCGTCAAGAAGACCTTTCTCAACACTAACGGTGACATGCACAGGAAAACCGATCTCCTGATGTCCTTCAAAATATAATGGGAAAAGTCGTCCTTCCGGCAAAGAACCATAACCGTTTTGTGTTGCAAGAGAATTTAACAATTCATCGGTTTTGGAATCAGATCTGCCCGGCTCAGCAGAGGCAACGATTGTACGCACATTGGTCAAGATTTGTGCCAACTCTTCCTCC
>JAZQDU010000019.1:0-2924 GCA_045546915.1 Acutalibacteraceae bacterium | reverse complement strand
CTGCTCATACTCGCGGCAGACAACACCTGCTGAGCGGAACATCATTTTCGCCGCTTTGGTCATTTCGGCATCGGCATATTTATCCGACAAATAAATAACCTCTGTAATGCCTTTTTGAATTATTGCTTTGGCACACTCGTTGCAAGGGAAAAGTGTGGTATAAATGCGAAAATCTTTCATAGAACCACCATTGAAATTAAGTATTGCATTAAGTTCAGCGTGGCAAACGAACATATACTTGCTTTCAAGCATACCGCCCTCGCGGTCCCACGGATACTCGTCATCGCTACAACCGTAAGGCATACCGTTATAACCAACAGCCATAATACGATTTTCATTATTTACGATACACGCACCAACTTGAGTATTAGGGTCTTTGCTTCGCTGTGATGACAACAATGCAATACCCATAAAATATTCGTCCCAACCAAGATAATCTTTACGTTTCATCTGTTTACCCTCATTTCTTCGGTAATCAAATTATATATTCAAGCAATTCACAAGGTTTGCTTATAACCACATTTGCGCCGTTTTGTAAAAGTTCATCTGTCTCTCTAAAACCCCATGAAACACCAACGGTAAACATCCCTGCATTAAAACCTGTTTTGGCATCAACACCCGAATCACCAACAAATATACATTCATCTGCAGTGACCGAAAAGGCTTTCATGACTTCAAACACTGCCGCAGGGTCAGGTTTTACAGGCATACCATCTTTTTGACCGGTAACATAATCAAAAATGCTACCAAAAAACTTATTGGCGATAGGTTTTACCATACAGTCAATTTTATTGGACACAACCGCCAACTTAATACCTCTGCTTTTAAGGGTGTGCAACAGTTCTAAAATACCGTCATATGGCGCCGTAGTATCGGTAGGATGAGCATCATAATACTCGACATATTTAGGTTTGATTTTTTTAACCTGCTCATCGGTCTTCAAACCATCAGGCAATGCCCTTTTAAGCATCATATCGGTACCGTCGCCGACAAACCTTTTAAACGCATTAATTTCATGAGTGGGAAGATTATAAAAACTTAAAGTATGATTTACGGCATTTGCAATATCCTGTAAAGTATTGAGAACGGTGCCGTCCATATCAAAAATAACCGCTTTGATACTCAAAATCCACCATTTCCCCTCAAAAACAACTCTAACTCCACATATTGTAACACGCTTTTATTAAAAATGCAACCATTTGTACTCAAATTTGCCATCTATTCCCTTTTATTTCAAAAAAAAATCAAAAATTCAAAAATAATACTTGCAAATTGAAAAGCTTTCTGTTATTATAGCATTTGCGATTGTATGTAATTCAGTAAGGAGGTGCAGACACATGGCAAAGTGTGACATCTGCAGCAAAGAAATCACTTTCGGCATTAAGGTTTCCCACTCACACAGACGTACCAACCGTACTTGGAAGCCTAACGTAAAACGTGTTAAGGCTATAGTTGATGGTTCTCCTCGTAGAATCTACGCCTGCACCCGTTGCCTCCGTTCAGGCAAGGTTACCCGTGCTATCTAATCGATTGTGATTGATTGTTAAAAAGAAAAGTTTAAGGGAACAAGTTTTTACTTGTTCCCCTTTTCTTTTGCAAAATTAAAGGAACAAGTGGCACTGCCACTTGTTCCTTTTTTATTATCTTAAAAATCCATTTACAATGTGTTCCTCTGCCTCAGCCTCGGTAAGTCCCAAAGTCATAAGTTTAATCAACTGTTCACCTGCAATTTTACCGATTGCCGCCTCATGAATAAGACTGGCTTCAACATGGTTAGCGTTAACCTTAGGCACTGCACCAACCTTACCGTTATCCATAACAATTGCATCACACTCGGTATGTCCGTTACAACGATTGTTACCGTTAATATTAGAAATAAACATCTGCCTTGAATCGTCCTTGGCTACCGAACGAGAGACAACATGTGCTGCCGAATCAACACCGTTCATATCGACCGAAAAATCAGTCGTGGCAGTTTGCTTGCCATGAGTCATTAACTTTTCATTAATAATAAGCGTGGCTTTATCGGCAAGACGTGCCGTTGTTGTGCGGTAGGTAGAATCAACACCTTTAATCTGGCAGGTTTCCATTTCCATTCTGCCGCCTTCATCAACAATCACTACGGTTGACGGGTTCATTACTCTCTCTCCGTTGCCATCACCTGAACCGTAATGTTTTTCAATATATTTAACGTTCGCATTCTTACCAACATAAAACGTATGAATTCCGCTGTGTTCCGAACCGCTGTCACCATCGTTATGAATACCGCAACCGGCAACAATCACAATGTCTGCTCCCTCACCAATAAAGAAGTCGTTATAAACAGTTTCTTTTATTCCCGATTCTGACAAAAGCACCGGAATATGCACACTTTCGTTCTTCGTACCGGGTTTAATGATAATATCAATACCGGGTTTATCGGTTTTGTTTACAATATCAATATTAGCGGTTGTGTTTCTTCCTTCTGATTTGCCGTTTGAGCGAATATTATATGCTCCCGACGGTATCTCGTGAAGGTCGGCAACCTCGGACAACAAACGTTTTTGTATACTGTCAAGTGCCATAATTTAACCCTCCATTTTGTCGGCAAGCACCGAGCAAGCAACCGGTGCTAAAAGACCGGGAAGAATATCGTCCTTATTTCCGTCCTCACGAACCTTGCCATCAGCAATAACAATAATACGGTCGGCAATATTAAGAATCCTCTCCTGATGTGAGATTATTAAAATAGAGCCGTTAATTTTGTCGCACATTTTTTCAAAAACTGCAATAAGATTGTTAAAACTCCAAAGGTCAATACCTGCCTCAGGTTCGTCAAAAACAGTGAGCGCAGTACCTCTTGCCATTGCCATAGCAATCTCAATTCGTTTAAGTTCACCGCCTGATAGACTTGCGTTAACCTCTCGGTTTACATACTCACGTGC
>JAZQDU010000018.1:0-151028 GCA_045546915.1 Acutalibacteraceae bacterium | reverse complement strand
GTTGCAGCAGCCGATGGTATTGTTTCTATTGCTAAGTATAATTCCGGAGGATATGGCTATTATGTCATGGTAAACCACGGTACTGCCGATGACGGAAAATCATATGTAACCCTTTATGCACATATGACTAAGTATATAGTCAAGGTAGGACAAAAGGTTCAAAAAGGACAAACCATTGGTTATGTTGGCACAACCGGTGCGTCTAAAGGCTATCACTTGCATTTTGAGGTGCGTGTAAACGGTGACACCACCGACCCGAAAAAGTATTTTAAGTAAAATAAAGCGGGCTGATATACCGTCAGCCCGTTATTTTTATGAAAGGGAAGTTAAAATGAGCAAAGCCTTCTCACTAAAACAAGTTATCATAATAGTATCTTTCTTTGTTGCTTCAACGGTGGCTATAACGTCAATGGTTTATCAGTCGCTTGTTCCGTCGTATATTCCAAATATTATGCCGGGTGAGGCTACAAATGAGGATGAAATTCTGTTAAATGATAAATTACAGGAAATCAGAGATTTGGTTGATAAATATTATGTAGGCGATGTTGATTCTCAGATTATGGCTGATACAATTTGCACCGGTTACGTTGCAGGGTTAAATGACAGATATGCGGGTTATGTTACAAAAGACGATGCCGAAGAGAGTCTTAACTCGTTATACGGTGTCAATAGCGGAATGGGTGTTCAAATTTCTCAACATCCTGATAATAAGACCATGTATGTTCTTGAAGTTCATAAAGACAGTCCTGCCATGGAGTCCGGTTTACTTAGTGGGGATGAAATTATTTCAATAGATGATAAAATGGTCGCGGAGTACGGTTATTCTGAAACCTTAACTTATATAAAATCTCAGCCGCTCGGTACTGCTGTTCACTTGGTTATTAATCGAAAAGGCAAATTAATCGAAGCAGATGTAACCTTAACGCAGTTTATAAGTCAGTCGGTTTTTTACCGCATGATAGATGACAAAGGATATATTTTAATTACAACATTTAACGACCGTTCGCCTGAGCAACTAAGCGAAGCAATAGAAACCTTGAGCGAACAAGGTGCAACGGCTTTAATTATTGACCTGCGCGGAAACGGTGGAGGCACTTTGAATGCTGCTCATAAAATGCTCGATTACGTTATTCCTGAGGGCTTGGCAATAAAAGTAACCTATAAAAATGATAATATGAATGAGGTTTATATGTCTGACGCATCGGAAGTCAATTTGCCTATAGTTTGCCTTACCGACGAAAATACAGCAAGTGCTTCTGAACTTTTTGTTCAGGGCATGAAGGACTATAACAAGGCAGTGTCGGTTGGACGTTTAACTTTTGGTAAGGGCGTTGTGCAGAGGACTTATTCGTTAAGCGACGGTTCACTTGTGAGATTTACTGTGGGCAAGTATTATACTGCTAACGGCACCTGTCTTGACGGAATTGGTGTTAAGCCGGATATATCAGTTGAATATGCTGATGAAGAGTTGAGATATCGCCTTATAAACGGCATTGAAAACGATAAAGATTTTTTAGAGGCTGTAAAATATCTTAGCGCTCAATAATCATAATCTTCAAGTATTTTCATTAATTCTTCTTTTGATTTCGCTATTATGCCGTTTTGCAGTAAAATCTGGTCGTGTTCGGGTAAATCTCTGATATATGGACTGTCAAGGGTGTAAATCGGCTCACTTTTATAGGATGAAAATACCGATATTTTACCGTTATGACTCTTTACGGTAAAGGTTTCTTCTTGGGTGATTGTGTTGTTTTGCTCTTTTGACGGCAGGTGTTCTTCATGGCGTCGTGTTGCACTAATAGGAAGATAAATGCATGAAAACAGAAAACTTACAGTAAATATGCAAAAAACAATTCTTTTTGGATTCATATTTTGTTCACCTCTTATTTAAGTTTTCTCGCGGTATAAAGATATTATTCGGTTGTTAATAATAAATTTGAAATATTTGTAACAATACTGTAACACACAAAATGAAAGTTTTGTGGTACAATGTGGTTATAAAGTAATAGTTTACATCAAAACTTCAAAAGGGCAGGTGTGCTGTTGTGAACGAGTTTGATAAAAATCGTAAAGATGACAATTTTAACGATGATAACGATAAGGGTTATGATATCGACCGCTTTTCGAGTGAAAAAACCAAGCCGATTGATACACCTAGTGATATCGAGTTGGATACATCGGTTGAAGATGAGTTTGACCTTGACTTGATTTTCGGGGATGGCGATATTTCCTTTGATTTGTTGCCAATGGGTTCGGCGCAGAACCAAGACGATAATGAGGAAACAATTAATATCAATAATTTTGGTAAGCCTAAACAAGAAGATAAGAAAAAATTTAACTTTAAAATTTCAAAAAAGACTGCTAAATCATTAAAAATTGTCGGCACAGCCTTTGTAACGGTGCTCCTTATCGGAATTATAACGGGTTGTTTGGTTGCGGGTGCGTTTGCAATTTATGTTTTCAATTTTGTTGACGATACTATCGACCAAAACTTGTATGATTTAAAGTTTACCACAACAGTTTATGTTTTAGATAATGATAGCGGTGAATATGTTGAGTATCAGCGCCTGCACGGGGAAGAAAACCGTATTTGGGTTGACCTTGAGGATATGCCTGCTGATTTGAAAAACGCTTACATTGCTGTTGAGGATAAACGTTTTAATGAACATAACGGAGTTGATTGGAAACGTACTGTAAGTGCGTTTGCAAATATGTTTTTAGACCTTTATTCGTCTAACCAAGGTGGTTCTACCATAACTCAACAGTTGGTTAAAAACGTAACTAAGGACTCTGACCAAACGCCTATGCGTAAGGTACGTGAAATTATGCGTGCCAGAAGGCTTGAGAGCGAATACGAAAAAGAAACAATATTGGAATGTTACCTTAATACAATTTGCCTTGCAGGCGGTATTTACGGTGTTGAGGTTGCTGCTAACTATTATTTTGGCAAAAGTGTCAGTGAACTTAATTTGGTGGAATGTGCCGCTATTGCAAGCCTTGCCAAAGAACCTGAGAAATATCGACCCGACCGTAATCCTAACGATAATAAAAAACGCAGGAATACCGTACTTTATCTGATGTATGAGCAAGGGTACATTTCGGAAACAGAATATAACGAAGCCAAAAATGCAGAACTTAATGTTGTTTCTAACCCGATTGCAAAAAATCCTGAAAAAATTAACAGTTATTTTATTGATGCTTTGTATGAAGAGGTAACGCAAAAACTCGTAGAACGTTACGGATACGATGAGGCTCATGCATCGCTGAAATTCTATAACGGTGGTTATAAGATTTATTGTACGCTTGACCCTGAAATACAAGCCGTTCTTGATGATGAATATTCAAAAACGAACATTTATTTTAAGTTAAAACGGAAAGATAAAACCATACAGTCTGCAATGACTATAATGGATTATGAGGGTCACATTGTCGGTATTGTGGGTGGTGCAGGTGAAAAGACCGAAAGCCGTGGATTTAACCGTGCAACCATGGCATACCGTCAGCCCGGTTCAAGTATAAAACCGTTGGCGGCATATTCTCAGTCTTTGCAGAAAAATCTTATAACTTATTCTACTGTTCTTGAAGATTCGCCGATTGAACAATATACCTGGGATTCAAAGACTTCACAATATAAGCCCGGTCCCACAAACTCCTACGATGAATACCTTGGAAATATGTTTGCATATAAGGCACTTGAACGTTCGACTAATACCATTGCATGTAAGTTGGTAGGACAGTTAGGGTTTGACTCGGTATATTCGTTCCTTTACGACCGATTTAAACTCACCGACCTTAATTATAACTCAGATAGGGGATATTCTGCTCTTGGAATCGGCGGTACAAGTACAGGTATTACTACAACACAGTCTGCGGCGGCATATGCTGTATTTGGTAATTTAGGTAAGTATTACGAGCCTACTACTTTTACACTTGTTACTGACCAACGCGGCAATGTGATACTTGAGCAGGAAGATGGCGAAACCTTGATTGATGAAAACACAGCATCAATTATGAATCACATGATGCAGAACGTTGTTTACGGTTCAAACGGTACTGCTAAGACCATAAGTGACTTTAGCGATACTATGAAATGTTTTGCCAAAACCGGAACTACAAATGATTACTATGATATATGGTTATCGGGTGGCACACCGTATTATGTTGCCTCTTGCTGGTTTGGTTTTGATACACCGGGTAAAATTGCAAGCGGTTACAGGAATCTTTCAAAGGATATGTGGGAGAACGTTATGAGACGTATCCACAAAAATCTTGAACCTAAAGAGTTTAAAGAAAGTGAATTTGTAACAAGAAGATATTTCTGTAAAGAAACCGGTTTGCTTGCTACAACGGGATGTAATGACTATGAAATAGGTTATTATAAAACCAATTATTCATTGCCTAAGTCGTGTACAGAACATGAGGGCAAGACCTATGGTGAGGTTACAGACGAGTGGATTGAGAACGGTGGACCTATATTAGAAGAACCTGAGGAACCTCAAACTCCCGATTCGCCTAATACACCTGAAACTCCTACTACACCGCCTGACGAAACCGAAGAAAATTAAACATTAAAATCCGTACTGTAAAAAAGTACGGATTTTTTTGATTTTTTTAAAAAACACTTGACAAATGAATTAATTTTATTATAATAGAATTAGAACAATTCTAAAAGAGGTGAAAAAATGACAAAACAAAGACAGTTGGTTTATAACGTAGTTCATAATTCTTGTGAGCATTTAACGGCTGAAGAGGTTTATAATTTAGCAAAAGCACAAATGCCGTCGATTGTTATGGCAACTGTTTATAATAATTTAAATGCTCTAACTGATATCGGTCTGTTGCGTAGGGTTTCTATTCACGGCGAACCCGACCGTTATGACCGACCTGAGGTTCCGCATGAACACCTAAAATGTGATAAATGCGGAAATGTGTATGACCTTTTCATAAGCGATATGCACGAAAAATTAGAAGCGTGGTCGGGCGTTGATATTACCGATTACGAATTAAATCTGCATTATATCTGTGACAAATGTCGCAGTAATAATATTATAAATTAATTTTTGGAGGAAAACAAAATGGAATTAAAAGGTAGTAAAACTGAGAAAAATTTGATGACCGCTTTTGCTGGTGAAAGTCAGGCAAGAAATAAGTACACTTATTTTGCAAGCGTTGCTAAAAAAGAAGGATATGAGCAAATTGCTGCGATTTTCCAGCAGACTGCTGATAACGAAAAAGAACACGCTAAACTTTGGTTTAAGGCTTTAGGTGAGTTGGGCGATACCGCCGCTAATCTTTTAGCAGCTGCAGAAGGTGAGAACTACGAGTGGACCGATATGTATGCAACCTTTGCTAAAGAGGCCGAAGAAGAAGGATTCACTGAGTTGGCTTTTAAATTCGCAGAAGTAGCAAAAATTGAAAAGGCTCATGAGGAAAGATACCGTGCATTACTCAATAATGTTGATATGCAGCAGGTATTTGAAAAAGCTGAGGAAACTATGTGGGAGTGCCGCAATTGTGGACATTTGGTAATTGGCAAAAAGGCTCCTGAAGTTTGCCCTGTATGCGTACATCCCAAGAGTTTCTTTGAAGTTAGAAAAGAGAATTATTAATCAAAAATGCCCCATCAACCAACGGTTGATGGGGCATTTTTAGATTTTCATCATTTCATCGCCGTAAACTTTAAGAGTGTTACATATTTCAATTGATTCTTCCTTAGTGCTTCCGACGGTCGAAAGATAAATTTTAATTTTAGGTTCGGTACCTGAGGGGCGAACAATAAACGAACATCCGTTGTCAAGTTTAAATTCAATTACGTTTGAAGAGGGAAGGTCGATTTTAGTATTTGTACCGTCAACAAGGTTTTTTGCAACCTGTTCGCCGTAATCGAATATATTGCAAACAGTAAATCCTGCGATTTGTTTTGGCGGGTTAACTCTTAGATTTTTCATAATGTCAGCCATTATAAGCATGCCTTTTTGACCCTCAAAGGTGTAACTCGATTGTTTGTTGGTATAAAATCCAAGTTCATTTTCAATCGATTCGAGCGCTTCAAACAAATTCATGCCCTTTTTTCTATAATAGCAAGCCATTTCACATATAAGCATTGAAGCGGTAACGGCATCTTTATCACGTACAAAGGTACCCGAAAGATATCCGTAACTTTCTTCAAATCCAAAAACAAAACGGTTTTCTTCGCCTTTTTGCTCTAATCCTAAAATCTGTTCGCCAATGAACTTAAATCCGGTTAATACGTTAACGAGTTGGCAACCGTATTTATCAGCGATTTTCTGACAAAGTTCAGTTGAAACAATTGTTTTAACAAGAATAGGATTTTTAGGAAGTGTACCAAGCTCAGAACGTACAGAAAGAACGTAATTTGAGAGCAAAGCACCAACCTGATTTCCCGACATAAGTTCATATTTTCCTTTGTGGCATACCGCAATGCCAACTCGGTCGGCATCGGGGTCGGTTGCTAACAAAATGTCAGGTTTAATTTTTTCAGCGAGTTTAAGTGCACATTCAAATGGCTGAGAAAGTTCAGGATTAGGGTAGGGTGCAGTTGGAAAATTGCCGTCGGGTAATTCCTGCTCGGTTACGATGGTAACATTTTTAACACCGCGTCTTTTGAGTATTTCGCGAACAGGTTTGTTACCTGTGCCGTGAAGAGGAGTGTAAATAACCGAGAAATCACTGCCTTCAAAAATATCAGGAATTAAGGACTGGCTTTCAGAGTTATCAAGAAAAGCATCAATTACATCTTGCTTAATATATTCAATTTTACCGTTTTTAAGTCCGTCTTCAAAATCAATAAGTTTTATGCCTTCAAAAAAGTCGGTCTTTTCGATATATGAAAAAACATAATTACTGGCTTCAATATTAAGTTGGCAACCGTCAGGACCATAAGCCTTGTAGCCGTTGTATTTAGCAGGATTGTGGCTTGCGGTGATAACAACGCCGGCATCGCATTTAAGGTATCTTACAGCAAAAGACAACATAGGGGTAGGCATAAGTTCATCGTATAAATAAGCCTTAATGCCGTTTGCAGCAAAGACACGAGCAGCAGTTTCGGCAAAGAGTTGCGATTTAATGCGACTGTCATATGCAATAGCAATACTTCCGTTAGTGTTAACACTGTTTACATAGTCCGCAATTCCTTGTGATGCACGTCCTACGGTATATACGTTCATGCGGTTGGTACCGGCACCGATTACGCCCCTAAGACCTGCGGTGCCAAACTCAAGTTCGCGATAAAACATATCGTTGATGGCATCGTTATCATTTTCAACACTTATAAGTTCGGGAATTAAATCAGGGTCAAGTGTTGCTTTTTCTTTCCATTGTTGATAGAGATTTGCTATATCCACAAAGAAACATCCTTTCATAAAAACAAAATACACTTATTATAATTTAGTACTAAAATGCGTGATTGTCAATAATTAAATATAAAAATTGTAATGTAATACATAAAAAGTTAAAATTATTAACAAACTTAGTTAAATATGCTAAAATTTCTTGACAAATATTAAAAAATGGTGTAAAATTTATAAAAATATGTGCTTTTATGCATTAGGAGAAATAAAGTGGCATCATTAGAGAAGAAAATAGAATGTGCCGGTGGTAATATTGGTACCGTTGTTACTGTTTTGTCTAATTATGCTCCGCTTGTAAAATCAAGGGCTCTGCTTTTTTCTTCTGATGCTTGTGAAATTGATGACCTTATTCAGGAAGGTAATATTGGTCTGCTTTCTGCAATTTCAAAATATAATAGCCAACTTTCGGCATTTTCTACCTTTGCACGCAGATGCATTGATGCCGCTATTATAGATTATTTGCGTAAAAATCAAAAAGCATCACGTATTCCGTCACAGTTGCTTGTTGATATTACTGATAACGATGTACCCGATTCTTCTTTGACCCCCGAGCAGTCGGTTGCCGTCAAGGATGAATATACCCATTTGTTGGACAAGGCTAAGTTAAAATTGTCTAATTTTGAGTATTCGGTATTTTTTGGTTTGTTCCGTGGTTTTTCTCACGCCGAAATTGCTGAGAAAAACGGTGTAGAGATTAAGGCGGTTAGAAATGCCGTTCAGCGTATTCGCGCAAAATTAAAATAGATTATATGCCCGGTAGCTTAATTAAGCAGAGCGTTGGATTTCAAAGATGTCGGTGCGATTCCGTCCAGGGCTAATAAAATACTCAATTGAGAGAGGTAAAAAACATGTTCGAAGACAAGACCCTTAAGTGCAAAGATTGCGGAGAAGACTTTGTGTTCACTGCCGGTGAGCAGGAATTCTACGAGTCTAAAGGCTTTGTAAATGAGCCTCAGCGTTGCAAGAAATGTCGTGACGCACGCAAAAATGCCGGAAGAGCTCCGAAGGAAATGCACGAGGCTGTATGCGCCAACTGTGGCAAGCCTGCAATGGTTCCTTTCGTACCGCGCGATGACCGTCCTGTTTACTGCAGCGAGTGTTTCGCACAAATGAAAGAGCAGGCTTAATTTAAGTCGGTTTCTTTAAAGCCGTTTCGGTGAACCGAGACGGCTTTCTTCTTTTTTTGTGTAAAATTTTCTTTATTTCATAATACTATGCATATAAATTAATATTTTATTCATATTCTTTGCATTGATTTGATTTAAAATTTAAGTGAAATAATAGAAAGGGACGAATAATATGGCAAACAAAAAAGTGCTTATTGTTGATGATGATGCGAACATTTGCGAATTGTTAAAACTATATCTTGAAAAAGATGGTTTTGATACCATAATTGCCAATGACGGAGAATCAGCAATTGTTAAATTTAATATTGATGAACCCGACTTAATATTGCTTGATATAATGCTTCCTAAACTTGACGGGTGGCAGGTTTGCAGGACAATCAGGAAATCGAGTGACGTGCCAATAATTATGCTGACCGCAAAAGGTGAAACTTTTGATAAAATATTAGGGCTTGATTTGGGCGCAGACGATTATGTTACAAAACCTTTTGACACTAAGGAGTTAGTTGCTCGTGTTCGTGCAGTTTTAAGGCGTTCAAACACAGATGAAAACGCTGAAAAAATTGTAAAATATGATAAGCTTATTATAAATCTTACAAACTATGAGTTGATAGTTGACGGTAAACAGATTGATACTCCGCCTAAGGAACTTGAACTTATTTATCATCTTGCGTCTAATCCCAATCGCGTTTATTCGCGTGACCAGTTGCTGGATGAAGTTTGGGGCTTTGAGTACTATGGTGATTCGAGAACGGTTGATGTTCATGTAAAACGCCTTCGCGAAAAATTGGAAGGCGTGTCTCAAAAATGGAATATTAAAACTGTTTGGAGCGTTGGCTACAAATTTGAGGTAAAACAAGCGTAAAATATGAATAACCGCTTATTTCAAAAAATATTTTTCACGGTAGCGATTTCGATTTTTATAGGTATAATGCTGGTGTTGTTGCTGCTTAGTGTTTCGGTCAGCAGTTATCTTGTAAATGAAAAGAAAGAGTCGCTAACCAATAATTGCCGTACAATTTCTAATATTTTATCGGCTCAAACCATAAACACCGAAGGCTTTTATATTAGCCTTAACGGTGTTGTTAGGGTTGTGTCAAACACGGTCTTAGGCGATGTTTATGTTTGCGATACTGAAGGTCATGTTTTTCTTTGCAGTTGCGAAGAGTACCGAGAGTTAGATTCCTGTGACCATTCAAAAGGCGTTGTTGATACTAAATTTACAACCGCTGCTGAGCAACAGGGTAGTTATTTTGAGGTAGGTCACTTAGGCGAGAGGTTAAATAACATATATTATACAGCTGTTACTCCTTTTTATAATTCTGATAACACTATCGCAGGTTATGTTTTTATATCGTCTCCGGCGTCTCAACTTAAAGAAATGTGGACAAAACTTTCAAGGGTTACTGTATGGTGTGCAGTTGTTCCAATCGTTTTAACCTTCATTTATATATATTTTGTGATTAGGAAGATTACAAAACCGGTAAAACTTATGTCAAAAGCGGCAGTTCATATGTCTAAGGGTGATTTTTCTAACCGTATACCTGTTTTTGGAAATGACGAAATATCTGAACTTGCCCAAGCATTTAATACAATGTCTAATTCATTAGCGCAACTTGAAAATATGCGACGTAGTTTTATTGCTAATATTTCGCATGAACTGAGGACTCCAATGACTACCATCGGTGGTTTTATTGACGGTATTCTTGACGGCACTATACCGCCTGAAAAACACGAGCATTATTTAAAGATTGTTTCTTCAGAAACCGAAAGGCTGTCTCGTCTTGTTCGTACAATGCTTGACCTTGCAAAGTTAGAATCGGGTGAAATGAAAGCCAGTCCTAAAGAATTTTCGCCTGTGAATTTGATATTTCAGGTGTTAAGCACTCATGAACAGCGAATTGAGGCTAAAAATATAGACATCAGAGGGCTTCAAAACGGTGCTGATGTGAAATTGTTTGCTGACCCGGATTTAATGTATCAGGCAATTTATAATCTTACCGATAATGCTATTAAATTTACACCTGATAATGGGTATATTGAGTTTTTTGTAAATTTAAAGCAAGAAATAAATGCTGTAAGCATAAAAATACGTAACAGCGGTAAAGGAATTGACCCAAATGATATGCAGTTTATTTTTGACCGCTTTTATAAGACTGATAAATCACGTTCAAAAAATAAAGACGGAACAGGCCTTGGTCTTTATATTGTGAAAACTATTGTCGATATTCATAAGGGTAACGTTACCGTTACAAGCAAACCTGATGAATATACAGAATTTGAGATAGTTATACCACAAACCAAATGAGAGGATTAAAATATGGATTTTGATAATAATGTAAACGAAAACGAAGGAATAAATGAAAATACCGATAACAGTTTTGAGTTAGAGGGAAATAATACTGAAGCAGAGCCTTCTTTGGTTCAAGAGCCGACAGTAACATTTAACGCAATAAAACCTGAAAAAGAAAACGGTCCGTCATTGGGTATAAAGGTTTTCTTTGCTATGTTGGCAGTTACTGTTATGTTGGTTGCCGCGGTTGCTGTGGGATATATTTTTGGTATCAGTAAATCGGATATGACACCTGAGTACGATGATTTAACTACTTCATTGCAAAATAAAAACGACAGTAACTTGGCAGATAATACTACAGTTTATAACAATCTTTCCATGTCGATTGTAAATATAATTGTGTATAATTCAAAGGGTATCGCTTCGACTGCAAGCGGTGTTGTTTATACAAAAGACGGATATATAATCACAAATGACCATATATATTCCTCGGTATCCTCGCCACAGTTTCTTGTAAGATTTGCCGACGGCACCGAGTACGACGCCACATTTATTGCCGGTGATACCCGAAGTGACCTTGCAGTGCTTAAAATTGACGCTAATGATTTAAAACCTGCAGTTTTTGGTAATTATAATGAAGTTTTAACTGGCGAGTCGGTTGTTGCAATGGGTTATCCTTCGGGTGCAGGCGTAGAACCTATATTTACAAGCGGTACTGTATCGGCTAAGGGTACACGTGTTACCGGTTCGAGTTCGTATTCTGTTAAAATGATTCAGACCGATACGCCTATTAACCCCGGTAATTCGGGCGGTGCATTGGTAAATATGTATTCGCAGGTTATCGGCATTACGTCGGTTAAACTTGTCGGAAGTCAGTACGACAGCGTTGGATATGCTATTCCATCAACAACCGTTGTAAATGTGGTTGATTCACTAATTATAAACGGATATGTAGAAGGCCGAGGCAAACTTGGAATCACATATACGGAAATTGATACTGTAACTTCAAAAATTCAAAACTTACCGACAGGATTACTTATTCAGTCGGTATCTACTGACAGTGATTTTTACGGTAAAAACCTTAAAACGGGTGATATTATTACTCATATTAATGATATTGCTATCACTCGCTCGGATATTGCACTCGATATCATTGACTCTACAAAACCTGACGATAGTATGTCAATTACTGTGTTTCATACTTCTAACGGCAGAAGTGAGAAAATTTACGGGGTGCTGATACCTGATGAAGGTAATTCGAGTTATACAACCGAAATAACAAGAAAATAAAAAAGACGTTGGTGCTAATATTTAGTGTGAAATATTTAGTGCCAACGTTTTTTTAAATTATTCACCTGTAAAAATATATTTTATTTTATTTGTTTTACAGTATTTTGTTTTACGCTAAGGGTAATAATTTTATTATCAATTAGCGGAGATGATTTTTTTGCAATACAGCAAGGTGGAAATTTGCGGAGTTAATACTAACAAACTACCTATCCTAAAAGAGAGCGAGAAAGAAGCATTACTAAAAAGGTCGCAAAGCGGGGACAACAAAGCGAGAGAAGAGTTGATTAGAGGTAATCTTCGACTGGTTCTCAGCGTAATTCAACGGTTTACAAACAGAAAAGAAAATATGGATGACTTATTTCAAATTGGCTGTATAGGGCTTATAAAGGCTATAGATAACTTTGATGCGTCGCATGGCGTTCGTTTCTCAACCTATGCCGTTCCGATGATTATAGGCGAAATTAGACGATATTTAAGGGATAATAACAGCGTAAGAGTAAGTAGGTCTATAAAAGATACTGCCTATAAAGCAATGCAGGTAAAGGAAGCATATTTGGCAGAGCATCAAAAGGAACCAACTGTAGAGGAAATTGCCAATGCGCTTCAAATTCCGGTTGGCGATGTTGTTATAGCACTTGAAAGTGTTGTTGAGCCTGTGTCGTTATTTGAATCGGTTTATTCTGACAGCGGCGACAGTGTGTATGTTATCGACCAACTTGGAGATGGTAATAACGCTAACGATTGGATTGATGAAATATCATTTCGTGATACAGTTTCATCTCTATCGGACCGCGAAAAAAAGATTTTGAATCTTAGGTTTATTCACGGTATGACACAAATGGAGGTTTCTAACGAAATAGGCATTTCTCAAGCACAGGTTTCGAGAATTGAGAAAGGTGTTTTGGATAAAATTAAAAATTAATAATGTGACAACCTGTTTTTTTCATATCATAAATTGAGGTGAATTTTATGTTTTGCAGATTAGCCGATATGCGAGAAAAACAGGTTGTATGCATAAAAGACGGCGCAATTTTGGGATTTGTTAACGATGTTGAAATGGACACCGAAACAGGAAGGTTGATTTCGGTCGTTATATACGGTCGGCGTCATTTTTTTGGACTTTTAGGCAGAGACAATGATTTTAGAATACCTTGGGAAAGTATAGAGGTAATGGGCGAAGATTCAATTTTGGTTAATTTCGAAGGTGTAGGTCAAGTCAAGCGTCGTCGAAGTTCATTTTTAAGTGAAATTTTCGCTGTTAAATAAGTCTAATTTCATCAAATTTTAGTTAACGAAATATTAAATCAAGGGATTGGCATTTTAATTGCACTAAAATTCAAGGTTAAGCATTTTTTCTCGGGTGTTAAATTTAAATTTTGTGGAAAATTACGCTTAGCAAAGCAATAGTTTTGCAAATTAAAATGGGAGTTTAAAAATGAAAAATACAATAAAAGTTTTATTTGCATTTTGTTTTGCGCTTTGCACCTGTCTTTTTGGCACTATTGCGTATTTTAATTATACGCTTAGTGATACTTATTGTATTGTATCGGGCGAAAAACTGATTTTTTCCGATAATCCGTTGTTATCCTGCGACGGTGACGGTGCCATAAGTGTGCAAAAAACGGGTGTCGAGACGGTAGGCTCGTATAAAACAAGCGTAAAACTTTTGGGTGTTGTTCCGATAAAAAATATTCATGTATCATTGGCAGACGAAAGCGATGTTTTGGTACTCGGAACACCTTTTGGTATTAAAATCCATACCGAAGGAGTATTAATTGTTGGTTTTTGTGACGTAGATACAACAAGCGGTGACAAAAATCCTGCTGCAGAGGCAGGGCTTAGGGTTGGTGACTCAATATTAAAAATAAACGATACTGTTGTGCAAGGTAATACCGAGGTGCAAAGTATTATTGCGTCATGCGGTGGAAAACAGTTAAATCTTGAGGTAAAACGCGGAAAAGAAATTTTTAAAACTCAGGTCATGCCAATAATGTCTAAAAGCGAAAAACGGTATAAAACAGGGCTTTGGATAAGAGACAGTTCGGCAGGTATTGGAACGTTAACGTTTTATAGCCCTTCGCTAAAAGTAACTGCTGGATTAGGACACGGAATATGCGACGCTGATACCGGTGAGTTGTTACCACTTTTAAACGGTGAGTTTTTGAAGGCGGATATAGTTGGTATCAAAAAATCATCTCAGAACGTTACGGGTGAACTTCAGGGTGTATTTTCAGGCGGTGCGTTTTCTGACTTTTCAGCAAATGAAATCACGGGAGTCTACGGATGTAACTGTGATAGTATCAGTGATGGAACGGTATATTCTGTGGCAATGAAACAAGAAATTGTAACAGGAAACGCAACAGTGATTACAACGATAGACTCTGAAGGACCTAAAGCGTACGAATGTGTAATTGAGAAAATTTATCATAATGACCAAAGTAAAATTAAAAACATGGTAATTAAAATAACCGACAAAAATTTGTTAGAAAAGACCGGCGGAATAGTGCAGGGAATGAGTGGCAGCCCGATAATCCAAAACGGAAAATTAATCGGCGCCGTAACCCATGTTTTTGTGAACGATTGCGCCAAAGGCTACGCCATCTTCGCAGAGAATATGTTAGATACAGCCGAAAGATTGGCAGAATCACGTCAATAAAAAACAGCAGGTCATACGACCTGCTGTTTTACTATTCTATACCTAATAACCAATTGACAGTTACTTTTAAAATTTTGGATAATTCACGTAGTTCATAATCTGCGACAAATCTTGTGCCAATTTCGATTCGGGAAATACTGTCACGTTCAAGTATGATGCCGTTAACTTGAAGTTGAGCGGCTAAATCACTCTGAGTAAGTCGTAGTTTGCACCTTGCTTCATGCAACCTGTCACCGCAAATGTTTTTCTTGCCGTTATAGTCATAAATCTTCATACAATTGTTATCTCCTCTAATATGTTAAAGATACGAATATATCTTGACATTAACATATTAGAGTGATATATTTGTGTTAAAGATAAGAATATATAATATTTTTGTCGAAGTTTATTTTTTGAGGTTACTTCGGTAGCCGTAATATTTTTTTGGAGGAAAAATTATGAACATCACAACATCACAATTAGAAAATGTGAAGGAGTTAAAAACTATCACAGCCGTATCTACGTTTGGTACAGGTTTTTTAACATCCTTTGTTTCGTATTTTATTGAATTGTTTGGTATAGAAAACAACATGCTTGCAGAAAAAATTGTTAAAGCCAAAGAAAGCGCAATACAAAAATTAGTTTTAAAAGCAAATTCAATAAAAGCAGACGGTATAATGAATTTAAGATTTGAGTTTTCAAAAATGACTGTAATGGCATATGGAACTGCTTACGGATTGTGTGATGTTTCTGCATCTAATGAAACAACGTCATACAACGATATACCGGAAATTTAAAGGAGAATTTTTTATGGCAAATAGATATTTAAATTTATTCAAACTGCCAGAGCGTTTATATGCAAAAGGTTCTCCAATTATTATCGAAACCGGTGCATTACATAAAGATTTGGTTTTGAATGATATAGTAGCGCAGTTGAAATTTCGTTCTATAGTAGCAAATAAGGTATCATCAGTGACGGTTGATATTACTTGTTATAATGCTTCTAATGAAGTGATAACTTCATCTTTTGTTTATAAATATGAAGATATTGCTGTAAATGAAAATGAACATTTTTTTGGAAACAAAACTTTAATTACTTTACCTAACAATGATACACGTTCTTTTGATGTTAAAATTACTCAAGCAGAATTTTCAGATGGTACATGTGTTATGATTTCTGAGGATGATTGGAAATCTCTGCCTAAACAAATAGCGGTATCTAATTATGAGAATATTTTTATAAATTATTTCACAAAAAAATACGGAAGTTCAGCTAATTTTTTACCGACTGAGTATGATGACCTTTGGTTTTGTACTTGTGGGCAAGAAAATAGAAATGATAAAGCGGTTTGTTCGCGTTGCGGTATAGCTCATTCTGTGTTATTTCCTTTTGATATTGAGCAAGAAAAGAAAAATGCTATTTATGAGTTTGCTAAAGAAGAAATTATAAATTGTCATTACGAATCTGCCGTCAAATTGTTAAAATCCATCTCCGGTTGGAAGGATGCCGATGAGCAAATCGTCACCTGCCAAAAGAAGATAGAAGAAATTAAGGCAAAGGAAGAAGCAGAACGGTTAGAGCGTGAGCGCAAAGCGGAGATTGAGCGTAAAGAAGCAGAACGTATTGATAAACGTAACAAGAAGATAGCGATTATTACAACATCTATCATTTGCGCAGTTCTCGCATTCATTATCGTGCTTAATGCAGTTATCATTCCTAACGGCAAATACAACGATGCGGTTGCGTTGATGAACGCGGGAAAATATGCAGAGGCGATTGCTGCTTTTGAAGAACTTGACGGGTATAAAGATAGTACAATTCAAATCAACAATTGCAACACTGCAATTATGGACGGTAAATATAACGATGCGGTTGCGCTGAGTGATGCGGGAAAATATATAGAAGCAATATCCGCATTTGAAGCACTTAACGGATACAAAGACAGTGCGGAGCAGATTAAAAAATGCAATATTGGGTTATATGGCGAAGAATATGTAAATACAAATATTGGTGATTATATAACCTTTGGCGCATATGAACAAGATAATAACATTTCAAACAGTAAAGAAGAAATTGAGTGGTTAGTATTAGATAAGCAAGAAGGTAAAGTTCTTGTTATCAGCAAATACTCCCTTGACTGTCAGCGGTATAACACATCCGAACCAGACGTTACTTGGGAGACCTGCTCGCTAAGGAAATGGTTGAACGGTACTTTTATCAACAATGCATTTTCTGCAGAAGAACAAGCGATGATTCCCACCGTAACCGTTTCTGCGGACAAGTACTCCGAATACTACAGCACCAACACCGGCAACGCCACACAGGATAAGGTTTTCTTACTGAGCATAACTGAAGCCAATCAATATTTTGCGTCTGACGAAGAAAGAAAATGTGCCCCCACCGACTATGCCATCGCACAAGGCACATGGACAAATGATAGTTATAAAGTAGGTGGCAGAGCCACTTGCTGGTGGTGGCTGCGCACCCCCGGCCGTGACGAAACAAAGTATCAGCGTATCGCCAGTGTCGACTCTTACGGCGGCGTCTATTGGCCCGGTTACGCTTGCGATTCCGATGACGCTGCCGTTCGCCCTGCTTTGTGGATTGATCTGAACTCATAGTAGAGGTGCTGTATTATGAACAAAAATCAAAGTTTAACTTTTTATAAATCAGAATTGGCACAATATAATTACATATTGCAAAATTCTGATATTAAAATAATTGTAGCTGACTTTCTGCTAAAATATGTTTCAATTGAATCTTTTTATAAAAAATTACTTATTGCAGATAAAGAAAGCAGAGGCGCTAAGTTAACTGAAAAAGACAAGAAAAAACTTTCTGTGCAAGCAAGCGACGTTAAGCGTATTTTAAATTATTATGAAATTAACTTTGATGATGCTCTAATAGAACGCATTTTTGGAAGTAAAGATAATAATTATATGGATTGTTCTGTTAAAAAACTTAGGGATAGAATGGTACATAGAGTCAATGAAAATGTTCTTAGAGTTGTTATTGAGCGATATGATAATATGATTAATGATTTGAATTTGTTCATAGAATTGTTTGAATTCTAATCGAGTTTAATATAGCAATATTAAATATAATTGTGTTGTTCCTATACTGACACATTCGTGAGTCTTAGTCCGATGAATGTATGGTAGATAAAAATTAAAAAGAAAAAGTCATTCTAATCATGTGATTAGAGTGACTTTTTTATTATAGATTTTCTTTTAATAATTTACCTTGAATTATATTGTTTTCATCAAAATATTTATTTATAGTGTTTAACACGTTTTTCTTGTTGCCACTCCAAAGAGGGGATATTAGTTCAGACTTTTGACCGTCACCGGTCAGCCTGTGAATAGCAATGTTTTTATCAGTTCTCATAATACAACCGCTTAAAATTTCACAGTATTTTTCTAACGTTAGTGTATTAAACTTGCCACTTTTATATTCTTGTTCAAGGTCGGTGTTTTTGAGAACGTGTAATAGATGATATTTTATACCGTCAACATGCAGGTTTGAAACGTAATTTACCGTTTCATAAATCATATCTTCCGTTTCGCCCGGTAAACCGATTATTATATGCGAAATAACGTAAACTCCAATATTTTTCAAATTTTTAACTGCTAAATCAAAGACTTCATTTTTATAACCGCGTCGTATGTAATCGGCAGTAGTTTCGTGGCAGGTTTGAAAACCAAGTTCAACCCAAACAGGCTTTATTTTATTGAGTTCTGACAGTAAATTTAAAACGTCATCACTCAAACAATCGGGTCTTGTGGCGATAGACAAAATGTGAACGTCAGGGTGGTTGATTGCATCGTAGAATAAGGTTTTTAAATATTCAATCGGTGCATAGGTTGCAGTAAAATCCTGAAAATATGCAATAAATCCTCTGCAATTAGCACTTTTTTGTTGTATTTTTCTCTTTGCATTTTCAATCTGTTTAAAAACACTGTTTTCAAGTTCTTGGGCAAAATATCCTGAACCGTTTGCACAAAAAATGCAACCTTTTGTACCTATAGTGCCATCTCGGTTAGGACATGTTGTACCGCTTTTTAATGCCAATTTATATAGTTTTCCGCCGTATTTTTCTTTTAGATATGTGTTAACAGAATAATATCGCATAAAAATCCTCATTTATTTTATATACCCATATTATATGAAATTTAGAGCATAATTTCAACAAATAAATATGTTGACAAAGTTTGCGTAATAAAATAAAATTAATCTGTATGGGAGTGAGAAAATGAAACATATATTTATTGTTAATCCTGCGGCAGGTCGTATGGACGCTACCGATTATGTTCGTCAGTCGGTTGAAGGTTTAAAACTTGACATTGATTATGAGATATATAGAACGGCATGTTCCGGCGATGCTACTAAATACATAAAATCCGTTTTAGAAGACACTGAGACTAAGTTTAGGTTTTATTCATGCGGTGGCGACGGCACATTAAATGAGGTAGTAAACGGCGTTGCATTGCATGAAAATGCTGAAGTTACTGTTTTCCCGTGCGGCAGTGGTAATGATTTTATTAGATATTACGGAACCAGTGAGGAGTTTTCGAATCTTTATGACCTGATTTCTGCTCCATCCCATAAAATTGATGCTTTAAAAGTCGGAGAATCTTATGCTATAAACGCTGTTCATTTTGGCTTTGATACATTTGTGCTGAGAACTATGCTTAAGGTGAGGCGTAAGGCAATTATTGGAGGAAGAAATGCTTATACAACCGGTATTGTGACGGCGCTTTTTAAAGGTATGAAGTCGCGTTGTTCTGTTTTAGTCGATGGTGAAACCTTAGGGAATAACGAACTGCTTCTTTGCACGCTTTGTAACGGCAAATATGTCGGCGGTGGTTATAAATGTGCTCCAAAGTCTGATAATAGTGACGGACTTATAGAGGTTTGTCACGTAAAGCCTGTTTCGAGATTTAAGTTTTTAACTTTAATGAGCGCTTACAAAAACGGTACACACCTTGATGACAAGCGTTTTGAAGGATACATAAATTATAAAAGATGCAAAACGGTTGAACTTGATGGTGGAGATAGTTTTTATCTTTCGCTTGACGGTGAATTAAAGACTGTTGGAAAATGCACTGTAGAAATTGTGCAAAACGCTGTTAATTTTGTGGTACCCGAAAAATTATTAAAGCAGAATAAGTCGAAGGAGGCCACCTTAGTTGTTGGTTAAATTATTTTCTATTATTTCATTAATTGCAGATTTTTGCATTTGTTATTTCGGCTCACTTGTAACCAACATATTAGATTTCTGGAAGCCTGTTGTTCTGTTTTTCGTGGCATTTATAGCAGTTATAGTTTTACATCTTGTCATAATTTGTATATTGGCTTTGTTTGTAAATGTTAAAAAGCCTGTCCAAAAACCTTCTTTCCTTTACAGATGGTATATTGATAAAACATTAGAACTCTTACTGTTTGTTTTAAGAGTAAAGGTTAAGGTTGACGGCATTGAAAAAATGCCAACCGATAAAAAATTTTTGTTTGTGTCAAATCATTTATCGGGGTTTGACCCAATAACTGCAATAGTAGGTTTAATGAAATTCAATATTGTTTTTGTTGCAAAACCGGAGATTTTTAAATTGCCTATAGTTGTTAATTTTATTCATAAAAGCGGTTTTTTGGCTATCGATAGGGAGAATGCCCGAAAAGCAATGAAAACAATTCACAAAGCAACCGATTATGTTAAATCGGGTGTTGCATCGGTTGGTATATATCCTGAGGGTACAAGAAGTAAAACCGGTGAATTACTTGAGTTTAAGGACGGCGTTTTTTATGTATGTAAGAAAGCGGAGTGTCCTTTAGTTGTTGCAACGGTTGAAAACACTGAAAAAATATTTAAAAATTTTCCTTTTAAATCCACAACAGTTAATATAAATATAAATGAGGTTATTGAGCCAGAGTCGTTTGAGGATAAATCAACGCACGAATTATCGGAAGAAGTAAGGGTAATAATGCAAAAAAACATCTGAATATTTTAGACCTTATCGTTTGATAAGGTCTTTTTTATTTTGTATTTTTTGGTTGACTTCGAAATTAAAAACTTGTAATATATAAATAAAGGGAGTGACGATGCGATGGGAACAAAATTAAAATTTGTTGGTAAAAGAAGTATTGAAGCGGGAAAACAGTTATCTTCGCATGTTCATTCTTGTGTAGAGATAATAATGTATCTTAATGCTGATGGAAAAATTAAGATAAATGGTAAAAATCATGCAATTAAAAGCGGAAATATTGCCTTTGTTTCAGCCAATTCGCAACATGGTGAACATCATAACGAAAAATGTAAAGCCATTTACTTTGGGTTTGAGACTGATGATATAAATATCGCAAAAGAGGGAGTCTACACAAATGTAACAGGGTTTGAAACGCTTCAGAATATTGCTGAAAGAATTTATACAGAATTTAACAATCAGGATGAGGAATACGAACTGATAGCCGCCGCAAAGATAGTTGAATTTATTGTATTATTTGGACGACATATCAGTAATGCATCAAAGCCTGACCGAAGCCTTGACCATTGCGCTGACCATTTTCGTCAAAACTTTGCGTCACAAATAAACATTAAAGAAGTAGTCGAAGGTTACGGCTTTGATTATGAGCGATTTAGAAAAGAGTTTAAGCAAAAGTATGGGCTTGCTCCTAAGCAGTATATAATAGAGTTACGTTTAAACCATGCATACAATATGATTTGCAACGGAGGTGTATCATGTACTGATGTTGCTATGTATTGTGGATTTTCCGACGGTTCGCAATTTTCTAAGATGTTTAAGAAAAGGTATGGTATAACACCCGATAAGGTAAGACCAAGAACTAACTTAGTCACAGTAACTGAATAAATGAAAAAACCCGCGTATTAAACGCGGGTTTTTAAATGTTAAAATTATTTTATAAGACTTGTGCCGTCCATCTCTTTGGGTTGTTCAATACCTAAAACAGTAAGCATCGAGGGGACGATATCGGCAAGTCTGCCACCCGATTTCAGTTCGCAAGGATAACCCACGACACAGAAGGGAACAGGGTTGGTTGTATGAGGTGTGAATGGATTGCCGTCTTCACCAATCATACAGTCGGCATTACCGTGGTCGGCAGTTATAAACACAACACCGTCCATCTTACGTGTTGCTTCAACAACGCGACCAACACATTCGTCAACAGCCTCAACAGCCTTAACGGCGGCGTCAAATACACCTGTGTGACCAACCATGTCGCAGTTGGCAAAGTTAAGCACAACAGCATCATATTTACCTGATAAAATTTGCTCGCAAACTGCGTCGCAAACAGGGTATGCACTCATTTCAGGCTGTAAGTCAAAGGTGGGAACATCGGGTGATTTTATAAGAATTCTATCTTCACCTTCGAATGTTTTTTCTTCACCGCCATTAAAGAAGAACGTAACGTGTGCGTACTTTTGAGTTTCGGCAATTCTGAGCTGAGTCATGTTTTTAGAAGCCAAAAGTTCGCCAAAAGTCATCTTAAGTTCTTCGGGCGGATATGCAACAGTTACATTTGGCATTGTCTCATCGTATTGAGTCATACAAACATAATTTAAAGGGAAGAAACCGTTTTTGCGCTCGAATCCGTCAAAATCAGGGTCTACAAAAGTACGAGTAAACTGTCTCGCACGGTCAGGACGGAAGTTAAACGAAATCACGCTGTCATTAGCCTTGATAACATCGCCGCCTTCAACAACAGTGGGGAGTATAAATTCATCGGTGATGTCTTTAGCGTACGATTCTTCCATTGCCTTTACAGGGTCGTTAGTCTTAATGCCTTCACCGTATACAAAAGCCGAATATGCTTTCTCAACACGGTCCCAGGCAAAGTCACGGTCCATTGCGTAGTAGCGACCAACAATGGTGGCAATTTTGCCAACGCCAATTTCTTTACACTTATTTTGTAAGTCCTTAATAAAACCTACACCTGAAGTGGTCGAAACGTCACGGCCGTCCATAAGGCAATGAATGAAAACCTTAGAAAGGCCAAATTTTTTAGCCATTTCAATAAGTCCGTAAAGATGCTCAATATGGCTATGCACACCACCGTCGGATAAGAGACCGATAAGGTGAAGTGCCGAATCGTTTTTCTTGCAGTTTTCCATCGCATCAATCAAAGGTTTGATGTCAAAAAAAGTGCCATCTTTGATGTCTTTCGAAATTTTAACAAGCATCTGATAGACAACGCGACCAGCACCTATGTTGGTGTGACCAACCTCACTGTTGCCCATCTGACCGTCGGGTAAACCAACGTCAAGACCCGAAGCACCAATGGTAGTAAAAGGGTTTTCAGAAAACAATTTGCAAAGATTTGGAGTTTTGGCAGCCTCAATTGCGTTGCCGCATTTTATCTGGTTAATACCAAAACCGTCCATAATACATAAAACTACAGGTTTTTTCATTTCAAATTTCCTTTTTATTATTTACTTGCTGCCTTAACGATAACTGCAAAATCTTCAGCTTTTAAGGAAGCACCGCCAATAAGACCACCGTCAACATTAACCTTTGCAACGAGTTCGTCAGCATTTTTAGCGTTCATAGAACCGCCGTACTGAATAGTAACGGTTTCGGCAACATCCTTGCCATAAACCTCGGCAATGGCGTCACGTACAAATCCGTTGCCTTCATCAGCCTGCTCGGCAGTAGCGGTAACACCTGTACCGATTGCCCAAACCGGTTCGTATGCGATAATTACATTTTTAAGTTGCTCTTTGGTTACGTTGGTAAGTGCCATTTTAGTCTGGAATTTAAGCAAAGTTTCTGTGTAACCGAGTTCTCTTTGCTCCAAAGTTTCACCAACACATACAATTGCGGTAAGACCTGCATTAAGAGCGGCAAGGGTGCGAAGGTTAACAGTTTGGTCGGTTTCACCAAAATACTGTCTGCGTTCGCTGTGACCGATAACAACATACTTTACGCCGCTTTCAACGAGCATCTGTGCCGAAATTTCACCGGTATAAGCACCGCTTTCTTTAAAGTGAACGTTCTCAGCACCGATTTCAATATTAGAACCTTCTGCAGCGGCAACAGCGGCAGGGATATCAATAAATGGTACACAAAGTACAACCTTGCAGTCGGCACCTGCTACGAGAGGTTTCATTTCGTTAATAAGCGCAGTTGTTTCTGCGGGAGTTTTGTTCATTTTCCAGTTACCTGCAATAACGGCATTTCTTAAAGTCTTATTCATTATTATTTCCTCCAAAAAATATGCTTTATACATTGAAACTGCGGCACAAGTTGTACCTCGTGCCGCGTTTTTTAAAAATAGAATTAATTATTTATCGTTAACTGCTGCGATACCGGGAAGTTCTTTACCCTCAAGGAACTCAAGAGAAGCACCGCCACCGGTAGAGATATGGCTCATCTTAGGACCAAAACCTAAGGTGTTAACAGCAGCAGCCGAATCACCGCCGCCGATGATGGTAACAGCATCGGTTTCAGCAAGGCTCTTAGCTACTGCGATGGTACCTTTAGCAAGTGTGGGATTCTCAAATACGCCCATAGGTCCGTTCCAAACAACGGTTTTAGCACTCTTAACTGCTTCTGCAAACATAGCAGCAGTTTTAGTACCAATATCAAGGCCCATATGGTCGCTGGGAATCTTATCTGCATCAACAACGATAATCTCAACAGGACCGTCGATGGGGTCGGGGAATACTTTACCAACAGTGCAGTCGATAGGAAGGAGAAGTTTAACGCCGTTAGCCTCTGCCTTAGCCATCATTTCTTTGCAGTACTCAATTTTTTTCTCGTCAAGAAGGGAAGTGCCAACGCCGTAACCTTTAGCTGCGAGGAAGGTGTAAGCCATACCGCCGCCAACAATAACGGTGTCAGCTTTGGTAAGGAGGTTTTCAATAACAGGAAGTTTGTCTGCAACCTTTGCACCACCTAAAATGGTAACAAAAGGACGGGCAGGGTTTTCAACAGCACCGCCGAGGAACTTAAGTTCTTTTTGCATAAGGTAGCCAACAGCAGCTTCTTCAACGTACTGTGTAACACCTACGGTAGAACAGTGTGCTCTGTGTGCTGCGCCGAAAGCATCGTTAACATAGATTTCGCAAAGAGAAGCAAGCTCTTTAGAGAGAGCTTCGCCGTTCTTGGTTTCTTCAGCTCTGTAACGGGTGTTCTGCAAAAGAACAACGTCGCCGTCGTTCATAGCGGCAACAGCAGCCTTTGCATTTTCACCAACAACTGTGTCATCAGCGGCAAAAACAACATCTTTTCCCAAATGCTCGGAAAGACGTTTTGCAACGGGTGCAAGGCTGAGTTCAGGTTTGGGCTCGCCCTTCGGTTTACCGAGGTGCGAGCAAAGAATAACCTTACCGCCGTGGTTAATAAGTTTCTTAATAGTGGGGAGTGCTGCAACAATTCTGTTTTCGTCGGTGATAACTCCGTTCTTAAGGGGAACGTTGAAATCGCAACGAACAAGAACTCTTTTGCCCTTAACGTTGATATCATCAACCGTCTTTTTGTTTAATACTGACATTTCGAAAACTTCCTTTCAAATATATTGTCAAATTTTGAACAATCTTATTTTATACTATTATTTAAAATTTTTCAAGATAATATTACAAATTAAAGCACGTTTTTTTGAAAAAAATACCAATATTTATTATTCTTTAACGATATCGTAGTTATCAACATCGGTATAATGCCACCATTCACCGTAGTAAGGCTTAAATCCATGCTTTTTCATAAAGTCTTCGAGAAGTTGCGAATTATTTGCCTGTTCGCGAGAAACATCAGAATAATCGCGGTTGGCAAGTTCGGAAAATTCATCGAATTTTGATGGCATTTTAACGGTTGTACCGTCAATTTTGATTAAAGTTACATCAACAGTGTTTCCCCGACAGTGGTTAGTATAACCCTTTGATGGGTCGGATACATATTTTGGGTCGGGGCAGATTTCCCAAAGTTTATCCTGAGCCGAAGTAGGCCTATATGCATCGTAGATTATCAGTTCATAACCCTTTGTTTTAAGTTCGTTTTGTACGGCTTTCAGTTTCTTGACTGTTCCGTATCTTAAATAAGGTACGCTGAAATCATATATTTTTTTCTTAGTAAAATTATCGGTAGAAGCGTATTTCAAATCAATCTTTATTCCAACTATATAGTCAGATATAGGGACAAGCGTATTGTCCGGTATTCCGTCGCCAATATCTTCATAAAAGTCATCACTCGAAGTATCGATAACCTTTTCAGGACGCGACGGTAATGAAATTTGGGTATAGTTATCCTCAAATTTTTTACCGCAACCTGAAAAACACAAAACTAATATTAGGCACAAAAATAAAACGAATATATTATGATATTTCATTACTGTCATCCCACCTGTAGTTATGTAATTCTCCCTTGTTTTGCAGTTCCGGGTAGTTCCACTGTCGCAAAACTTCATAAACTCCGACGCAAACGGTATTTGATAAATTAAGGCTTCTCGCTTCACCAATCATAGGCAATCTGACACATTCGTCAGGGTGTTTTAACAGCAGTTCTTCAGGCAAACCTTTGGTTTCTTTGCCAAAGAACAGATAGCAATTATCTTTATAAACATAATCGGAATGGGTTTTTCTGCCTTTTGTAGTGAAAAATGCATATTGCCCTTTGTTTTTATTAAAGAAATCGTCTAAGTTTTCGTAGTAGGTGATATCCAATAGGTACCAATAATCAAGCCCTGCTCTTTTCAACTTTTTGTCGTCAATTGTAAACCCCATTGGCTTAATTATGTGCAGTCTTGCGCCGGTGGCGGCACAGGTTCTTGCAATGTTTCCTGCGTTTTGCGGAATTTCCGGTTCAACAAGTACAATATTTAAGGTTGGCATTATAATTTTCCTTTGCGTTTTTGTTGAGTTAAATCAATGATTCTTGACAAAATTATCGATTGATAGTAGTATTATATCAATGTTATTTTATCACAAATTAGGCATTAATCAAGGAGTTACTATGAAAAAAAATAAGAATATATTGAAATATGCCAAAATCGAGGCAAGAAAAGGTAAAAAACTCACTGTAGGCAGTAAAGAGTTAAAGGTTTTTGTTGTTTTATTTTACATATTTGCTGTTTACGAAATTATGATGTCAATGGTTGTTATGTTTGGTAATATGTTTACCATGATGGAGTATGCCGATAAAAGCACACAAACAATGATTTTAGCATACAATCAAGAAAGAATGCATTTAATCACCCTTGTCATTGCAATTTGTTTAATGATTGCGGCATTTGTACTTTTAAAGTTTAAAAAGGTTATTCCGTTTATAGTTTGTGTTAGTGCTAATTGCGTTGTTATTTTTTCGGTATTTTTAAAAGCAAGTCTCGAAAACGACATCAAAAATGGCGGACAAATGGGATTTTGGGGACCGTTTGGAATTCCGTGTTTACTCTGCTTGGCTTTGGCTTTGTTTATTACCGTTGTTCATATTATCGATGCTCGTCGGGTTAATGCCGAATACGACAAATTAATATCTAAACTATATGACAAAATGTCTGCAAATACTGAAAATAACGTTGGAATTGATGATTTTGATGAGATATTAAATTCTTATCGCGGTGAAACAGAAGAAGATTTAAGTGTCCCAAAATGCCCAATATGTGGAAGCACGAACCTAAAGAAGTTATCTGTTATTAATAGAGGAATATCATTCGGATTCTTCGGATTAGCATCTAATAAGATTAATAAAACTTACGAATGTCAAAAATGTAAAGTAACATTTTAAGACGTAAGAAAAGACACCTTTTGAGAAGGTGTCTTTATTTTTTAAATGTTTTAGATATTTTATACTTTAATTGAAAATGTGCTTCAAGTACAATAATATAATTTTTATAATTTGTACTTAAAAATCACAAAAATTAAGAAAGAAAAGCAAGACGAGACATTGGCTGAGCAAACGCAAAGCGATATTAACGAAGAATAAAAAATCACGAACAGAAATTTCTGTTCGGGATTTTTGCATTATATAGTTTCAATGTGAGTTTTATAATATTTTTCTTGAAAATTAATAGATTGCTCAATTTGTTCTTTTGTAAAGTTTGTGTTTTCGGGTGCGGCTATCAATTTATCCTCAACATCGTTTTCGCGATAAACAATGCCTATGATTTTACATTCATATTCGTTAACGGGTACATCTACACCTAAAAGATAGACGTCAAGTTCCTCACCGTCGCCGCCAAAAACACCCTCAATATAGCCGTAGTTAATAGGGTAGTGGAGAATTTTTTCTTTCTTTTTATGAATGTAACCTATTGGGCGGTCAATTTTTATGGTTACTGTTTTTCCTAAATAAGATTTAACTAACTTATGTCTTTCTTCTAAAGTCATAAACTCACCTCTGATTTTAAAAAAACATATAAAAACGAAAAAGGCTACCGTTTA
This sequence comes from Acutalibacteraceae bacterium, assembly GCA_045546915.1. Classification (GTDB taxonomy): domain Bacteria; phylum Bacillota; class Clostridia; order Oscillospirales; family Acutalibacteraceae; genus UMGS172. The sequence goes on along the minus strand of JAZQDU010000018.1, from coordinate 122,928 downwards.
ATACGGTAGCCGTTATTTCGTCATGCAATTAAGCGTTGGTTTTGTTAAGACGTACTACGAGAGCAGACTTCTTTCTTGCGGCATTGTTCTTGTGAAGGATGCCTTTGGTAACAGCCTGGTCGATTTTCTTAACAGCAACCTTTACGCACTCTGCTTTGTTGTCAGCATTGCTGTCGAGGGCTGCGTCAGCCTTCTTAATAGCAGTTCTGAGTGCGGAAGTGTAGCTCTTGTTACGCATGTTGTTAGCTTCAGCGATGAGAACGCGCTTTTTGGCGGATTTAATGTTAGGCATGATTCCACCTCCTTAAAAAATATCCTGCGTTACCTAAATTTAGGTTGTAAGGTATGAAAAAACATACCATTTCGCAAATCACAGTGAGTATATAATATCACCATAAAACGCAAATTGCAACACTTTTTTTGGTAAAACTGAAAATATTTTTAATAAATGGTAAAATACAAGTAAAACAGCTTAAATTGTTTCGATTTTTATCATGTTTGTATTGCCTGAAATGCCATTAGTCATTCCGCCGGTTATAACTATTTTGTCTTGCTCTTTTAAATTAAATGTTTCGGTTGCTGTCTTTTTTGCTGTGTAAAATAAAACATCGGTTGAATCGTACTTTTCACACAGTTTTGGCGTAACCCCCCAGGATAAAGCAAGTTTATACCACGTTTTTTCGTTGGTGGTAAGACCTAAAATATCAACGGGGGAACGAAAACGAGATACCATTCTTGCTGTCATACCTGATATTGAACAAACGGCTATTACCTTTGCATTAATGTCGATTGCCATACCGCAGGTTGCGTGTGAAATAGCATCAATTGTGTTTCTTATCTGAAATTCGGAATTCAAAAAACGTTTGGCATAGTGAATATTCTGTTCGGTTTGCTCGGCAATCTTTGACATTGTGCTGACGGTTAAAACAGGGTATTTACCAGCGGCTGTTTCTCCCGATAACATTATAGCACTTGTCCCGTCATATACCGCATTGGCAACATCGGAAATCTCTGCTCTTGTGGGTCTTGGGTTAGAAATCATCGATTCAAGCATTTCGGTTGCAGTAATTACTCGTTTCCCTAAAAGACGGCATTTTGTGATAAGTTTTTTCTGTATGGCTGGCAGTTCCTCAAAAGGAATCTCAACACCCATATCACCTCTGCCTATCATAATTCCTGAACAGACACTGCAAATTTCCTCTATGTTTTCAACACCTGAACGATTTTCTATTTTTGCAATAATATCAATGTTATCAGCATCGTTTTGTTTTAGAAATTCATTTATATCAAGAAGGTCCTGCTTGCAGGAAACGAATGAACAAGCAATAAAATCAATACCGTTTTTTATGCCGAATATTAGGTCGCTTTTATCCTGCTCGCTTAAATACTGTTGTTTTAAAACTTTTCCTGGGAAACTCATGCTCTTTTGATTAGACAAAACTCCGCCGTCTATTACTTTGCAGGTAATGTCGGTATCACTAAGTTCAATAATTTCAAAAGACATAAGACCGTTATTTAATAAAATTGTATCACCGATTTCCATGTCCTTAGTTAAATTTTTATAACTGACAGACACTTTTTGCTCGTCACCTACAACATCATTGGTTGTAAACGTAAATATATCTCCGCTATTTAATGTGATTTGATTATTTTTAAAGGTTTTTATTCGGTATTCAGGGCCTTTCGTATCTAGCATGATAGCAATAGGTAAGCCTAATTCCCGGCGAACCTCTTTTATAAGATTAATTTTCTCAAGATGTTCTTCATGAGTTCCGTGTGAGAAGTTAAGTCGAGCAACGTTCATTCCTGCTTTGCACATTTGTGACAGTGTGTTTTTATCAGAACAAGCGGGACCGATTGTGCAGACAATTTTTGTTTTTCGCATAATAAATTTCCTTTTCGTGTGAGGCTCGAATCGTTGACTTTTTATGTTTTAAATAGTATACTGTTAAAGATAATGAGGTTTAGTGTCTTAATTTTTAACTTACGATATTAAATATTTTCAAAAAGGATGATTTTATGAATAAGTTTTTACCTGCCGATATACTTTTACCACGAGATAATTTTGAAAAGTGGTCGGTAATTGCATGTGACCAATTTACTTCCGAAAAAGAGTATTGGGATGAGGTTGAAAATTTTGTAGGTGATTGTGAATCAACCCTTAGAATTACTTTACCTGAAATTTATCTTGAAGACGGTAATACAGAAGAACGCATTTCAAACGTAAATGAAAACATGAAAAAATACCTTGAAAATGATGTTTTTTTAGAGTACAAAAATAAAATGATTTATATTGAGCGTACTCAGTCCAATGGCATTGTGCGTCATGGTGTTTTGGGTAAAATTGCACTTGCTGATTATGATTATCACAAAGGCAGTAATGCAGCAATCAGGTCAACCGAGGAAACGGTAATTGAACGTATACCGCCGAGAGTAAATATCAGAAAAGATGCTGTGCTTGAACTGCCTCATGTGCTTATGTTGGCACAAGACCCGGAGCGTAAAATTATTGAACCGTTGTCATTAAAAACCGATAGTATGCAATGTGTTTACGATTTTGAACTTATGCAGGGTGGCGGTCATATTAAAGGGTGGTTGTTATCAGATGAAGATGCTAAAAATATCGGTAATGCTTTTACTGAGCTTGGCAACAAAAACGGCGGTATGATGTTTGCAGTTGGCGATGGCAACCATTCATTGGCATCTGCTAAGGAATGCAGTATTATAAATCCTGAAGATGCAGCAAAATTTGCCTTGGTTGAGGTTGTAAACATTTACGACGACGCCATTGATTTTGAGCCGATTTACCGTGTACTTTTCGGTGTTGAACCTAAAAAGGTTATTGAGGATATGAAGGTTGCATTAGGTATTAGTGATAGCGGCGATGCTCAAAAATTCTTGTGTGTTTATAAAAACGGTGAAGATGTCGTATCGGTCAACCCTACTGCCAAACTTCCTGTTGGAACTTTACAGCAATGGTTAGATAAATACATTGCAGAAAATAGAATCAAAATTGATTACGTTCACGGAACCAATTCGGTTAAAAAGATTTGTAATGAAGAGGGAAGAATAGGTTTTATTTTTGAAGGTATGAAAAAGGAAGAACTTTTTGATGCTGTTTTAAAAGACGGCTCTTTACCAAGAAAAACTTTTTCAATGGGCCACGCTGCTGACAAGCGTTATTATCTTGAAGCAAGAAGAATAAAGTGATATGAATTTGAAAACTTCATTTAAAAGAACTATTACACCAATATCGGTTTTGCCTTGCATTTTTGCTGTAATTTTGATTGGATTTTTGTTAAAATTTAATCCTTATTCGCTTTCATTGGAAACTAAAAATTCAGTTCAAAATCTTCCTATAGTTATAGCAACTTCACTCTGCGTTTTGTATTTGTTTTTATTACATAAATTAGGCAAAATCGAATATAAAAATATAATAGCGGTACTTTTTGTCTTGGGTTTTGCCATGCGTTTGATGTATTGCCTCGAATTCGGGTTTACACAAAATCAGCATGATGTTGAAAATCTTAACACAAACGGGCATCTGTCTTATATTTACGGTTTAGCCACAGGTAATGGTTTGCCCAATACAAATGATTGGCAATTTTGTCATCCTCCTTTACATCATTATCTTGCCTCATTAGTTGTTAAATTTTCATTGAATTTAGGACTTGAAACAGCTGCCGCGTTTGAAAATGTGCAGATGTTGACCTGCCTTTACTCAACACTTTTAATGTTTGTGGGCTACCTGATTTTAAAAGAACTAAGCATAAAGGGCAGACCTTTAATATTTGCATCTGCTTTATTATCGTTCCATCCATCGTTTTTTATACTTGCAGGAAGTATTAATAACGATACTTTAACTGTTCTTTTTACAGCAGTTGCATTATTGTATTTAATCAAGTGGTACAAAAGGCCAACGGTAAACAGTGCATTGTTTTGCGGACTTTTTACCGGTCTTGCAATGATGACCAAATTTTCTGCCGCAGTAATGATTGTTGTAAGTGCAGTTGCGGTTCTTATTAAACTTATCTCGTCAAAATCTTTTAATTTTCCTGCATTTTTAAAACATTCTTCCGCATTTCTTGCGGTGTCATTACCGATTGGACTTTGGTATCAAATAAGGAACGGTATACTTTTTGGCCAACCTCTGGGATACGTTGCTAAAATCAGTACCGAAAGTAAACTTTTCATTGGTGATTTAAGTTTTGCAGAGCGTTTTCTCTGGCCGATTTCTAAACCAAATAATGTTTATGTCGATGTGTGGAATGAACATAATTTATGGCAGTATATACTAAGAAATTCACTTTTTGGTGAGTACTCTTTCGGTAGTCAGGCTTTCGCTGCTATTGCTGTTTTAGCAAATGTTATTCTGAGTCTTGCTGTAATTATTGCTGTAATAGTTTTGAATTTTAAACGGCGTGATAAATTTGTCGGTTTATTACCCGTAACGGTTATGTTTATTGTTCAGTGGATTGCTTTTATTTATTTCAATATAGTGTCGCCTTATCGTTGTTCGATGGATTTCCGTTATATTGTGCCGGTACTTTTTTGCTCGGTATGTTTTATTGGTGCTCTGCTTGACGGTTGTGATAAAAAAGGCGGTTTACTGTGTAATTTAATATCCTCTGTTGTTGAGGGTACAGTTGTAATATTTTGTATTTCGTCGGTTTTGGTTTTTATATAAATTATTTATTTTTAGTGTTGTATAATTCACAAAACGGGTGTATAATTAATTGATAAATTTGTTTTAAGGTGGTGCCGTATTGGGCGGTTTATTAAACGTAATTTTAAATAGGGGCGGTTGGGAACAAATTGTTGCTTGCCTTATTTCAGCAACGGTTGTTGTTTTTTTGACTATGCCTATACATGAGTTTGCTCACGGTTTTGCCGCTACAAAACTTGGTGACCCTACACCTCGTTGGCAAGGTAGGATGTCGTTAAATCCAATGCATCATCTTGATTATTTCGGTGCTTTAATGATATATCTTGTTGGTTTTGGTTTTGCTAAACCTGTTCAGGTTGATTCGAGATATTTTAATAATCCAAAACGTGATATGGCTATCGTTGCCTTTGCAGGACCGCTTTCTAATCTTATCGTAGCATTAGTCTCAAGTTTCTTTTCCAATTTATTTGTTTTTATTTTTTACGTTACTCAGGTTACAAATGATACAGCGGTTACTTTGTTGATTATCCTTGTTAATATTTTCTCGTATATTGCCATCATAAATATTTCACTTGCACTGTTTAATCTTGTCCCGATTCCGCCTTTGGACGGTTCAAAGGTTTTGGGTGCGTTTTTACCTAACAGGATTTATTATCAGTTGATGCAATATGAAAGATATTTTATGATTTTTATTATGTTTCTCATTTTTGCAGGGTCAGGATTTTCAAATGCTCTCTCAAAAATGATTTCACTGGTTTATAACGGTTTGGATTCGCTAACGGCGTTACCGTTTAATTTGATATTAAGATAGAAAGTGTAAAGTTTTATGGACAAGCTCGAATATAAGCTGGACGTCTTTGAGGGACCTCTTGACCTTCTGCTTTATCTGATTTCCAAAAATAAACTTAATATTAACGATATTCAGCTAACTGTTCTTGTTGACCAGTATGTTGAGCATATTAGAAGTATGCAGTTGCAGGATATGGATGTTGCCAGTGAGTTTTTGGAGATGGCATCGCGACTTATTTATCTTAAAACTGTAAGCTTGTTGCCAAAACATGAGGAGGCGGAGCAATTAAAGGAAGAATTAACGCAGGAACTCATGGAGTATGAGCGTTGCCGTAAGATTGCAAAAATGCTGTCCGGTATGACCGACGAGTTTGATACTTTTATCAAATCTGCCGAAAAAATTGAGTTTGATAAAACCTATAAGAACACTCATGAAAAAGAACTTATACTTAAATCATACATCGCTGCTGTTGGAAGAGGACAGCGAAAACTACCGCCTAATACTAATGTGTTCAGTAAAATTGTTGCCAGAAAGATAGTTTCTGTTTCAACCAAGATTGTTTTTGTTCTTAAAAATCTTTGCCGTTCGGGACGCAAGAAAATGGTGAGGTTGTTTGACGGTGCCCAAAGCCGTTCAGAACTTGTTGCGACCTTCTTAGCAGTTCTTGAACTTTGTAAGGCAAACCGTGTGCATCTTGAGGGTGAGGGCGATGAGATGGAAATTACGGTAGTTAGGGGGAAGAATAAGTGACAGTTAAAGAAATGGTGTCGGCTTTCGAGGCTATTTTGTTTGCAAGCGGAGAGCCGGTTGAAATTGATAGATTTTGTCAGATTTTTGAGGTTGATGACGAAACGGTTATGCAGATTATGGAACTTCTTGCAGACCGTTTGATAAAGTCTGAAAGTGCTGTAAAGCTTGTTAAATTAGAGGACAGTTATCAACTTTGCACAAAAAAGGAATATGCAGAGCAGATAAGAGTGGCTCTTGATTTAAGACGTAAGGCACCGCTTTCTCAGGCGGCGTTAGAGGTGTTGGCTGTTATTGCTTATAATCAGCCCGTAACTCGCGCTTATGTTGAGCAGGTTAGGGGTGTTGATTGCTCCGGTGTTGTTTCAACCCTTGTTGAAAAAGACCTTTTAGAAGAAAAGGGACGTCTTGAGTTGCCTGGTCGTCCGCTTTTGTATGGTACAACCGCTAACTTCTTAAGATGTTTTGGACTTTCAAGTCTTGACGACCTTCCTGTTGTGCCTGCCGATGATACTGCTGTTGATACAAATGGCCAACTTATGATGATTTCGGGCGAGGTTATGGAACTTGCAAAGCAGATGAATGAGGAAATGGCCGAAATAATGCGTGAAGACGGTCAGGCGGAGCTTCAGTAATGCTTGTACTTTATATATTAGCGGTTTTAATAGGCATTGTTTTACTGCTACTGTTTTGTAGTGTTAGTATCTGTGCTTTTGTTGATGACGATTTTTTATTAAGCATAAGGTTTTTGTTTTTTAAGTTTAACTTTCCTAATGAAAAGTCAAAACATAAACAAAAATCTAAAAAAACAAAGCAAAAAGAGGATACACTACCCGTTGAAAAAAAGAACCCCGTTAAAAAAATGATAGAAGATAAGGGTTTTGTAACTGCAGTAAGTGAAATAATGTCGATTGTAAAATCGGTTTTGAATGAATTTGATAAACTATTAAAACACGTAAGATTCAGGCGTTTTAATTTATTTATCAATGTTGCAAACCAAGACCCTGCGTTAACGGCGGTTGAATACGGTGCTGTATGTGCCGCTGTTTTTCCGGTTGTTCGGATAATTGAAGCGAAGACACAACTTGACCGAAAATCGACTGAAGTTTTGGTAGAAAGTGATTTTGTGACTGCGAAATCCAAAATAAAATTTGATGTTAAGGTTAAATTTCGTTTGGTTTTCGGAGTTTTGGCGGCAATAAATGTACTAATACAACTGGTTAAATTAAAACTTAAGCAAAAGGATGTTAAATAAAGTTGCCTTTTTAGGCGGAATGGAGTATATGTATGGCAGATAACAATATCAGTAATATTATGGGTGTTACGATGGACAAGATTCGTTCTGTTATCGATTCCGAGACTATTATCGGCGACCCTATTGTGGTGAATGATATCACTATTATTCCTGTGTCAAAGGTATCATTCGGTATGGCGTCCGGCGGTTCGGAATTTCCGTCAAAACAGTCCTCTGCTACCATGTTTGGTGGCGGCGGTGGTGCAGGTGCCACTGTTACGCCTGTTGTGTTTTTGGTTGTTAAGGGTAATGAGGTTAAAGTTCTTAATGCTAACGAGACAGCCACACCTATTGAAAAAGCAGTAAATGCTGTTCCGACCGTTGTTGAGAAAATTTCTGAAATTATAAAGAAGAAAAAAGAAGAAAATAAGGACGAATAAAGCATTTAAAAATAGCCTTCGCCATATTATCTTTTGTAGGATATTACGGCGGAGGTAATTATGCATATTATAAGAAGTTTTACAGCAGTTGTTTTATCTGTATTTTTAATATTATTTTCATTTCCGTTATACGCTAATGCTTTGGTTTCAGCCAAGTCAATGGTGCTTATAAATGCTAGCACTAAGGAAATTTTAATGGAGCAAAACGCTCATGAAAAACTTCCAATGGCCAGCACTACAAAAATGATGACGGCGCTTATCTTAGCCGAAACGAACAATCTTGAAAAGCAGATAACCACAACCGAAAAAATGGTTACCGTTGAGGGCTCTTCCATGGGGCTTCTTGCCGGTGATACGGTGTCTTATTATGCGTTGCTTGTTGGTATGATGCTGTCATCGGGTAATGATGCGGCAAATACTACGGCTATTTGTCTTGCGGGCTCGGTTGAAGAGTTTGCAAAAATGATGAACGAGCGTGCTAAACAGATTGGTATGGTCAATACAAATTTTGTTACACCGTCAGGGCTTGATAGCGATGGGCATTACTCGACGGCTTACGATATGGCATTGCTTGCCGCAGAAGTTATCAGTAATGATGTTTTAAGAGAAATTGTGTCTTCTGAGAAACTTACTGTTAGTTTTGGCAATCCTCCGTATAACCGTACATTGTATAATCACAATAAACTTCTTTCAAGATACGAATCGTGCATTGGTATAAAAACGGGTTACACAAAAAAGGCAGGTCGTTGCCTTGTGTCGGCGGCAGAAAAGGACGGTTGTGAGGTTATAGCGGTAACACTTAACGCTTCTGATGACTGGAATATACATGAAACTTTGCTTAAAGAAGGTTTATCTATATTGCAACCTACCAAATTATTGGCAGATATTTCTAATGTTTATGTGCCTATAGTTGGTGCTAAGACTCAAAGAGTCGGTATTACTGCTGACGGAATAACTGTAGGAACATTGGATGGATTTTTAGACGTTGATTATTGTTTTAATTTACCTAAATTTTTATATGCACCTATTAAAAGGGGACAAAAAATTGGAACAGTGCAGTATTTAATTGACGGAAAAATCATAGGCGTTGGCAACGTTTATTCTGATATTGATGTAAATTTGTTTAAAAAGGATTATAGTTTTAAAGAAAAATTGTTTCACAATATTTATTCGATGTTGTGTTTATTTTCATGATTTTAAGGGAGATTATAATGGCGGTAGAAAAAATCAGATTACAAAAATATCTGTCGCTTTGTTCGGTCGCGTCACGCCGCAAGGCTGAGGAACTGATTGAACAGGGAAGAGTTAAAATAAATGGACGTAAAGCCATTTTAGGCGATAAGGTCGACCCGGTGCATGATAAAGTTCTGGTGTGCGGAAAGCCTGTTGCTATGAACGATACGAAAATGTATATAATGTTGCATAAACCACGCGGTTTTGTTACAACCTTAAGTGACGAGCAGGGGAGAAAGTGTGTTGCTGACTTGGTTACCGATGCTGGTGTTAGGCTTTATCCTGTTGGTCGCCTTGACCGAAACTCAGAAGGTTTACTTTTAATGACCAATGACGGTGAGTTTGCAAATTTATTAACCCACCCCTCGCGTCACGTATCTAAGGTTTATCGTGTTACTGTCAGAGAAAAAGCAACCGAAGAACAACTGTTTAAAATGTCCGACGGCATGGTTATTGACGGATATAAGACCTTGCCTTGCGAAATATCATATATTGAAAAATGTGAAGACCGAACAGTACTTCGTTTTGTTTTGTATGAAGGTAAAAACCGTGAAATCCGCAAATTGTGTGAGGCGGTAGGATTAACGGTTATTCGCTTAAAACGAGTTGAAATTGCGGGTGTTAAATTAGGCATGCTTCCTCAAGGAAGATGGCGTGAATTAACCGAAAAGGAAGTAAAGAAGTTAATGAGTGTAAGTGTTTCAAAGGAGTTTCAAAACAAATGATAGCAATTTACCCTTTAAGAGAAAAGGACAAGCTTAAAGATTTTTATGATAGGTCAAATATCGCCATAAATGATGCGTCAATGGCAGTTGTAGCGAGCGATGGTGATGAAATAATTGGGTTTTGCCTTTTTGATATGAATAAAGATACTATTGTGGTAAACGCTGTATGTCCACAAGATGATATTATGTTTGCCGACGGTCTTTTAAGGTCGGCATTGCATGTTGGAGTTGAAAACGGAATAATGAAGGCATTTTATTCTGAAGATGCACCTCAAGACCTGTTTAGAAGGCTTAGATTTATTAAAGATGAGGCTTCAAAAGAGTTGAATGTAAATATGCTGTTTTCATCATGCGAAAATTGTTAAATTTTGAAAAAATACTTGTTATTTTCATAACTATCTATTATAATATTTGTTAATTAAAAATTAGATGTTTTAATATTTGGAACGGAGGAAAGAATATGAGCTGTGAAAACAGTGTTTCCTGCCTTGAAAAAGAAGTTTCAAAACTTGGCGGTACTGATGCTTATAAGCGTCTTGAACTTCTTTTTGACGGCGGAGTTTATACCGAACTTGACCGTTTTGCAAAGAATGGTGAAGATGGTTGCGGTGTTGTTTGTGGCTATGGTAATGTTTGCGGTGCTGGTGTTTATGCCTTCTCGCAGGATGTTACGGTTTGCTCTGGTGCTATGGGTCGTGCTCAGGCCGCAAAAATCAAAAAAGTTTATGACCTTGCGCTTATGAACGGATGCCCTGTTGTTGGTATTTTTGATTCTAAAGGTGCTTTTGCAAGCGAGGGTGTTGATGCTCTTAATGCATATGGTGAGCTTATTGCTGCTGCCGGTAAAATTTCGGGTGTTGTACCTCAGATTTCGGTAGTTGCAGGTAAATGTATTGGTTCTGCCGCAATTCTCGCCGCAGTATCCGATATTACCTTTATGACTGATTCGGCTGAATTCTGCGTTAATTCTGCTGCAATCACCGGCGATAAAAAGGTTGGCACTTCTGAAATTTGCTTAAAGAACGGTACTGCTGCTCGTGTCTTTGCTACCGATGCAGAGGTTATGGAAGCAGTTGCTAACGTTTTGTCGATGTTGCCTTCTAACAATCTTTCTGTTCCTGCTGTTGCTGATTATGTTCCCGCTGCAGTATCTGGCCAGGGAGTATATTCAAATATTACTGCCGTTGCGGATGCCGGTAGTTTCTGTGAATTGTGGAAAGGTTTTGGTCGTTGCTCTAAAGTTGGCTTTGCAAGAATTGCCGGCAATCCTGTGGGCATTATTGCTACCGACAGTTCTAAAAACGGTGCAAAACTTTGCGGTAACGGCTCGGCTAAAGCAGCACGTTTTGTTAGACTTTGCGACGCCTACTCAATACCTGTTGTTACTTTGGTTGACTGTGCAGGGTTTATGGGTAATGCCGATAACGAACTTGACGGCGATGTAAAATCTGTAGCATCATTAACAGGTGCTTATGCAGAGGCAACAACCGCAAAGATAACCGTTATTGTTGGTAAAGCCTACGGTGCTGCTTATACTGCTATGGCAGGTAAAGCTTCGGGTGCAGATGTGGTTTTAGCTTATTGTGATTCTGAGATTTGTGCATTAGAGCCTATGACTGCGGTACAGTTTATGTATAAAGACCGCTTGGGCGAATGTAGTCGAGAAGAACTTGAGAAGGAATATATAATGACCGAAGGTTCTCCCTTTAAAGCGGCTGCAAACGGTGATATTACTGATGTTATCAATCCTGCCGAGGTTGCCGATAAGGTGATTTTAGCACTTGATATGCTCGCTTCTAAGCGTGTATCCACCCTTGAAAAGAAACATTCTAACCTTCCATTTTAAGGTTTAACGGAGGAAATAAACATGAGACAATTTAAAATTACAGTTAACGGAAAAGCATATGATGTTCAGGTTGAAGAAAACGGAGTTGCAACTGCTCCTGTAGCAGCACCCTTAGCAGCAACTGCCCCTGCACCTGCTCCCGCTGCAGCACCTGTTGCTGAACCTGTGTCTGCACCTGCAGCAGCTGCCGCCGGTGAGGGTGAGGAAATTTCTGCACCAATGCCCGGTACTATTCTTAAAGTTTTAGTATCTGCAGGTCAGGCTATAAAAGCCGGCGAACCTGTTGTTATTCTTGAAGCCATGAAAATGGAAAACGAAATCAGTTCTCCTGTTGACGGTACCGTTACTGCTGTTTGCGTAAATCAGGGCGACAGCGTTGATGCAGGAAAGGTTATTGCAACCGTAAAATAATTTTAGAAAGAGGTGCTATTATGGCACGTAAAATAGGCATTACTGAAACCGTGCTTCGTGACGCACATCAGTCGTTACTTGCAACCAGAATGACAACTGAGGACATGCTTCCAATGCTCCCAATGCTTGATAAAATCGGTTTTCACTCGCTCGAATGTTGGGGCGGTGCAACTTATGATTCTTGCCTTCGTTTCCTTAATGAGGACCCGTGGGAGAGGCTTCGCATAATCCGTGAAAAATGTCCTAACACCAAGTTGCAGATGTTGTTCCGCGGACAGAATATGCTTGGTTACCGTCACTATGCCGACGATGTTGTTGAATATCTTGTTCAGCGTTCGGTTGCTAACGGTATCAATATTATTAGAATTTTTGATGCATTAAATGATATCCGTAACCTTGAAACAGCAATTAATGCTACCAAAAAGGAAAAGGGTGCTGAGGTTCAGGCTACTGTTTCTTATACAACAGGTCCTGTTTTTGACCTTGAATACTATACAAATTATGCAAAGCAACTTGAAAATACAGGTGCTGACTCTATTTGTATAAAAGATATGGCTGCTTTGCTGACCCCTTATGCTACTTATGACCTTGTAAAGGCTATTAAGGAAACGGTTAAGATTCCTGTTCAGGTCCATTCACACTATACTTCAGGACTTGGTTCTATGGTTCTTATGAAGGCAATTGAGGCCGGTGCCGATGTAGTTGATACAGCAATGTCACCGCTTTCTATGGGTACATCACATCCCGCTACCGAGTCTATGGTTGCTGCTTTAGCCGGAACCGAGTTTGATACCGGACTTAATCTCGAAGCACTTGATGAAATAGCAAAATATGTAACTACACTTCGTGAAAAGTATATTGCTGACGGTTTGCTTAGTCCTAAGATGCTTGCATCTGACGCTAAGGCACTTATTTACCAGGTACCCGGCGGTATGCTTTCAAATCTTCTTTCTCAACTTAAACAAGCCGGTAAAGAAGATAAACTTATTGAAGTACTTGAAGAAGTTCCGAGAGTTAGAGCCGATTGCGGATATCCTCCGCTTGTTACCCCTTCTTCGCAGATAGTTGGTACTCAGGCAGTGTATAACGTAATTATGGGTGAGCGTTATAAGATGGTCACTAACGAGTTCAAGGGTATTGTAAAAGGTGAGTACGGTCGTACACCCGTTGCTATTGACCCTGATTTCCAAAAGAAGATTATTAAAGATGAGCAGCCTATAACCTGCCGTCCTGCAGACCTTTTAGAGCCCGAACTTGAAAAACTTCGTTCGGAATGTGCTAAATGGAGTGAGCAGGAGGAGGACGTATTGTCCTATGCTCAGTTCCCGAAGGTTGCTGCTGATTTCTTTGAAAAACGTGCCAACTTCAAGTATAAAGTTGATGCCGAAAACGCAGACGCAACCAACAAAGTTCATCCTATGTAAAAAAAAGTATTGCATTTTTAAAATATTTGTGATATATTATCAAGGATAGTTGAACTAAATATTTTCGGAGGTAGCAAAATGAATACTTCACAGCTTATTATCGGTATTATTATGATATTGATTTCGCTCATTATCATCGCCGTTGTTCTTATTCAGCAAGGTCGTCGTTCCGGTCTCGGTGCAATTTCGGGCGGTGCTGATACCTTTCTTTCAAAAAACAAAGCAAGAACAGTTGATGCCGTTTTAGGACGTTGGACAAAATACATTGCATTGATTTTCTTTATTATTGCAATTATTGCCAATGTTATCGCTATAGTAGCTAAGAAATAAGATTTTTTAAAGCCGTGGGTAACCACGGCTTTTTTCTTTTTCATAATATTTCTTTTTTTCTCATAAATTTTATGTGAAAGGAGGAAATATACTTGCAAATTATTAAGGTTTATTTTATTATTTTATTAGTGTTATATTCAGTGTTTTTGATTCTATTTTCTTATAAAAGCGGAAAAATGATAAAGACTTTATTGCTTTCTGCTTTTTCAGGCTTAGCGGTGTTTGCAATTGTAAATATTTTGTCACGTTATACCGGTGTTGATATAGCGGTTAACGGCTGGACGGTTGGCAGTAGTGCACTTTTTGGTATTCCTGCAGTTTTTGGATTGCTTTTTTTAAGATTATTTTTTTAATTAAGTCCTAAATTTGGGACAAAGACTGTTATATACTTTAGTTGTAAAAAAGAAGGGTGGGTATTATGTTAAATATAATTTTAGGCCGAAAGTTGTCAGGCAAAACAAGGTATTGTATAAATAAGGCATCTGAATTAGCACTTAGCGGCAAGGATGTTATTTTGTTAGTACCCGAACAGTTCAGTTTTGAGTGCCAAAAATTGTTGCTTTTAGAACTTGGTCCCTTAGTTTCAAATAAAATAAGTATCCACAGTTTTACAAGTTTGTGCCGCGAAATTTCGACTGAAATAGGTGGAATTGCAGGCAAAGTTGTTGATGATGGTGTGAGGTTTCTGCTTGTCGGCAGAGCGCTTTATAATTGTAAAGAACATCTGAAATTCTATGCCCGTTATTATAATTCACGCGATTTTCAAAGGAAAACAGCATTAGTTATAAGCGAATTAAAGCAGGCATCGGTAACCCCGGAAGATTTAAAAGAACTGTCTCAAAATGTAACATCTAATATTTTTGCTGATAAATTAAGTGATATTTCGCTTATTTTGTCGGCTTATGATGCGTTGCTTGGTAAAAGTTTTGTTGAACCTTTTGATATGCTTCAAAAGACGGTTGACCGAATGAACGGAAATTCTTGGTTTGGCGGAAAAACATTAATTATTGATGAGTTTAAAGGTTTTACTGCTTCTCAGTTTATGTTTTTAGATCGTGCAATTTCGGGTTGTGATGATGTTTATGCTGCGTTTTGTTGTGATAACGACGAGTCTTCCGACGATATTGATATTTTTAAGAATGTTAAAGAATGTGTTAATAGATTGGTTTTAGGTGCGAAATCTCATAATGTGCCTGTTGCCGATACAATATTTTTGTCATTTAGCGGTTATAAAAGCGATGATTTAGTATATTTGGAGCAAAAAACATGCGGCAGAGCAGAGGGCATATTTGACGGACAAGCCGATAATATTACGGTTGTTAATGCCGCTTCAACATATGATGAAGTTAACTATTGTTTTAGTACCATTCATCGTCTCGTTCAAAATAATGATTATAATTTTAATGATATCGTTATAATTTCAAGAAGCGAAAATTATTCGAATTTGGTTAAGGATATATCTAAAAAATATAATGTTCCTTGCTTTGTTGACCGAAAAATTCCGCTGTGTGAATTGCCATTTTCGGTTTTTGTTACTTCAGCAGTTAATGCTGCTATAAAGTTTAATACTGCTGATATTTTGCGTTATCTGAAAACCGGTTTTTCGGGTGTTGCTGATACTGATATTTCAAAAATTGAAGATTATGCTTATATTTGGAATATAAATTCTAATGCTTGGCTAAAACCCTGGAAATATAATCCGCAAGGGTTAAGAGATAACAAAAATAATCAAACTTTTGAAAACTCTGAACTAAACCTTGCCCGTGAAATTGCTGTAAAACCGCTTATTACGCTTAAAAAAGGTCTTAAAGGCACAGTTTGTGAAATGTGCCAAAGCATTATTAAACTGTTTGAAACGTGTAATATTGCAGAGCAACTTAAAAAATACACTACAAATCTTGAATCAAACGGTGAACTCCAGTTTGCTGAATATCAACGTGTTGGATACGATGCTTTTATCGGTGTGCTTGATAAGTTGTGTGCTGTATCGGGTGATGATGTGATTTCGCCTGAGGATTTTGTAACAATGCTTAATTCGGCACTATGTTTTGAAGAAGTTGGGGAAATACCGCGTACTAAGGAACAGGTTATATTCGGCACCGCCGACCGAATTAGACCAATGCGTCCAAAAGTTGCGTTTATTCTTGGTGCTAATCATAATGTTTTTCCTGCATGTGTCGGTGAAGCATGTATCTTTTCACCCAGTGAACGTGAAATTATGATTGACGGTGGCATTAAAATCGCTGATTTTGGTCTTAATGATACACTTGATGAAAATTATCTTTTTTATAGTTCATTAAATTGCGCATCTGATAAGGTTTATATTTCATATTCTTCCGTTTCTGAAGATAATGTAGAAATGTTACCGTCAACTGAAGTTTTAGATATTGTTTCAAATTTTTCTAAGTGTAAATTAGTTGATTATGGCTTTAATAATACATTTTCTTATGACGATTTAGAATGTGCTTTGCCGTCTTTTGAAAAACTTGCTGTAAATTTTGACTCGGACGAGCCGATAGTACAGGCACTTAAAAATTATTATGAAAATGATGAGTTGTTTTCTTCTAAACTTTATGCTCTTAAATTTTCATTAAACGGTGCCGAACCAAAATTATCAAATACTGTTGCAAAAAATCTGTTTGGTGATAATTTAAGGCTTTCACCGTCTAAAATTGAAGATTTTAACAGGTGTCATTTTGCCTTTTTCTGCAAATATGGTCTTAAGGTCAGAAAACTTGATAAGGCTGATTTTAGTGCCGCCACAAGAGGAAATATAATTCATTTTTGCTTAGAGCATTTTATTAATAATCATAAAAATGATATTGGAACACTTGATAAAAAGGATATTGAAACTGAAGTTTGCAGTTTGTGTGACCAGTACTTAGTTTCAGTCGGTGTTGATAGTTCTGATTTAGGCGAAAAATTCGGATATATGCTGTCATTACTTAAAGGTACTGCTGTTTATATTGCAGTAGCGCTTAATAATGAATTTGCCCAAAGCCAATTTAAACCTAAGTTTTGTGAACTTAAAATTGGTAAAAATGAAGAGGTTGGTTCGGTTGAGGTTATAGCCGATAACGGGGTTACTGTATCGCTTGAAGGCACAGTTGACCGTGTTGATACTACCGATGACGGTAAAGTAAGGGTAGTTGACTATAAAACCGGTGTTAAAGAGTTTAAACTTTCGTCAATTTTAGACGGTATGAATATGCAGATGCTTTTATATCTTTATTCTTTGGTCAAGAATGCAAAGGACAAGTTATCCGCAGATATACCGGCGGGTGTTTTGTATTTCCCGGCAAGACGCAATATTAATGATGAGTCCGATAACGGCTTTATTAAGATGAATGGTCTTATTGATTCGGATATTGACACTATTTTACAGATGGAATCAGACGGCAAAGGAAAGATTATTCCAGCCAGATTAAAAAGCAACGGTGGAGGACTTTATGGCGTTGAGCACGTTGCTTCCCAAGAGGAGTTTAAAATTATTTTTAAATATCTTGAGTCGGTTTTAGCAAAAATAGGTTCAAAAATCACAAGCGGTGACATTGAAATTAAACCTTTTAAGAACAATTATAATATTTCATGTGATTATTGTGATTACCGTGCCGTTTGTCGAATTAATGACGAGCGAAAATTTAACGAAGAGACAAAGGCAAAAACAGCCGAAGCGTTAGAAAAAATTAAACTTGAAATAAAGGAGGGTGAATAGCGTGGCGGTGAAGTTTACTGATGACCAAATTAATGCGATAAATGCTAAAGGCACTGTGCTTGTATCTGCTGCTGCCGGTTCGGGCAAAACGGCAGTGCTTACCGAAAGAGTTGTCAGTATGCTGACTAATCAGAATAAAAAAATCAGTGCTGACCGCCTGCTAATTGTAACCTTTACTAATGCATCTGCACTTGAAATGCGTGTGCGAATTTCAAAACGGCTTGATGAAATTTGTGACGAACATCCTAAGAATCAATATCTATTAAAGCAAAAGATACTACTTAAAAATGCAAAAATATGTACTATCGATGCATTTTGCATTGAACTTGTCAGAACATATTTTGCGGTACTGGGCATAAGCCCCGATTTTGCAATTGCTGAAAATTCTCAAACCGAAACAATTATGGAAGAGGCTTTAAGCCTTGTTTTACAACCGCGTTTTTTGAAAAAAAGCGATGAATTTAATTCGCTTTGCCTTTTGTTCGGTGTTGATAAATCAGATAAAGGTTTTTATGAAACTGTTTATAAAATTCACGATTATGCTATGTGTATGCCTCAACCGGATGTTTGGCTTGAAAAGGCAGCCGAAGGGTATAATTGCGATTCAATTAAAAACTGTGTTTTTGTACCTATTATATTGGATTATATCCGTGAAAATTTGCTTTCCTGCAAGGAAAGTATTGAGGTTTTATTGCGCGAATTAGTGGGCAGTGATATTGAATCTGCTTATTCTGATGGCTTAAATCTTGGCTTGGAAGATATTAACCGACTTATAATGGCAACCGATTCATTAGATTGGGATACGCTTTATAATGGCTTATGTGAGTTTAAAATTCCTATAAAAATAGTCAAAAAAACCAGCGACCCGTCATTTAAGGAAGTAGTTAAGAGTGAGAGAGACGGTATTGTTAAAAGAATAACTTCGCTTGCAAAGCATATGCTCGGAACAAGTGAAGATGTTTTGAAATCGCTGTCACACGCTAGTGTCACTGTAGACGAACTTATATGTATTGTAAAAGAGTTTAAATCTGCTTATTTTGAACTCTTATGTAAAAACAACTGTCTTACTTTTGCACATGTTGAGCAATTAGCGTTAAAGTTGTTGTGCAAGGAAAGTGATGGAAATCTTGTTCCATCAGACCTTTCTAAAGAGATTTGTAAAAGTTTTGATGAAGTTCTTGTTGATGAATATCAGGATAACAATAATCTTCAAGATGCTTTGTTTTTTGCGTTGTCTGACGGCGGTAACAAATTATTTATGGTCGGTGACGTCAAGCAGAGCATATACGGTTTTAGAAATGCTAACCCTGATAACTTTATTAAATATAAGGAAGAATATCCTGTATTTGATGGAAAAACTGCACCGTCAAAGGTTATTTTAAAGCAAAATTTCCGTAGCCGAAAGGGTGTTTGCGATTTTGTAAATGCGCTCTGTAATACTGTTATGTCTAAATCCACTTGCGGAATGGATTACTTAGATGAAGATATACTTGATGCAAAGGCTGAATATGAGAATTCTGAAGATTTTGATGTAAGTTTTCTTATTAATGAATCATCTAAGAGTGACCTAAAGCGAGAGCAGATTGACGCTGAGCAAATTGCCGATAAAATATTAGAAATTTTAAATAAACCGCCTTTTTTAAAAGGAAAAGACGGTTTGCGTTGTGCCGATTACAGGGATTTTGCTATTCTTTTACGTTCACCGTCAAGCCGCGCATATATTTATGTTGATGCACTTAAAAAGAGAGGAATACCGGTAGCCTTTAATACTGATGAATTTTTTAATTCACCCGAAGTTTTAACGGCAGTTTCAATGCTTAGGGTTATTGATAACCCAACACGTGAAATACCGCTTTTAAGTGTTTTATTGTCTGTAATGTTCGGTTTTACGCCTGATGATTTGGCTGAAATCAGAATAAAATACGGTCATAAAAATCTTTATTCTCTTGTATGCACAGCAGCTAATAACGGCGATGAACGTTGTAGATACTTTGTTGATATTCTTTCTAAACTCAGGACAAAGGCAGTCACATTACCCGTAAGCCGTTTGCTAAATGAAATATATAATGCGACATTATTGCCTGAAATTATGAGCGCAAGGGCCGATTGTAGGCAAAGTAGGGCAAACCTATTACGCCTTTCAAGTATTGCCTCAAAATTCGACCAGACTGACAGCGGTGGTATTTTTGGGTTTTTAAATGAATTCGACCGTATGGCAGGCAGTAAAAAATCATCGGGACAGGCATCGCTTACCGATACAAACGCTGTAAAAATTTTGAGTTTTCACGGTTCTAAAGGTTTGCAGTTTCCAATTTGTTTTGTTGCTGATTGTGGTGGACTTTTTAACAAAACGGATGTTACTGGGCAGATTATATTAAACGATAAATATGGAATAGGATTAAAATTTATCGATGAAAATGATGTTAAGGCTTCGTCTTTAGCACGTGAGGCTATGTCTATTCTTCAACAAAAAAAGTTAATTTCTGAGGAAATAAGGCTTTTGTATGTTGCGCTTACACGCGCTGAGGAAAAATTGATAATCTCAATCACCTTATCCGATGTTGCTAAAAAGGTTGTTTCGTCTTCGTTTAAATTAGGTTTTATGGGTGTGAATTTAGGCAAAGCACCGTCAACAAGTGTCATTTCTGCAGACGGATATTATGAGTGGCTGTTGATGACAGCGTTACTTCAATCAAGCGGCGATGATATCGGAATACGTTTTGGTTTGACACCGTTAGGTTTTGGCGGCAAATCAGAGTTCGATGTTGAGTTTTGCGAACGGGTTGATGTTCATGACGAGTGTAATGAAACAATAGACGAAGTTACACCTAAGAATAATGTTGATACTGACGAAATAGAACGTTTAACCAAAGAAATCAATGAAAAATTCAAAACGACTAATAGCGAACTGAGTCTTGTACCCTCTAAGATGGCGGTTACAAGTCTTGTTCATGGTAACAGTAAAAAATTTAATTTTACTGCTAAACCTCAGTTCATGTCTAAGTCTGGACTTACACCTGCTCAAAGGGGTACAGCGGCTCATAAGTTTATGCAGTTTGCTGATTTTTCCAAAGCCGAAAAGGATATTAAGAGCGAAATAGAAAGACTTTATGAGTGGGAGTTCTTAAGTTTTGAGGAATCTGAGGTTTTAGACGTTGTAAAACTTTCTAAATTCTTTGAGAGCAGTGTTTATAACCGCATAAAAAATGCTCAAAGTTATAAGCGGGAATATAAATTTATGGTTGAGTATCCTTACCTTGAAAATTCAACGATTGTTCAAGGTATTGCAGACTGTGTGTTCTTTGAAGATGATGGTGTTGTTATACTTGATTTTAAGACCGACCGAGTTGATGACAATACGCTATCGCAAATGTATGCTGCGCAACTTGAGGTTTATAAGTACGCAATTGAAAAGATTACTTCGAAACGTGTTAAGGAGTGTATTCTTTACTCGTTACATCTGTCAGAAGAGGTAAAGATATAATGAACAAGACAAATGCAATGAGGCAATTGGATAAGGCAAAAATTAATTATGATGCTATAGAATATGTGCCTGATGAGAACGATTTATCGGGTGTTCATATTGCTGCCCAAACCGGTTTACCACCTGAGATAATGTTTAAAACATTAGTCGCAATTGGTGAAAAAAGGGGACCGCTTGTGTTTTGCATTCCGGTTGCCGAAGAGCTTGACCTTAAAAAATGCACTAAAGTTGCGGGTGATAAACGGGTTGAGTTGGTGGCGGTTAAGGATTTACTTGGTTTAACAGGATACATAAGAGGCGGATGTTCACCGGTAGGAATGAAGAAAAAGTTTCCGACATTTTTTGATGAGACGGTTGTGCTTTATGATAAAATTACCGTAAGTGCAGGTATAAAGGGTTGTCAACTTATGCTTGATTCACAGGAAATCATAAAATTTTGTGAAGCCACTGTTTGCGACATAATTGTATAAACAAAAAGAACACTTATGCATAATGCATAGGTGTTCTCTTGTTTTAGTAGATGTTATACCCGCCCTGCCGTAAGCTACCGATGATAACCTGCGTAAGGCAGGTGGGTGCTGACCCAACAGTTTTGCGCTTCCAACGTCCTCTAAAAAGAGGGAGGCCTGCAAACCCGCTGTCGGAGTGACGGCTCCCGTTTAGTAGCTTGTAGGGTTATAAAGGTAAGCATTCGCGCACAGGGCAGGCGAAAATTACTGCTCGTCGATTTCAAACAAGTCCTGTAAACGGTCGGTAAAAGCATCGGCAACCATGTCGTACTCATCGTCATCGTCGATATCTTCAAACAGTTCTTCACCGTTTTCTTCAACCACTTTAAGAATAACAAGTTCACCGCTGTCTTCAAGAAGTTTTTCAGGTGTTTCATATACCGGTAACAAGGCTATATATTTTGAATCGTCAGTTTCTATTCTATCCAAAACTTCAAAGGTATATTCCTTACCGTCATCATCCTCTAATGTAATTATATCGGGATTGTACTCTTCACTCATAAATTCCACTCCGTTTCTAGACATTATAAATATATTTTAACCTTTTTCGTGTAAATAGTCAATAGCAAATATCGATTATGTAAAATAAATAAAAAAATATAAAAAAGTGCATAAAAACTGTTGACAAATAACAAAAGATGTGATAATATAAAGATGACCTAAGAGAGAGGTTAAAGATTAAAGGAAAGTGAGGGCCGGTAAATTTTATGAGGGACGTAGAAATCTTCCATTCTGGCCCGTGTACGGCCTAAAGTGCACACTCCGTTTTAGTCCACAAATGAAAGGCGGTTTTAATAATGACCGTTGTAAGATTTTGGAAAACAGGAGTTTTTGAAATTTAGGTAAAGGTGAGTCCAATGTACTAAGTAATTTTTTTTCTTAAGATTATGTCATCAACGGAATTGGGAATGTGCACTTACAGCACAACTACGTTTAGGTAGATTGTTTTCCGAAAGACAGATGATACTTCAAAAGTAAATATAAAGTGAGGCTCCAAATTATGAGATTAGAGGAACCTAAGAGTTAAGGCTGGTGTAGGCCTAAATACACAAATCCAAAAATTTATATATATTTTTAATAAAGGTGAATCCAATGTACTGATTGCTTGTTTCTAAATAAAGAAAAAGTGAGGCTCAAGATTTATGAGGGACGAGGAAATCTTCCGTTCCGGCTCGTGTACGGCCTGAGAAGTACACATTTTCAAGTTAATTATTGGTGGTAAAAAAATATGAAATTATGTAGTTTTATCAAAAAAACTTGAAAAAGGAAGAGTCCAATGTACAGATAAACCGAAGGCTACCCCTTAAAAAAGGGTAGCCTTTTTTATTTAATTAATACAGGCTGTATTTGAATACCGTTTAATGCTAAGTCAATGGCTTTAGGAATAAGTTCAAAATCAGAAATGCAAGAGTTGTGCTTATTTTCAGGCATATCCTGTCTTATGGGAACAAAATAAACGTTTTTGCAATTGAAAAGTGTGCCGATATTTCGCGCTGAAGCACCTAAGGCATCGTTGGTTGATACAGCTAAAAGCAACGGACGTTCGTTTCTTAAATGCGCTTTAGCCGACATTGTTACAACCGAATCGGTAATGCCGTTAGCAAGTTTCCCCAATGTATTACCAGTGCATGGAGCGATTATCAATAAGTCGAGTAATGCTTTGGGTCCAATAGGCTCAGCATCTTTAATAGAGTGAATGCACTTTTTTTGGCAAATGTCTTCAATTTTTTCAACAAAATCACTTGCTTTGCCAAATCTTGTGTCGGTTGAATATGCGATTTCAGACAATATCGGTATTACATTATATCCTAATTTTACAAGATTTTCTATTTGTTCAACAGCCTTTTTGTGGGTACAAAAAGACCCGCATACTGCAAATCCTATGTTTTTGTCCATTATTCTCTATCCTCCGATTTTAAAATTTCAATTGTTCGGAGAATTTCATCTGCAATGTATTTAGCAGCGGTTACAGGCGAATTTTTACCCGGTAAACCGGAATAGACTTTTGCATCGATACCTAATTTAACTGCCGCTTCAAAATCACACATTGAGTTGGTAGCAAGGTCTTCAACAAAAACTGTTTTTTTACAGTTTGAGAAAAATAGTTCATCCATTATCGGTGACGGAACGGTGTTGAAAATATAATCAAAATCACCGCTGTATTTTGATACATTTGTTGTATCTAATGCTGTTAAACCGTCTGATAATATCACTGCTCTCGTACCTTCGTCGCGTGATGTGGCGGTAACATCTGAACCGAAAACTTTTAAATATTTTGCAAGTTGTTTACCGATTCTACCATAGCCGATGACGAGTGATTTTGAACCGAAAATAGCACTGTTTGTTGAATTAATTGCAATAGCAACAGCCGATTCGGCTGTAAGCACTGCATTTTTAACAGTTAATGGTTCGGCTTTAAAATAATCGCGATATAAAATATTGTTATTTTTTAGTGCTTGTTCAATGCTTTCACTAATAATTCCACCCAAAACCATTTTTGGTTTGCGACTTATGATGTCACTGATAAAAATCGGCTTAAATTGGTCGTCACAATTAACAGTAAAGTTGTCACGGCTTAAAGGTACAGGAAGAATAACTATTGTATTTTCACTTACGGCGTCGTTTATATTGTCTACCGATTTTAAGTCTTGTACGAAGGGCAGTCCGTAAGTTACTACAAAAAACCCGTTTTTAGTAAGATATCGTGCTGTTTCAATCTGTCGGCGGTCTCCGCCAATACAAGCAAAATTCATAATATCCTCCGAAGTTTACCTTGTGATAATACAAGGTTTTCTTTATATATTATGAAAATTAAAACTTATGGTGCCAAGATTACTTTAAAGTTTTTGCTATATCAATTAATGAATCTTTGGTGTTTAATAGTGGGTTATTTAAAACGTTTTCAAGCAATGTATTAAATACCTTACTGATTTGTTCGCCAAAAAAACCTAAACTCATAATATCGTCACCGTTAATTTTCAGCATTGATATTTTATAAGGCTCCTTGTTAAGGATTATTTGCTTTAAAAGTTCAAGATTATCATTATTATGAAGTGATAATACGTTTTTTGTGAATTCTATGTCGCCAACCGATAACAACTTCTTAATGTCATATTTTGAACTATATGGCATATTAAGCATTTTAATGTATGTATCGGTCTTTTGTTTTGTATTATTATCAAATTTAAGTGCTGTCAGGCATTTGTGGTTATCAATTTTGTTCAGTTGGCAAAAGTATGCAAACCTAAACGCGAAATCAGTTGGTAATTCTTTTGTTTTTTCAGAAACAGTGCAAGGCGGTATGCCAAAATGAGATAAAGAGCCGCATTTTAATAAAGGCGACAGCATTTCAGGACTTTGTGAAACAAAAGATTTTTTAAGTTCACCAGCAATCCTCTCAGCACTGATTTCAGACAACGTATGGGCATAATTTATGGCTGCGGTTTCGGTATTTTCTTCAATCGAAAAACCCAATTGACACGAAAACCTGAATGCACGCATAATTCTTAAAGCGTCTTCATTAAATCTTTGCTCAGCATTGCCTATAGCACGAATTGTTTTGTTTTTTATGTCGTTAACACCCAACAAGGGGTCAAAGATACCTGAATTTGGGTTAAAACATATTGCATTTATGGTAAAATCACGACGTGACAAATCACTTTTTATATCGCTAACAAATGTTACATCATCGGGTTTTCTGTGGTCAAGATAACCGTCTTCGGTGCGGTAGGTTGTAACTTCTATTGGTATTTTATCAATAATTACCGTAACCGTTCCGTGCTTAATTCCGGTCGGAACAGTTTTATCAAACATATTTATAATATCTTGCGGTAGTGCGTTGGTGGTAATATCGTAGTCACCGGGCGTTATGCCCATAATGTGGTCGCGTACTGCACCGCCAACACAAAATGCCTCAAATCCGTTGGATTCGATGGTTTTGATGCAAAATTTTATTTGATAAGGAAGATTTATAAACATTTTTTCACCAAATTTCAAATATAGTGTTTATTTTTTTAAAAAATGATTATATAATAGGGGATAGGTAAATAAAGGAAGTGTTTTCTTTGAAAAAGTATGTTGCAGGTGACGAACTGATTTCGTCGGCTAAGAAAGTTCATATGATAGGTATCGGTGGTTCGGGAATGTGCCCACTTGCCGAGATATTAAGCAGCAAGGGATATGAACTTACAGGTTCTGACGTTAACGAAAGCGACCCGTTAAAACGTGTTCGTAATTTGGGCGCAAAAATCTTTATGGGGCATAATGCCGAAAATGTTCACGGTGCTGACCTTGTTGTTTATTCTGCTGCTATATCGTCTGATAATCCAGAACTAAAAGAGGCCATGCGTCTTAATATCCCAACCATGGAGCGCTCTAAACTGCTCGGTGCATTAACAAGACAATATGACCGTTGTATTGGTATTTGCGGTACTCACGGTAAGACGACTACATCATCGGCCGTTACGCAGATGTTTATTATGAATAATTTAGACCCTACGGCGGTTATCGGAGGAAGATTGCCTTTGATTAATGCCAACGGTGTTGCAGGAAATTCTGAATATATGGTTTGTGAATCGTGCGAATTTGTAGACACGTTTTTGCAGTTGTCACCCGATATGGCAGTACTTCTTAATATTGATAATGACCACCTTGATTATTTCAAGACAATGGATAATCTGGTCGAATCTTTCAGGAAGTTTATCAGTATGTCGAAAGTTGCTGTTATTAACGGTGACGATGCCCTTTGCAAAAAAGCAGTCAATGGGTTTGACGGTGAAATAATTACATTTGGCACCGGTTCTCATAATGATTATACCGCAACCGATATCAAAAGAGCAAGTGCAGGTTTTGAATTTAAGGTAAATTTCAAAGGAAAATACCTTTTTACCATTTGTTTATCGGTACCCGGCAGGCACAATGTTATGAATATGCTGTCGGCAATAGCTGTTGGCCGTTATTACGGCATATCAGACGAGGGTATAAAATCTTCTTTGGAAGCGTTTGGCGGTGCCGGTCGTCGTTTTGAACGATTGGGCAGTTGGAATGATATATTACTTGTTGACGACTACGCACATCATCCAACCGAAATTATGGCAACGCTAAATTCTGCTAAACAACTTGGTTTCAATAACGTGATAGCAGTATTTCAACCTTTTACTTTTTCAAGAACAGAACTTTTAAAACAAGAGTTTATTGAGGCTTTGAGTCTGGCAGATAAGGTTATTCTAACGCCGATTATGGGTTCAAGAGAGGTTAATACAACCGGCATTTCGTCGGAAGATTTGGCTAAAGGATTAAAGGATTGCACCTGTGTTGACGGTCTTGAATCTGCTGCAAAGAAAGCGACTGAACTTGCTAAACCCGGTGATATTATAATCACTATGGGCGGTGGCGATATTTATAAGGCCGCTTATATGATACGAGATATCTATTCAAAATAATAAAAAATTTATCGTCTGTGCTTATTGCACAGACGATTTTTTTGTTCTATACATATCTTGTCCATCATAAGTATATTTTAGAAAGGATGGACGTGCCGTGCATAAAACAAAAATTATAAATTTCAGAAGTGTTCTTGAATATTTACCAACCAATATAAAAAATATGTTAATAAATTTATCAGAGTCAACGGTTAGTAATATTACGGAAATCAGACTGAGGGCTGACCGCCCGTTATCACTTACGTTAATGGGTGAAAACGTTTTTATTGGTAATTCGGGACAGGTTTGTTATTTATATCAAAACGGACTTTATAAAGTGAGCAAAAGTGACTTGGATTATACATTTAGAAGAATGTGTGATTATTCGATTTACGCGTATCAGCGTGAAATCAGTTCGGGCTTTATAACGCTTTGTAATGGTTGCCGTGCTGGTATTGCCGCTACAGCGGTTTATGAAGGCGGTAAATTAACAAATTTTAGCGGCGTTTCGTCTATTAATATCCGTATTTCAGGTCAGTACATAGGATGTGCAAGCACACTTCTTAATAATATTAACGGCGGTTTACTTATCGCAGGTCCACCGTCTTGCGGAAAAACAACCTTGCTTAGAGATATAGTTCGTAGTATATCGTTGGGGATTGGTACTACGCGTAAAAGGGTTGCGCTTATCGATTCAAGGGGCGAAATAGCCGCAGTAAAAGACTCAATACCTCAAAACGACGTAGGACCTTTAACCGATGTTATTACAAATACTGAAAAAACCGATGGAATATTAA
The DNA here is from genome assembly GCA_045546915.1 of Acutalibacteraceae bacterium. GTDB lineage: Bacteria > Bacillota > Clostridia > Oscillospirales > Acutalibacteraceae > UMGS172. Next base: position 95,157 of record JAZQDU010000018.1, on the reverse strand, counting down.
TTGCACTCAGAACGTTAAGTCCTCAGATTATAGCCTTTGATGAAATATCAACCGAAGAAGAGGCAAATTCAGTTTTAAGCGGAGTTTTTGCAGGTGCTGACGTGATAACTACCGTTCATGCGGGAAGTGTTGATGACGTATTTTTAAGAAGAGCACCATTAAAACTGATTGAAACCGGGGCAGTAAAAAATGTTGTTTTCGTTGAGAAAATAGGTGCAAAACCGCAGGTTGTTGATATACAGAGGCAACAAAGTAAATTTGCAGTATGTTAAAACTTGTAGGTTCGTTATTAATTTGTCTTGCGGTTTCATCGATTGGGTTTATTTATTGCGAAGGTTTAAAACAAAGAGTAAGGTATCTTGAGGCAATAAAAAGGTTTATAGTTAACTGCAACGATAAAATGCGTTTTGGTGGAAGCAATATTTTTACCATATTTGACGATTGTGAAGATAAAGAACTATTGTTTTTTAAAAAAATTAACAGAGAGAATATTATGGATAAAAATTTCCTTGAAAGACTTTTTAAAAACTTACCGTTAGATGAAGGCGACATAAAAGCATTAATCGGTTTTATTGAAAAATTAGGTAGCAGTGATATAGAAGGTCAAAAAACGCATTGTGATTATTTTTTTGATGTTTTTTCTAATTTGTATGATGATGCTAAATTAAAGTTAAGTGATAACGGCAAACTTTTTAGAACGCTGTTTATATTTGGCGGTCTTGCACTGTTTATCTTAATTATCTGATGCGGAGAAGTTATTATGGACGTTAATTTTATATTTCAGGTAGCGGGAATCGGAATTATTGTTTCGGTTTTGCATCAACTTTTAGTAAGGTCAGGAAGGGAAGAGCAAGCCATGCTTACAACACTTGCCGGTCTTATTGTTGTGCTAATTATGGTTGTAACCGAAATCGGTAATTTGTTTGAACTTATTAAATCGGTTTTTGATTTATGAGTAATATATGGACAGTTGTTGGGATTGCGATATTAACTGTGGTTTTTACGCTTGTATTAAAAGGGATAAAACCGGAATATGCGCTTATTGTTCAAATCGTAGGTTTAGCAGTAATAGCAGTAACATCTTTAAGCGGAATATATTTACTTAAGCAACGTATAGAACAAATCTTCAACACCGATATCATAAATTCTGAAATTATAACCTTTTGCTTTAAATTAATGGGTATTTGCTACATATCAAACTTTGCATCAAACCTTTGTAAGGATGCCGGTCAAACTGCATTGGCGGTAAAATTAGAAACATTTGGTAAAATACTTATTGTATTGATGACTTTGCCATTAATTGAAAGCATCGTCGAAACGGTTGTGGAATTAATAGGATGAAAAAATCATATTTAATTTTAATAATATTTATACTTTTTGGCTTATGCAGTACCAAATGTTACGCCGAAGAAGTATCGCCCGACGATATTTATCAAAATTTTTTTGAGCAAAGCGGTGCTGACCGCCTGAATGATTATTTACCTCAAGATATTGATGATTATATGGAATTGTTTGATTTAGATAATCCACACAATTCGGTAAAGGAAAACTTAAATGTTAAAAATGTATTTAGTATATTAGCAGATTTTTTAAAAAACAATATAAAAACACCGCTTAAAACAGGAATTTTGATTTTATGTTTAATACTGTTTTCGTCAGCACTCGGCAGTACATATGACAATAAAATGTTGCATTTTGTGACAAATATCAGTGTATCAGCCGTTGCTGTGTTTCCCGCAGTTTCAATTGCGGTGGGTATTTCGGATGCTATATCTTCTTCGGGTACTTTCATGCTTGCGTTTGTTCCTGTAATGGCGGTTTTGATTGCTGTAAAAGGTAAGCCACTTACATCGGCGGGGTTTGTTAGCGTCATGACTATTGCTGTGCAAACAGTAACTATGATATGCTCATATTTTGTGGTCCCTCTGTCTAGTATGCAGTTAGCAGTAGGTATTAGCTCTTCATTATCTCACAACTTAACACCGCCTGCCGTTGCTTCGACAATAAAAAAGATTTCAACCTGGACACTGACCTTTATTTGCACGGTGTTTTTATGTATATTGTCAATTCAAACTGCTATCAATAGTCCTGCAGATAATCTTTATTCTAAGACTGCAAAATTTGTCTTGGGGAGTGCTGTGCCGGTTGTTGGAAATGTTGTAAGCGAGGCATTTAATACAGTTAGAGGTTCTTTGCAGTTGCTTAATTCTTCAGTTGCTCTTTACGCTGTTTTGGCGGTTGCTTTTATTCTTTTACCAATACTTATTGAACTTATTGTCTGGCGAATGGTGTTGGGTATAACACACTCGTTATCTGAAATGTTGAATCTAAAAGAAACTGCTATTTTAATTAAATCGGTTGACCAATGTTTTGCTCTTCTATTGGGCTTGTCGATTTTAGTTTTTGCCTTATTTATAATATCCATTGGGATAGTTACGGTGGTTTAATATGACGGAAATTAAAATGGTTGTTACGGTTATATGTATTACTTTGATACTTCATGGAATTTTATGTTTATTAGTACCTGACGGCAGTATGAAAAAAAGTTTTACATCGGCTGTTACTATATCTATGATAGCGTCGGTTGTTTTGTCGTTAAAGGGATTGAACTTTAAATTTAATGATGTTTTTTTATACAACTCAACCGATTTTAATACTGAGGAAATTTCAGAAGAACTGTTAAATTTAGAAGAAAGCGTTGTAAAGCAGTCGGTTGAAAATCTTTTGTACGAAAAAATTAAAGCAATAACTGATGAGGATTTTTCAATTAATGTAATAACGGATATTTCGTCCGACGGTGACATATCAATAAATGGGGTAATTATAAGGTGTCACGAACAAGATATTCAAAATATCTCAAATGCTGTAGAAAGTTTAGGCTTAAATGCCCAGTTTTCAGAAAGCGAAGGTTAGTTAATGGATATTAAAAGAATCTATGAAAAATTTAAAATACCGCGTTCAAAAAGCAGTGTTTTAATAGTTTTAGGAATTGTTGGGCTGTTGCTTGTTCTTGTATCAACTTTTACCGATAAACCAAAGCAACAAGAACCCGTTCAAACAGTTTCTCAAAGTAACTATACAACTTCTTCGTATTTAGATGAACTTGAAGACAGATTAGAAAACATTTTGTCCGACATGCTGTCGGGAACTAAGGTATCGGTTATGGTTACGCTTAACAGTGGAGTTGAATATGTATATGCAGATGAACTAAAAACCGGTGCTGAAATAAAAAATGACCATTCTGCATACAGAACTGAACAGAGTGATTCAAATCAAAAAACATACGTTATTGTAAAGGATTCGGACGGCAATGAAAATGCATTACTTATAACCGAAAAGATGCCAAAGGTCAGAGGTGTTGTTGTGGTATGCGACAGCGGTCAGACCGAAACGGTGTCAACTGCGGTAAAATTAGCGGTAAAATCGGTGCTTGATGTTGATGAAAATAATATCTGCGTAATTGGCAGGTCAAAAAATTGAAAGGATGGTATTTTATGAAAAAGGGCAAGGTTTTTGGTAAGAGGCAGATTGTAATGTCGTTATTGGTGGTGTGTCTTGCGGCAGCGGTATGGCTTAATATGAGGTTTTCTTCTCTTGAAAACGGATTGAGTGACCAAACCGGCAACAGTTCATTTGACAACAGTCAATTTTTAAGTGATGACAATTTAGGTGTTGCAGTTCAGACGTCGGCAGGCGCTAAAGAAATAAGCAACTCACGTATTGAGAGAAATCAAATAAGAGAGAAATCATTGGCAGACATGAAGCAAATGCTTGACGGAACTGATGCTGACGATGCAACAAAGAAAGAAGCAATGAAAACATATACAAAGTTATCCGAATGGTCTTTAAAAGAGGTAGATATCGAAACCTTAATAAAATCTAAAGGGTTTAATGATGCACTTGTTATTATTTCTGATGAAAATGTAACCGTTATTGTAGTTGCAGATACCCTTTTAAGCAGTCAGACATTGCAAATTCAGGACGCTGTAACCTCACAAATTAATATTGATTTGGAAAAAATTAAAATAATAACAGTAAAATAGTTGCGAAACAAATAAAATGTGGTATAATAAAGAAAATAAAGGGAATTTCTTTATTTTTCGGTTATTATACTAAACGGAGGTTTAATTATGACTAATAAAAAAAGCAGTCTTGCTATCAATAACGAGGCTATTGCTAAAATTGTCGCCATGGCAACATTAGAGGTTGAAGGTGTTGCTGAACTTGGCAAAAGACCGGTTGAACTTAAAAACGTTAAAAGCGTTATGAGCGGTGCCAGAACTAAACATTCAAATTCGGTTGGTATCGTGGTTGATAACGGCGCTTTGATGTTTGATATTTTTGTTAAGATTAACGATTCGGCAAAACTTAAAGTAGTTGCTGAAAATATTCAAAAAACTGTTAAGGATAAGGTTCAGACCATGACCGGCAATGCTGTTGCCCGTGTTAATGTTCATGTTGAGGACCTTTGTGTAGTTGAAGAATAAAATTTACGGCAGTCGATTAATACCGACTGCCGTATATATTAAAAAAGGGGAGTAGGTCGGTTATTCTTAGGACTTACCGCGGTTGTCGCCGTTGTTCCCCTGCACATATATTATGCTTTAAATTATTATTAGTGCGTCATTTTGCGGAGAACATAAATGTTAGATAAAATTTTGGATATTTTAAAAAGTTTTTCGGTTAATTATCTTCCTAAAATTATAGGCTCGGTTGTTATAGTAATAATCGGTTTTTTCATTGCTAAAATTTTGAAGAGAATTGTCAAAAAACACCTTAATAAAACCGACCTTGACCAGTCGCTAATCGGCTTTATTGTGACTGTCGTCAGCCTTTGCGTTAAGGTGGTTATATTTCTTACTGCCTTAGCCAATATAGGTGTTTCAATAACAGGCCTTGTTGCGGCTTTTTCTGCCGGTGCTGTGGCTGTTGCGTTGGCTTTGAAAGATAGTTTAAGTAATATCGCTGCAGGTATTGTTATGCTTATCAGTCAACCTTTTTCAACTGGCGATTTTATTGATGTGGATGGTTGTGTTTCGGGCGGTAATGTGCTTAAAATAGATATTGTTCATACAACGCTCTTAACACCTGATAACCGTCGTATTGTAATCCCTAACGGTCAACTTGTAAACAAAACTATCGTTGATTATTCTAAAGAGGATAAAAGACGTTTGGAGTTAAAGTTCGGTATTAGTTATGATAGTGATGTTGAACTTGCCAAAAGGGTGATTTTGGATACTATTTTGGCACACTCTTTGTCATTTAAAGAACCTGAACCTTTTGTTAGGGTGGCTGAGCATACCGACAGTTCGGTTGTTATTACACTTAGAGTTTGGTGTAAGGCCGGCGATTATTGGGCTTTGCATTTTGATTTGCTTGAAAACATCAAACGTGAATTTGATAAAAACGGTATTGAAATACCGCATAATCAACTTGATGTTCATATTGTTAATAAAAATTAAAAAAAGCAGTGGGAGCCCACTGCTTTTTTTGTTTAGTTAGTTAGATTGCATTTTCTCTTATCATAAGAACACCGAGCGTTCCGGGTCCACAGTGCGTTGAAACGGTGCAACCTGCACGCGAAATCAGGATTTCTTTGTCGGGATATTTTTCGCTTATCATTGCCTTTAGTTCATCGGCTATTTGTTCGCATCCGCCCGAATGAGTTACAAAAATTCGGTCGCTTTTAATACCGTTATCTAAATTAATGCGTTCTTCAGCGTATTGTTTTAAAACATCGGACATTTTACCGCGGTATTTTTTAACAACCGACATTTTGCCGTCTTTAACCTGAATCATAGGACGAAGTTTTAAAAGATTAGCGCCTAAAGCCGCGATAGAAGAGCAACGTCCGCCTTTGTGTAAATATTCAAGTGTATCAACAACAAAGGAAGCGTCTACCTTGTCACGTATATCCATTACAGCATCATAAATTTCTTTTGCAGATTTACCTTGGTCTGCAAGGTCGGCAGCATAAAGCACCATAAGCCCGATGCCAGTTGAAAGGTTTTGGCTGTCTATTACATATAAATTATCAAATTCCTCGGCTGCCATACGTGCGTTGTTGTATGTAGTCGACATTTCAGAACTAATGGTAAAATACACAGCCTCTTTGCCGTCAACAAGGTTTGCATTAATAAAATCAATATGCTCAGCCATGTTTGTAGCAGTTGTTTTTGCAAGTTGACCACTTGTTTTATAGTATTCATAAACATCGTCAGGTGTAACGTCAATGCCGTCAGAATGGCTTTCGTCACCAAAAACAACGGTAAGGGGACTGATTCTAATATCACGTGCCTTGACCATTTCAGGTGCCAAATCACACGTACTGTCACTAAAAATCATAGTCTTTCTTTGTTCCATATGATACCTCCAAAATTCATCCTTAGTGTTATTTTACCACAAACATATCAGTTTTTCAACGATTTTTCTTTGTAAAGTTTTTCAAATAATGCGGTTGAATAATTTAAGAAATTGTTGTATAATACGATAAATACATAATAAAGGTGATATTATGGTGCTTAAAATAAAAAAAGTTAACGATTTAGCCGTTATACCTAAAATGGCTACTAACGGCAGTGCGGGTATGGATTTAAGGGCGTTGATTGAAAATGATATAGTTTTAAATCCCGGTGAGCGTGCACTTATACCGACGGGGCTTGCAATAGCACTCGAATCTAACAATTTCGTTGCTTATATATATGCCAGAAGCGGTCTTTCTATTAAGCAGGGTATTACGCTTGCTAACTGTGTTGGTGTTATTGACAGTGATTACAGAGGCGAGATTAAGGTTGGATTAATTAATCAGTCTGACGTACCGTATACTATTAAAAACGGTGAGCGTATTGCTCAACTTGTTATTGCTCCTGTTATTGTGCCTGAGATTTGTGTTGTTGATGAACTTGACTTGACCGAGCGTAACGATGGCGGTTTTGGTTCGACCGGTAATAATTAGTAAAAGGTGATTTAATGGATAATTTAAATAGTAACAAGAGTAAACCAATAAGCATTATTTTGGTTTTGCTTTTAATTTTCGGATTTGTTTCTACAATTTTCAGTTTTTGGTCCGCGCTTGGAAAAAGTATTTTAGGTGTTGGCGCACAATTAGCAGTTAACTTTTCTTTGCCTACTGTGTATTACGTTTTGTCTTGCTTATTTGCTTTGCTTTTGTTGGTGACAGTTGTTTTGGCATATAGGTTAAAAAGTGTATTACTTATATTAATGCCGCTTCTTTATCAGCTGATAACAGTTTTTGCAGTTATTTGTCTTGCAATTCTTGCTACCAATGCTAATAATAATGTTTATATTCTTTATTTAATTACTTTTTCACTTTTTGCTCCGCTTTACGGCTTTTGTGAGTTAACATATGTATGGTCGCTTTTTTTAATTTTACCGTTGTTTTTTGCAACAATTATTGTAGCATTTAAGGTTATTAGATTTAATAATCAAAAAAAGTGCAAAACAAATAAAAGAAAATGATTTTTAGTTGTTGTATCCGCTAAATTTAATAGTTCCGTAATTACGGTTAACTTGTCTGCATATAAATTTATAGAACCTAAAAGGGGGAGTTTATATGCAGAATTTTTATTCTGATACAAAAAAACGGAGCATTGAGAATAGATTTAATATACTGCTTTTACAGGTAATATTTATAGTTATAATTTTGGTTACGGCAGTATTTTTAAGAATTTTTGGCGGAGATATTTATATTGAGATAAGTCGATGGTACCGCGAAAAGTTCAATGATATTACGACCGCTACCGAGGTGTTGTCGGCAAACGTCGGCGATAATAATGCTGAACATACTGAAACGATATATGAAATACCCGATGAAGAATCTTTTGAGGATGACCTGTTTTACGAGTCGGATGAGGAGATAGAATCATCGGTCAAAGGATATCTTTCTAAGGAAGATACCGAAAAGGTAAGTGCAGTTTCGAATTCAACCGTAAACTCTATTATATGGCCTGTTTCGGGGCAAGTTACTTCAGAATACGGGTACAGAACGCACCCTATTTCAGGTAAATACACAATGCACGGCGGAATGGATATAGGTGCAAAAAACGGTGAGCCTATTAAGTCTGTGTTTGATGGGAAAATTACTAAAAATGGGTATAGCAATTCTTATGGGTATTATGTTATAATATCTCATAGTGATAATTTTGAGACGTTGTATGCCCATTGTAGTAAATTAACACTAAAAGAAGGCGACGAGGTAAAAAAAGGCGATACCGTTGCTCTTGTTGGCAGTACCGGAAAATCTACCGGTCCACATCTTCATTTCGAAATCAGAATAGGCGGTTGCCGTGTTGACCCAAGGTGGCTTTTAGGCTCGGTGGTTGACGTATGATTTTAAATATTTTCGGTGTACGGGTGGAGGTCTCTGTTCCGTTTACGGTTATTTTGGCTTTTCTGCTTATAAATGACCAAACAGGGCTTATGTCAGCATCGCTTTTTGCTGTGCTTTTTCATGAGTTAGGACACCTTTTTGCTATGCTTTTTTACCGCCTACAGCCGCAGTCTATAAAACTATCGTCTGCAGGTATACTTATTTGCGGCTCAGCATTCTGTACTGCTAAAGAAAATATTATCATTTCTCTTTTTGGACCTTTTGTTAATTTACTTTTGACATTTGTTTTTTGGGTTCTTGCAAATGTTTTAGGTTCCACACTTTTTCTTTATTTTGCGGCTGTGCAGTTTTTGGTAGGTTTTATTAATATTCTGCCTATTAAGGGTCTTGACGGCGGAAGTGTACTGTATTGCATATTATCTCGTTTTAAAAATGTTAATGCCGATTTAGTTTGTAATGTTACATCGCTCATTTTATCGTGCGTGATGTTAACTGTCGGTGTTGCGGTTGCAGTAAAAAACGTTGCTAATCCATCACTGTTTTTGCTTAGTATTTATTTACTTGTGCTTAATCTTATTAAAAGATAGGAGTTATAAAATGACGGATGAAAAATTTGAACAGTTGCTTTTATCGGTTCAAAAACCCGGTAGATATTCGGGAAACGAACCCGGAAGCATTGTTAAGGATAAATCAATGGTTGATTTGCGATTTGCGTTTTGTTTTCCCGATACATATGAAATAGGCATGTCGCATCTTGGCATGAAAATTCTTTATTCACTTTTTAATGAAAAGGATTACATGTGGTGTGAACGTGTTTTTGCACCGTGGCTCGATTTTGAAGAGGTTATGATAAAAAATAATATACCTCTGTTTGCACTTGAAAGTCGTGATCCGGTATCAGAGTTTGATATTATCGGTTTTACATTGCAGTATGAATTGTCTTATTCCAATGTGTTGCATATGTTGCGTTTGGCAGGTATTCCGCTTCTTTCAAAGGACAGAAAAGGATTAAAAAACCTTGTTGTTGCAGGTGGACCTTGTGCGTGTAATCCCGAACCTTTGGCAGATTTCGTTGATATTTTCTTTTTAGGCGAAGGCGAAGAGGTCGACTTAGAGGTTATAGAACTTTACCGCGAATGCCGAGATAAAGGTTTGTCTAAGCAAGAGTTTTTAAAACTTGCGTCAAAAATAGACGGTGTATATGTGCCGTCTTTGTATAATGTATTTTATAATGACGATAACACAGTAAAAGAAATTTTACCAAAAGACGGTGCTCCTAAAACCGTTAAAAAAAGGATAATGAGCGATATGGACAAGTCGTATTATCCTGAAAATTTTGTCACACCTTTTATAGAAATTGTGCATGATAGGGCTGTGCAGGAAGTCTTTAGAGGGTGTATAAGAGGTTGCCGTTTTTGTCAGGCGGGATATATTTACCGACCTGTTCGTGAAAAATCTGCCGAAACAGTAAATGAACAGGCAAAATGTTTATGCGATAATACTGGATATGAGGAAATTTCATTGTCATCGCTCAGTACCAGCGATTACACCGAACTTAATGAGTTATTGGGGTTAATGCTTCCGTGGAGCGACGAGCAAAACGTTAGTATTTCTCTGCCGTCATTAAGGGTTGATAATTTTTCAAAAGAGTTGCTTGAAAAGGTGAAAAAGGTTAAAAAATCAGGACTTACTTTTGCACCCGAAGCGGGTACTCAACGCCTTCGTGATGTAATCAACAAGAATGTAACCGAAGACGAAATCATGCGTACCTGCACAACTGCTTTTGAGGGCGGTTACACTTCGGTAAAACTTTATTTTATGCTTGGATTACCTACCGAGACCGATGATGATTTAAGAGGAATTACCGAACTCGGTCAAAGGATTGTAAACGCATATTATGATATGCCTACGCGCCAAAAGGGCAGGTCAGTAAACGTTTCTATTAGTGTTTCGTCTTTTGTGCCGAAGCCTTTTACTCCGTTCCAGTATGAGCCTCAGGATACCTTGTCAGAAATTGAAAGAAAACAAAAACTTCTAACTGACAGTCTTACTACAAAGAAGATTACACTTAGTTGGCATGATTCGAGGACAAGCATATTAGAAGGCGTATTTGCGAGGGGTGACAGACGGCTTTGCAATGTACTTTTAGAGGCTGAAAAACTTGGCTGCAAGTTTGACGGTTGGGGAGAGTGTTTTGATTTCGATAAGTGGATGAAGGCTTTTGAGTTTGCAGGAGTTGATCCATTCTTCTATAATTATCGCAAACGTGAATTTAATGAAGTTTTGCCATGGAGCCATCTTGATTATGCTGTTAGTGAAGAGTTTTTGCAAAGAGAAAACTTATTGGCTCACAATGCAACAACAACGCCTAATTGCCGAGAAAAATGTGCGGCTTGCGGTGCTAATTGCTACGGAAAGGGTGTTTGTTTTGAGAAACGTTAGAATTATTTGTAGCCGAAAGGGTAGAATGAAGTTTGTATCGCACCTTGATATGAACAGGTATTTTACAAGGCTTATTAAGGTATCTAAAATACCTGCGTGGCATACCGAGGGGTTTAATCAGCATACTTATCTTACCTTCGCGTTACCGTTGTCACTCGGTATGACAACCGATTATGATGTTGTTGATATTAAAATTACCGACGATAATTTTTCTGATGATGATATTGTAAGTGCCCTTAATGCACATGCGGCACAAGGCCTTACAATTTTGTCAGCAGGCCCGATTATAATGAAAACTACCGAATTGACATTTGCAAAATTTTCACTATACTTTAGCGATTCCGACGCAGAACTTCTTAAAAAGTTTGAATCAATGTTGCGTGGAAACGTAATTATTGCTCAAAAGAAGGGTAAAAAGGGTAAAGTAACCGAACTTAATCTTGCCGAAAAGATTAAGAGCATTGATATAAATAAAACCGAAAACGAACTTTTTGTTGAGGTTGTATTGCCTGCGGGCAATACTGAAAACATAAATCCCGGTCTGCTTGCAGATGCTTTTGTGGACGCCGGAAACAGACGTTTTGAAGTTTATACCGCTAATCGTGATATGCTTTATAACGCTCAAATGGAAATTTTTAAATAAATGATAAATTTTTACAAAAAAGTTTAAATTTGTGCTTGACAAAGGTATATTGCGGTGCTATAATAAGCGAGCGCTTTGAGAAGAGCGCTCAAAATTTGCGAGTGTGCTGGAACTGGCAGACAGGCACGTTTGAGGGGCGTGTGTCCACGACGTACGGGTTCAAGTCCCGTCACTCGCACCAGTCGAGAACCTCGACACGCAATTCGCGTAGTTGAGGTTCTTCTTTTTTTTGTTTTCACCTCGCGTTGGAGGTTGGTTATGAACACTAATTTTTTGCATAAAAAAACTACCGGCTTTGCCGGTAGTTTTGTTTCTTTAAAGGTTTTCTTCTTCGACAACGCTCTCGATATATTTTAATAATTCCTCACGTTTTTCTTTGCTCATATATGTGATTTTTAAAAGCGTTTTCAGTTCCTCAGTAGAAAAACTGTTAGAATAAGAGTAATTATCGACAGATGATAGATTGACAAATTGATTTTGCAGATTATTAACAGCAGAGTTATAATATCCTTCGGTGCCTAATAACTCATCGGTTGTAATGCCAAAGAAACTGCCAAGTTTAGCTAAAATATTTATTGGCGGAATCGTGTCGGTTTCGTAACGTGCATACGTATTGCGTTTTATTTCAAGTCTTGCGGCAACCTCTTCTTGAGTTAAATGTAAATTTTTGCGGTATTCACGTATTTTTCCGCCTATTTTTGTGCGTTTAATTTCTTTAGCCATAACGATTCTCCTATAACTTAATTTGTACTTGACTTAGTTAAAAAAAGTTGATATAATCAACAAGTCAATGCCGGGGTGGCTCAGTTGGTAGAGCAGCTGATTCGTAATCAGCAGGTCGTGGGTTCAAGTCCCATCTCCGGCTCCAAAAAGACAGGTCGTAAGACTTGTCTTTTTTTATATATCAGCACCTGTTAATGCTTCGGTTGCCTTAACAAGTGTGGATATTGGGTCGGACAAGAATCTTCCCTTTACATCAAGTGCTGTTTGTTCATCAGGAACTAAAAGACTAATACTTGCTAAACTATAGTCTTTTTCCATTATTTTGCAGGTTACAATAAAACCTAAATCTGCCTTTTCAATTTCAACTTTGTTGTTTCGCTCGTTTTTTCTGCGAGTTATAATATTTTCGGCAATAATAAGTGCTTTTTCTTTAACAGAAAAGGGGAGTGAACTTCCTAAAGCACTGCTAACACGGTCACTTTCAGTAGTTGGACTGTATAAAGCAATACCATTTTCTTCGGTACAAGTTATAGTCCTGTTTTCAGTAAGGTCTGAAATTGCAAGTGCAGTTTCAAAGTAGTTTGCTAAACCGCCAAAGTGTAATTGCTCTTTTACAGCCTCAAGCGGTACTGCTCCTTTTATATTGGCAAGAATATAACAGATAAGCACACGGATTTCAACTTTACTGTTAAGTCCACCGGGATTTACACCGGCATTCATAGCATCGGTTTGCATAAATTTCTCCAAACACATTATTTTTTTACATTATACTACATTTTTTTCGTTTTAACAAGATATTTATCATTGAATATACATCTTTTTTATTATATAATTAAAAAGGGAAGTGATTTTTTGAAAAAGAAAATAGTTGATGAAATAAATTCTTTAATAGACAAAAACAGCGAACTTTATGACAATATTGTTTTACTTACCAAGCAGCTCCAGGAAAAGAAGTTGCAAATCGATAATTTGAATGCCGAAATCGAAGGTCTTAAAAAGCAATTAATTGATGTTCAAAGCGAACAAAATAACTCAGTTATTTTAACGCCTTGTGTTACTGCTCCCGAAGAAACTGTTGAAACGGTTGCAGAAACCGTCGAGAACGATAAAAATTACGATACTTTGGTAAATTTTGAACCGGAAAATCAGTCTGAATCGTTAAATAGTGCATCAGCGGTTATTGGTAAGATTGTACTTCTTTGTGCCGAACTGTGCAATGAGTTTACAGCGTTCGGTGGGCAAAATGCTAAGGATTTAGTTAATCTTGCATTAGGACGTACGGAAGTTTTTAAATCTGAAATTTTAAATATAATGACCGAAAATGATGATTTTAACGGTGCAAAAGCCGAGGTTGATTTAAAGGTTGCTGAGATTAATGAATACTTTGATTTATTGAAAAAACAATTATAAATGATATTTTTTTAACAAACTTTAAGATTAAATTTATCCATTTTAAAGAAATTTAGTAGATTTTTTAACAAACCACTTGACAAATCATATTAATATAATATAATTACATCATAAATTATTTCTTGGGGGATATAAGTTATGTATAATATTAAAACTTACAACAAAATTTCGTCAATCGGCCTCGAGCGCTTTGACAGCAAGTACACTTGCGGTGATGATGTTGAAAATCCTGTAGGCGCTATAGTTCGTTCGGCTGCACTTCATGATGTTGAGTTTCCTGATTCTCTTTTGGCAATAGCACGTGCAGGTGCCGGTACTAACAACATTCCTGTTGACCGTTGTGCTGAAGAGGGTATTGTAGTTTTCAACACTCCCGGTGCTAACGCAAATGCTGTAAAAGAACTCGTAGTTGCAGGTCTTCTTCTTTCTTCTCGTCGTGTTATTCCTGCTATTGAGTGGGCAAAAACACTTAAAGGTAACGGTGCTGAGGTTGGCAAAATGGTTGAAAAGGGCAAAGGTGCTTTCGTTGGTCCCGAAATCAAGGGCAAAACCCTCGGTGTTATTGGTCTTGGTGCTATTGGTGTTTTGGTTGCTAATGCCGCTAACGCACTTGGTATGAAGGTTTATGGTTACGACCCATATCTTTCGGTTAATGCTGCTTGGAATCTTACTCATCACACCCAACGTGCTATGGATTTGAAAGACATATATGAGCAGTGTGATTACATTTCTGTTCATGTTCCGCTTACTCCCGATACCAAAGGATTTATTAATAAAGATACCATTGGCATGATGAAGGATGGAGTAAGAATTCTTAATTTTGCTCGTGGCGATTTGGTTAATTCTGAGGATTTGCTTGTTGCACTTGACGAGGGTAAAGTTGCTGCTTATGTTACCGACTTCCCGTCTGATGAACTTATCGGTGCTGACGGTGTTGTATGTATTCCACACCTTGGCGCATCTACTCCCGAATCTGAGGATAACTGTGCTATTATGGCAGCCGACGAGTTAATGGATTATATTGAGAACGGCAATATTGTAAACTCGGTTAATATGCCCAATATTTCTATGCCCAAATCCGGTGCAGAGAGAATATGCGTTATTCATAAGAACGTTCCTGCTGTTATTAATAAGATTTCGGGTGTAGTTTCTGCCGCTAATATAAATATTAGTAACATGCTTAATAAGTCGAGGAACGATTTTGCATATACTATGCTTGATATTGATGAAAATGATATGACAAAGGTAACGAGCATTGCCGATGAAATCGGAGCTATGCCCGAGGTTGTTAAAGTTAGGGTAATTTAATGGAAAACAGATACTCCCGCGAACAGGAGAGAGCAAGAAGACGTAAAGTCAGGCAATTAAGGCAACTTATAATGATTTTAGAGTTTGTTTTGATTATCATTCTTGCTATTTCTTTGATTGTTGTCAGTACAAAATATAACAACTTAAAAAACGAGACCGACCTGCAAAATAGCGGGTCGGTCAATTCCGATTTATCACCTCAATTTACCGAAGAACAGTTGGCGATGATGGCAGAGGTTGATAAGTGGTACTTAAAGCTTGTAAACCCCGATATTGCAGTTGATAATTCTTTTATTTCTTCGGTTGAAAGAGCAGAAATTAATAGTGATTACTCAAGTGGTCATGAGGCGAGTAAGTATCTTGATAAACGAGTTTTAAAGAGTTTTGAGGATATGTGTAAGGCTGCCGAATCAGACGGCATTAAGATTTGGGCTTGCTCGGCTTACAGAACGTATTCATATCAACAGTCACTGTATATTAACAAGGTTAATAGATTAAAAAACAGTGGAATGGATGAGGCAACAGCAAAAGTAGAGGCGGCCAAGGTCGTTGCTCTACCTGGTACAAGCGAACATCACTTAGGTCTTGCAGTTGATATTAACTCGGTTGAAGAGAGTTTTGAAAACACTGTTCAATTTGCATGGCTTCAGGAAAATGCTGAAGATTTTGGATTTATTCTTAGATACACTAAAGACAAGCAAAGTGTTACAAAAATAATATATGAACCATGGCATTACAGATATGTCGGAGTTGAACATGCAAAGGAAATCAATCGTTTAGGTATGTGCCTTGAAGAATATATTGAATATCTTAAAAACGGTGGTATTCAAAGTTGATTTTTAAAAAATTAAGAGGTTTTAAAATTGTTTAATAAGTTTAATCAACCCATCGATTTAACGAAGGGTACCCCTTGGAAGGGGATTTTTGCTTTTGCATTACCTATGGTTATTGGTAATATTGCTCAGCAGTTTTACAGCACTGTTGATAGTATAGTTGTAGGAAAATATATTGGTGATAATGCATTGGCTGCAGTTGGTAATACAATGCCGATTTTAAATCTTTTGCTCGCTCTTTTTATAGGTATTTCGGCCGGAGCCAGTATTATGATTTCGCAGTATTTTGGCGCTAAAAATCGTGAAAAACTTTCCTTTACTGTCGGTAACTGTATTACTGCTACGGCTATTGCTTGCGTTGTAATTATAGCAATATCGTTACCGTTGCTTAAATTAATTTTAACAGCACTTAATACTCCTGAAAGTATTTTTAATGATTGCTATAATTACCTGGCGATTTCACTTGTTGGTATTATGGGACTTGGATATTATAATATTCTAAGTGGTATTTTAAGAGGACTAGGGGATTCTTTTTCGGCGCTTGTTTATCTTTTAGTTGCAACAATCATTAACATTTTATTAGATATTTATTTTGTAGCCGATTGGGGACTAAAAATGGGCGTTGCAGGTGTTGCGCTTGCTACGGTTATCGCTCAAATGATTTCTTCCATACTTTGTTTTATTAAACTTTCTAAATTAAAGGACTACTTTGATTTTGAACTTAAATATTTAAAGCCTAAGTCGGTATTTATGTTGACATTGATAAAATTAGGTTTCCCTGCAGGTATGACTCAAGCAATTTTCTCATCGGCAATGCTGGTTGTTCAGTCACTTACAAATCAGTTTGGTGAACAGTTTATTGCGGCAAACGTAATAGTTATGCGCGTTGATGGGTTTGCTATGATGCCGAACTTTTCATTTGGTACTGCGCTTACAACCTATGCAGGTCAAAATGTTGGAGCAAAACTTTATGACCGTGTAACAAAAGGCGCTAAACAAGGAACTTTAATGGCTGTTATCTGTTCCGCTTCGATTACTGTAATAATCTTATTGTTTGGCAAGTATCTTATGGGTATGTTTACTGATACTGCTGAACTGGTTGAACTTAGTTGTTATATTATGAGAATTATAGCAGTTGGTTATATTGCTGTGGCTATTACCCAAAGTCTTTCAGGAATTATGCGTGGTGCAGGTGACACGCTTACTCCAATGTGGATTTCTCTTATCACTACAGTCATAATCAGAGTTCCTCTTGCATATTTAATTTCCAACATGACAAAAACTCCGGAATTACCGGTTGGAAGATTTGAATGTATACAAATATCATTATTATCATCATGGATTTTAGGTGCCGTTCTCACAGTTATATTTTATCGTTTTGGTAAATGGAAAACAAAAGCAATAAATTAGTAAATATTTTTGATATTTTGCTTGACATTTAATTTTTAATGTGATATTATCTTTAGGACAACAAAGTTGGACATTATCCGTTCACACCTCCAAGTTTCGTCTTAAGAGGTCAATAGCTTTATATTTAGGCTTATTGTGCGCGGATGTTTTTATGTCCGCGCATTTGTTTATTTTAGGCCGGAGGTGCTTTACTATCAGTAATAAGGAACTGCAAATCAATGAAGAAATCAGGGAAAAAGAGGTTCGCGTTATAGGTGCGGACGGTAGTCAGCTTGGTGTTATGACATCGAAAGATGCTCTTAAAAAAGCTGTGGAAGCCGATTTGGACCTTGTGCTTATCGCTCCTAATGCAACACCGCCCGTATGTAAAATTATGGACTACGGTAAGTATTGCTTTGAGCAAGCTAAGCGCGAAAAGGAAGCTAAGAAAAACCAAAAGGTCGTTGACATTAAGGAAATTCGTTTGGGACTCAGTATTGATACTCACGATTTTGAAACAAAAGGAAATCATGCCAAGAAATTCCTTCAAAGCGGCGATAAGGTTAAAGTTTCTATTCGTTTCCGCGGTCGTGAACTCGGTCATCCTGAAATCGGTACTGAAATTATGTCAAGGTTTGCCGACTACTGCTCAGAAATCGCTGTTGTTGAAAAACCCGCAAAAATGGAAGGCCGTAACATGTTGATGTTTCTTGCACCCAAGCCAAACAAGTAATCGTTAAATAAATCTCTAAGGAGGAAATGTAAATGCCTAAGATTAAAACCCACAGCGGTGCTAAAAAGCGTTTTAAACTTACCAAACTCGGTAAAGTAAAGCGTGCACACGCATTCAAATCCCACATTCTTAACAAGAAAACTACTAAGCGTAAGAGAAATCTTCGTCAGACTACCACTTGCGACGTAACTAACGTAGCAAAGGTAAAGAAGATGCTCCCTTATAAATAATTAACCGCTAAACAAAAAGGAGGTTGCTGAAATGGCACGTATTAAAGGCGCAATTATGACGCGTAAAAGAAGAAAAAAAGTATTAAAGCTTGCCAAGGGTTACTTTGGAGCAAAATCCAAGCTTTTCAAGACCGCCAAAGAAGCGGTTATGAAGTCGGGTAACTACGCTTATATTGGTCGTAGACTTAAAAAGAGAGACTTCCGCAGACTCTGGATTACCAGAATATCTGCTGCAGCAAAAATGAACGGTATGAACTATTCTACCTTCATGAATGGTCTCAAGAAAGCCGGCATTGAACTTAACCGTAAAATGCTTGCTGAACTTGCTGTTGAAGATGCAGCTGCATTTACTGCACTCGCAGACAAGGCAAAGGCTGCCCTTAAGTAATTAAATTGACCGGATTGATTTTCAATCCGGTCATTATTTTTGTTGATTTTTAGTAATTAGTATGATAAAATTTATGGAGTTTCATAATAGGGGATGTAAATTATGTCGTGCAGACTTTTGTTTATCCGTCATGGTCAGAGTATAGGCAATATGAACGGTAACTTTTTAGGAATTACGGACCTTGATTTGTCGCCTTTGGGATACAAACAAGCTGAATGTACTGCAAATTATCTTGAAGGCATAAGTATTGATGCAATCTATTCGAGCGACCTTATGCGTGCTCATAATACGGGTAAAGCATTGGCTGACAGAAAAGGTTTAAATATTATTGATGATGTCGGTCTTCGTGAAATTGAAGCGGGATTATGGGAAAACCGCAAGTTTGACGAGTTGGCGGTTGAGTTTAAGAGTACATATGGCACTGTTTGGATGCACGATATTGGCAATTCCGGTGCTGACGGCGGTGAAACGGTTGCTCATCTTTGTGATAGAGTTTATAATACTGTTTTAAAAATTGCCGAGGAAAACGATGGCAAAACAGTTGCAATTTTTTCGCACGCTACTCCTATCAGAGCATTCTTTAACCGTATAAACGGCGGTACTTTAGATGATATGAAAAATGTTCCTTGGGCATCAAACGCATCGGTTAGTGAAGCCGAGTTTGATAACGGTATGTTTACTCCCGTTAGATATAGTTTTGATGCTTTTATGGGCGATATTAAAACAGTTTTACCAAAAAATTGTTAAGGAGTAAATAATGAGTTTATTTGTTATTTTAATGTTTGGTATTAGCCTTTCAATGGATGCTTTTGCCGTTGCTGTTTGCAAAGGTCTTGCGATGGAAAGAGCAAGTATAAAAAACTGTTCTGTTGTTGGCTTATGGTTTGGCTTTTTTCAAGGATTTATGCCGTTTTTAGGCTTTTGCTTAGGCTCATTGTTTAGCGTTTTTATCAACAGTTTTGACCATTGGGTAACTTTTATCCTGTTAGGTCTTATTGGCGCCAATATGATAAAGGAATCGATGGAAAAAAGTTGTGATGTGGCAACAAACGGGGCATCTTTAAAGTTTAAAGTTATGCTTGTTATGGCTATTGCAACAAGTATTGATGCCTTAGCGGTTGGCGTTTCGTTTGCCTTTGAAACAAACTTCTGGAACATGGTATTAGCCGTTGTTGTAATTGGTATTACAACCTTTATACTTTCGTTTTTAGGTGTGAAGGTGGGCAGTATTTTTGGTACTAAATATAAAAATAAGGCTGAGTTTGCCGGCGGTCTGATTCTTATTTTATTAGGCCTAAAATTCCTGTTAGAAGGCCTTGGGTTGATTAATTTACCTATATAAAAAAACACTGTGTCACTTCGCCCACGCCCTAAAGGGCAGTATTTGTTTCTCGAAAGAAATTTCCTGTATTTTTGCCAAAAGCCTCGAAAGGCGTCAGCCTTTCTTCGTTTTGTGGCTTCAATACAAGAAATTTCTATTTCTTACGAAACTGCGAAGCACCTTGAAATGAAAATTTTGAGTTGGGGAAAAGGAAAAAACCGTCAATAACGCTTACGCGTATTGGCGGTTTTTAACGCATTATTGTGCCAAAATTTCGCATTTTCAAGGAAATACTTCCCCTTAGGACGTGGGCGTTGACACAGTGTTTTTTTTAATTAATTATTACCTTTTCCCACAACTTTTCAAAATATGTTCTTGTATCATTGTCAAGGTCGTGATAATACTGGGTTTTAATCTCATAATCAGGGTAGAGATACTCGTTATCTTTTAGCGAGTATTCATCGTGCTCTAAGACAGCAGTGTTAGGTGTTGCGTAGCAAATAAACTCTGCATTTGCAAGTGCAACCTCAGGCTCTAACATAAAGTTTATAAACATCAAAGCGGCTTCATAGTTTTGAGCGCAACTTGGTATACACATTGCATCAACAAAAATATTTGTACCTTCTTTAGGGTAGATAAACTCAAGACTGTCGTTAACATCTTTCATGGTTAAAAAATCGCCTGCATAATATGGTGCGATAGCAGCATTTCCTGCTTCCATTTTGTTAAATACTTCATCCATAACACGGCCTTGCAAAAGGGGATTTTGCTCGATTAGTTTGTCAGCCGCTTTGTCCCAATCGGTTTTATCAGTAGTGTTGACGTCTATTCCAAGAAGGAACTGAGCAATGGCAAATGCATCACGCGAATTGTTAAAATTCAAAATTTGCCCTTTATAACGCTCATCCCACATAACGTCCCAACCGGTAGGTGCTTTGGTGACAACTTCGGTGTTGTATATAAGACCAACCATGCCGACAGAATAGGGAACTGTATATTTATTTTCAGGGTCATAGTATTTGCCTTTATATTGGTCGTCAATGTATTTATAGTTGGAGAGTTTTGAATAGTCGATTTCTTTGAGCATATTTTCGTTAGCCATACGGTGAATCATATAATCCGACGGTATAACAATATCATATGCTACCGACTCACTCTTTAATTTTGCATACATCGCTTCGTTACTTTCATAGGTGGTGTAGTTAACATTGATACCGGTAAGTTTTTCGAAAGCACCTATAACGTCGAGCATACCTTCGGCGCCGTCAGAAATATATTCGCCCCAATTGAAAATATTAAGGGTAGTTCCTGCAAACTCCTTTGTATACTCAGCCTCAACTTCAACCTCGGTATTAGATTCACCAAAACAGGTAATTACAAAAAGCGAAACGATGAGCAAAACGGCAATAATTGCACATATTAATTTTTTCATTTTTTATGCCTTACTCCTTTTTTGTCATTGTCCTCGCTTTGAATTATGTTAAGAAGAATCATAAGCACAAGAATTATTAAGAACATAATGCTTTCAAGTGCATAAACGTCGGGTTTCATGGGCTTTCTTGTCATTGAGTAAATTAAAAGAGGCAACGTTTGGAATGTGCCGTTTGTAAAATAACTGATAACAAAATCGTCAAGCGATAATGTAAAAGCCATAATAAAACCAACTATAATTCCGGGAGTAATCGAGGGTAAGACTGCCTTAAAAAATGCCTTAATTGGCGAGCAACCAAGGTCCATAGCAGCCTCGGTCAGATGTTCGTCAGTTTGTTTTAATTTAGGTAAAACATTTAAAATTACATATGGTAAACTAAATGTTACGTGAGCAATAAGAATTGTAAAAAAGTTTACCGAATTTGCAACCGACAACATTTTTCCAATAAAAACAAACATCAACATCAACGAAATACCGGTTACTACCTCAGGGTTCATAAGAGGAATGTTTGTAACCGACATAACGGTGCTTTTTAGCCATTTTTTGCGCAATTTAGAAATGCCTACAGCAGTAACAGTTCCCAAAACGGTTGCAATTACCGACGATAAAACTGCTAAAATAAGGGTGTTTCTAAGTGCTAACAGTAAATCTCCACCATATAAAAACAAATTTTCATACCAGCGGAGTGAAAAACCTTCAAAAATGGATGTACTGC
This sequence comes from Acutalibacteraceae bacterium, assembly GCA_045546915.1. Taxonomy (GTDB): domain Bacteria; phylum Bacillota; class Clostridia; order Oscillospirales; family Acutalibacteraceae; genus UMGS172. The sequence goes on along the minus strand of JAZQDU010000018.1, from coordinate 73,240 downwards.
TTGCCGAGTTGAAAGAGAACAGTATCATAATAAAAATAGGTGCATACAAAAGCATGAGGATAATACCCATAAATATTGAACGTAATGTTTTCATATTATGATACCTCCACCGTCTACGCCATCATCAGAAAACTTGTTGGCAATGGCAAGCGAGATAAGTATAATTACCATCAAAATAAGTGAAATAGTAGCACCGATATTATAATCAGGAACGCTTGATTTGTAAAATTTATCTTCGATAATATCGCCAATCATCTTGATATTTCCGTCTGAAAATTGACGTGATATGTAAAATGTGCTGACACAAGGTACAAAAACCATGGTAATTCCCGAAAGAACGCCGGGAATACTCATAGGCAAAATAACGCGTCTTATTGTGCCGAATGCATTGCAACCAAGGTCGCCCGATGCTTCAATAAGGGAATTATCAACCTTAGCCATAACTGAATAAATAGGCAAAATCATAAACGGAAGATAATTATACACCATTCCGAATACAATAACACCTGCATTACCTAAAAATTGAACGGTAGGAAGACCTAAACTTTCAAAAAATGTGTTGATAAGGCCATTTCTCTCCAAAATTTGTTGCCATGAATATGTACGAACAATTAAGTTCATAAGCATAGGCAGCATAATAAGAAGCATCATCATTCGCTGGGTTGACATTTTGGTTTTGGTCATGCAATACGCAAAAGGGTAGCCAAGCAATAGACAAATAAGCGTTGCCCAAAAAGCATAAAGCATTGAACGGCCAAAAACGGTCATATATGCTCTACTTGTAAAAAAAGTAACTATATTACCAAAAGTAAACGCACCTTCTGATGTAGTGAAAGTGTAGTAAGCTACAAAGAGCAAGGGGACTATAATGAAAAGAACTGCCCAAAGAATGTAAGGAGCATTTAAAAAAAAGTTTCCTTTTGTTTTGTTCATTCCTCTTCCTCCATAGCTTCTTTGGCTAAGGCTGCTTCTTCGTTCATAACATCAAGTTCTTCACTGTAAGAACTGTAATCACCAAATTGACCGGAGTATTCACTCTTTTTCATAATGTGAATAGCATCTGGGTCAATAGAAAGACCAACGGTTTCGCCAACATCGTGGAAATCAGTTGTCTGAATCATCCATTTGAAGTTATTTATATCGACAATTATTTCATAGTGAACGCCAAGGAATGTAACCGATGTAACAACACCTTCAAGCATACCTAAGGTCGGCGCAACAATATCTACGTCCTCAGGGCGAATTACAACGTCTACTTCTTCCATAGGTGCAAATCCTGAGTCAAGGCAGGTAAATTCACGGTTGTTAATTGATACAAGAAAATCTTTTTTCATAACACCGTCAATAATATTACTTTCACCAATGAAATCGGCTACAAAAGCGTTTTTAGGTTCGTTATAAATATCAACAGGACTACCAATTTGTTGTATCTTGCCTTTATCCATAACAACAACAGTATCAGACATTGAAAGTGCTTCTTCTTGGTCGTGTGTTACGAAAATAAAGGTAATACCTGTACGTTTTTGAAGATTTTTAAGTTCAACCTGCATGTCTTTTCTGAGTTTTAAATCAAGTGCCGACAGAGGCTCATCCAAAAGCAAGAGTTTAGGACGGTTAATAATTGCACGTGCAATGGCTACACGCTGTTGCTGTCCTCCTGAGAGCGTGTCAATACGGCGCTTCTCAAGACCTTTAAGGTTGACAAGTGCCAAAGTTTCTTCAATTAAAGCAGGTATTTCTGTTTTGGGTACTTTTTTGACCTTAAGTCCAAATGCAACATTTTCGTAAACATTTAAATGCGGAAATAAAGCGTACCTTTGAAAAATAGTGTTTATATGTCTTTTATAGGGCGGAACTGCGTTTATATTTTTGCCCTCAAAAAAAACATCTCCGCTGTCCTGTGACTCAAAGCCTGCAATAATTCTAAGGGTAGTAGTTTTACCACAACCCGAAGGACCCAAGAAGGTTACAAACTCACCGTCTTTAATGGTAAGATTGATACCGTCAAGCACAACTTCTCCGTCATAAGACATGCGGATATCTTTTAACTCAATAATATTATTGCTCATTTAAGCATCCCCCTTTGCGGACCTAAAGGCCGCCAAAACCAAAATAGGCTCTGCGCGATACCCGCAACATCTCTGTTTAGTGCCCTCCGCAAAGGGTTTTTCGTAGTCCTCAGACCCTAATTTTAAGCCGGAACTACGGCACAAAACTTGACATCGCTTTATTCTCAACACAGATGCAAAAACGCATTACTGTTATAATATAAATTTTTTAATAAAATGTCAATACTTTTTGAATAAAAATAAACACTTTACGACATTTTTCGATAATATATATTTTTACACTTATATTTAAAATATTGCTATTGATATTGTAGGCGCGTTGTGATATACTTTAAAGTTAGAAAAGTGGGTACATTTGCCTTATTTTGGAGGTGCGATGTGATTATTTTAGGTATTGACCCCGGTTACGCCATTGTTGGTTTCGGGATTGTTAAATATGAGTGTAATAAGTTTACTCCGATTGAATTTGGCGCAATTACTACACCTGCTAATATGCCTTTTTGTAAAAGACTTGACAAGATATTTTGTGATTTGTCTGAAATATTGGAAAAATATAAAGTTGACGCTTTGTCGATAGAAAAACTGTTTTTTAATACCAATACAACAACCGCAATTGATGTTGCTCAAGCAAGGGGTGTTATTGTGCTTGCCGCCCAGCGTCACTTAGTTGATGTTTTTGAATACACTCCGCTTCAAGTTAAGCAGGCGGTAACGGGTTATGGCAGAGCTGAGAAAAAACAGATTCAGGAAATGACGAGAATCATGCTCGGTCTTCAAACGGTACCAAAACCTGACGATACGGCTGATGCATTGGCTTTGGCAATTTGCCACGGCCACTCAGCAGGCTCTATTATTGGTCGTCTAAACTATAAGTGTAGGTGATTTTATGATTTATTCATTAAGAGGAAAATTGATTTTTAGTGACCTAAACAGCGCCGCTATTGAATGTGCAGGTGTTGGATATAGGTTTATAGCATCTGTTAAAACATTATCTAATCTTCCAAATGCAGGTAACGAGGCTTTTGTTTATACCTATATGAACGTAAAACAAGATGGTGTTGACCTTTTTGGATTTTCTGATTTAAGAGAACTTGAAGCATTTAAGCAATTAATCGGTGTCAGCAACGTAGGTCCAAAGGTTGCTATTGCCGTTCTATCAGCGTTTACTGTAGACGAACTTTATTTACAGGTTGCAAGTGAAGACGCAAAAGGAATTTCAAAGGCACAGGGTGTGGGCCTTAAAACGGCTCAACGCATTGTGCTTGAATTGAAGGACAAAATAGGCGGTACCATTGGAAATATCAGTGTCGAAACTGCCGCGGTTGTTAAGGCCGATAGCGCAGGTTCAGTTTCAAAAGATGCTATTGCTGCGCTTGTTCAGTTTGGCTATTCACAAAGTGAGGCTTCGGTTGCCGTAGGCAAATGTGACCTTTCAAAGTCGACCGAAGAAATTATAAAACAGGCTTTACGACTCTTGTCGACCGCCTTATAAACGGAGGTAAATTATGGATTTTGATTATGAAAACAGAATAGTTACTCCTGAATATACCCCGTCTGATATTGATACCGAGGCTTCTTTAAGACCAAAATTGCTAACTGAATATATCGGTCAGGATAAAGCGAAGGAAAATCTTGACATTTATATTAAAGCTGCAAAACTTCGTGGAGAATCGCTTGACCACTGTCTTTTGTATGGCCCTCCCGGACTTGGTAAAACAACCCTTGCCGGTATTATCGCCAATGAAATGAATGTTAATTTAAGGGTTACTTCCGGTCCTGCTATTGAAAAACAGGGTGATTTAGCCGCTTTGCTTACAAATCTTAACGAAGGTGACGTTTTGTTTATTGACGAAATTCACCGTCTTTCAAGAAGCGTTGAAGAGGTGCTTTATCCTGCCATGGAGGATTTTGCTCTCGACATTATAATTGGTAAAGGACCGTCTGCAAGGTCGATAAGACTTGATTTACCTAAGTTTACATTAGTTGGTGCAACAACACGTTCAGGTCAACTTACTGCACCTCTTCGTGACCGCTTTGGTGTGCTTTTAAGACTTGAACTTTATACGCCGCAACAATTAGCCAGCATTGTTAAGCGTTCGGCAGGCATTCTTAATATAGGCATTGAGGACGACGGAGCATTAGAAATTGCCTCAAGGTCGAGAGGAACTCCTCGTATTGCTAACCGACTTTTAAAGCGCGTACGTGATATTGCTCAGGTTGAATATGACGGTGTCATTACCGAAGAGGTTGCACGTAATGCATTGTCAAGGTTTGAGATTGACGAATTAGGTCTTGATGACTTTGACCGTAAAATGCTTACAACAATAATAAAAACGTATAACGGCGGTCCTGTCGGTCTTGACACAATTGCAGCAGCGGTTGGTGAAGACAGTGTTACTATCGAGGATGTATATGAGCCGTATCTTATGCAAATCGGATTTTTGTCACGTACTAATCGAGGCAGATGTGTTACTCATGCAGCGTATGACCATTTAGGGCTTCCACACGGTAACGCCGACGGTCAACTTACTTTGGAATAAGGAATTTTTATGAGAGCAGTAGAAAATTTTTATGATTATGAACTGATTGATGCTACCGACGGTGAACGTCTTGAAAGATGGAAGGATATAATTCTTATCCGTCCTGACCCTCAGATTATGTGGAGTGCTAAACGTACTGATGAGCGATGGAATAACGCTCATGCGGTATATCACCGTTCACAAAGCGGTGGCGGTCATTGGGAAATGATTAAAAAGGTCCCTTCGGTTTGGTCGGTTGATTTCAAAGATTTGACATTTCGTTTAAAACCTATGGATTTTAAGCACACCGGTCTTTTCCCCGAACAAGCAGTTAACTGGGATTTGATGAGAGAAAGTATAAAACGCGCAAACAGAGAGGTTAAGGTACTAAATCTTTTCGCATATACCGGCGGTGCAACGGTTGCTTGCCTTAAAGCGGGTGCCAGCGTTACACACGTTGATGCTTCAAAAGGTATGGTTTTGTGGGCTAAGGAAAACGCTGCCGTATCGGGTGTTGGCGACCGTCCTGTAAGATGGCTTGTAGATGATTGCATGAAGTTTATTGCCAGAGAAATAAGAAGAGGCAATAAATATGACGGTATTGTTATGGACCCACCGTCATATGGCAGAGGTCCGGGTGGTGAAGTTTGGAAATTAGAGCAACAACTTGGCGAATTACTTAATTTAACTTCCCAAATTTTAAGCGATGACCCGGTGTTTTTCTTGCTAAATTCATATTCGGGCGGAATCTCGCCGACAATAATAAATTATATGGTTAATAACACTGTGTTAAAAGGCAAAGGTACTGCGGTAACTGATGAAATAGGTCTTAAAGTTACAAATCGTGATATTATTCTGCCTTGCGGAAATACAACTTTTTGGGTAAAAGAATGAAAGATTTAATTTGTGTTGATAATATTTCGTTTGAATACGAAAATGATGAAGGTGCTTATATAGTATTAAACGATTTTTCCTTAAATTTTAAAGAAGGAGAGTTTACTGCTATTTTGGGGCATAACGGTTCCGGTAAATCCACCCTCGCAAAACTTTTAAACGGACTTATAATACCTCAAAAAGGTTGCGTTTTGGTTGATGGTCTTAAAACTTCAGATGAGAAAAATGATATTGCTGTAAAACGTACGGTTGGTATGGTTTTTCAAAATCCTGATAATCAACTTGTTGCAACTGTTGTTGATGAAGATGTTGCATTCGGTCTTGAGAATTTAGGTATTCCGCATGACGAAATGGTAAAAAGGGTAGAGGATGCTCTTTTAACTGTCGGAATGCAAGAATATGCCAAAAGCGCGCCTCATAACCTGTCAGGTGGTCAAAAGCAGAGGGTTGCCATTGCTGGAATAATAGCGATGGAGCCAAAGTGTATTGTTTTTGATGAGCCTACTGCCATGCTTGACCCAAGAGGAAGAAAAGAAGTAATAGAGGCAATTCTTAAACTCCGTGACGAGAAAAACATTACGGTTATTCTCATAACGCATTATATGAACGAGGCGGCGTTAGCCGACCGTGTGGTTGTAATGGATAAGGGTAAGGTTGTCTTAGACGGTAAACCGCGCGAAGTATTTTGTGATATAGATACATTAAAAGCAGCCGGTCTTGACGTACCTCAGCCGACTGAACTTGCTTTTGAACTAAAAAAATGCGGCATGGACCTAAAAGACGGCATTTTATTTGCAGATGAATGTGTCGAGGCCGTGACCGAAGCACTAAAATTATAGTGCTTTTTTAGGAGGAAATCCATTTGTCTTTAATTGAAGTTAAAAATTTGGTTTATACTTATGGTCTTGGTACACCATTTGTTACTCATGCGGTTAACAACGTATCGTTTTCGGTCGAACGCGGTGAGATTATTGGTGTTATCGGTCATACAGGTTCGGGTAAGTCTACGGTTGTTCAACAATTAAACGGACTTATAAAACCTGAAAGCGGTGAAATTCTGCTTGACGGCAAAAATATATGGACCGAGTATATAAAAATATCTGAAGTAAGGTTTAAGGTAGGTCTTGTTTTTCAGTATCCTGAATACCAACTTTTTGAGGAAACTGTAGAAAAGGATATTGCTTTTGGCCCTACAAATATGGGACTTGGCGATGAAGAAATCAAAGCGAGAGTTTTATATGCTGCTAATCTCGTTGGTTTAAGAGAAGAACTGCTTAAAAAGTCACCCTTTGACCTCTCGGGCGGTGAAAAACGCAGGGTAGCAATTGCTGGTGTTATTGCTATGAAACCCGATGTACTCATTCTTGATGAGCCTACAGCCGGTCTTGACCCTGTGGGAAGAGATTTGATTTTATCTCGTATAAAGGCTTATCGTGATGAAAATAATGCTGCTGTTATCATTGTTTCGCATAGTATGGAGGATATGGCAAAAACTGCCGATAAACTTCTTGTAATGAATAAGGGAAATGTTCATGCGTTTGATTCAGTAAAAAATGTATTTTCAAATGCTTTAGAACTTTCTCAAATTGGTCTTGATATACCTGAAATCACCAAGATTGCCATAAAACTTAATGAAAACGGTATAAATGTTCCTAAAAATATTTTTACTGTTGAAGATATGAAAAATGCACTTCTAAAATTAAAAGGAGGTGCGGCTAATGCTTAATGATATTACATTCGGGCAGTTTGTTGATACTAATTCAATTATTCATAAACTTGACCCAAGAACTAAGTTGTTAAGTTTAATTGTCTATATCGTTTTATTATTTATTGCCGGTAATTTTGTTACAATGGGGCTGCTGTCTTTTGTAATGATATCCATAATTCTACTGTCAAAAATACCGCTTAAAATGTATCTTAAAAACATTAAGACGGTTTTACCAATTATCATATTGACTGCTGTGTTAAATATGTTCTATACCGGTGATGGTAATGTGCTTTTTAAATTTTGGATAATTACAATTACTGCAGGCGGTGTAATGCGTGCTGTGTTCATGGCTGTAAGGATTATCCTGCTAATTTTGGCAAGTGCTGTCCTTAGTTACACAACTTCACCGACCTCGCTGACCGGGGCTATTGAAAGTCTTTTAAAACCGCTGTCTTTTGTCGGTCTTAAGAATGCTGTGCACACTATGGCTATGACCATGACCATTGCATTAAGGTTTATCCCTACTTTGATTGAAGAAACCGGTAAAATTATGAATGCCCAAAAAGCAAGAGGAGCCGACCTTGAAAGCGGAAATTTGTTAAGAAGAATTAAGGCTTTATTGCCAATTCTTATTCCGCTGCTTATATCTTCGGTCAGAAGAGCGTATGAACTTGCCGAGGCAATGGAATGCCGTTGTTATAACGGTGGCGACGGAAGAACGAAATTTCGTGTGATGAAATACTCTTTTAAAGATGTATTTGCGTTTGTATTTTTTGCGATTTTGCTTGCAGCAATTATTGTTCTGAACATTTATTTTTAGTATGGGGTGACTGTGATGCCACGCAGATTGCTGACAATTAAATATGACGGAACTAACTTCTGCGGTTGGCAGGTGCAACCTAACGGCGTTTCTGTTCAAGCAACTGTGCAGGACGCTTTGAGTCAGATTTTACCTGATTTAAAAGGTGTTACGGGTTGCAGTCGCACCGATTCGGGCGTTCATGCAAATATGTATTGCTTACATTTCGATACCGAAAGTCTGATTGATTGTGAGCATCTTGTTCGTGCTGTTAACTCAAAATTATCTAATGAAATTCGTGCTATTTCATGTATTTTTGTTAGAGAAGATTTTCATGCAAGGTATTCTTCAAAGGGTAAGACATACAAATATTTCATTTGTAATTCTCAAATTTTAGACCCTTTTAATTATAAATACAGGCTTCATATTACCAAAAAATTAGACGAAAAAGTACTTGACTTAGCTGCTAAAAAGTTTGTAGGTCAACATGATTTTTCGGGCTTTTGTTCTGCCGGTTCATCGGTTGTTGATACAGTAAGAACTGTTTCTGATTGCAGTGTTATTCGAAATGGTGACGATGTAGTAATAAGTATTACTGCCGACGGTTTTCTTTACAATATGGTAAGAATTATTGTGGGTACATTACTCCTTGTTGCTTACGGCAAGATTAATATCGATGATTTGCCAAGTATTATTGATTCGAAAAATCGTGATTTAGCGGGGCCAACCGCTAAGCCTAACGGTTTGTTTTTAGATAAAGTTTATTATGATTTTGATTTATAGGTCAAAAAGAGGTGACAACAATGCCCGATAACCGAAAAAAGAGGAATATTAAAGTAAATAACAGTAAAAAACGTTCGCATAAAAAAACTGATGTTAAGAAGTTTTTTAAAAACTTCAAAAAAATTGTTTCAGAGTCCTTTAAGGTTGAAAATAACGCTGTTAAGAATGACAAACAGTCTAATTTAGAACTTGTAAAAGGCAGCCGAAAAAAGAAATTAATTAAGCGTATTGTTGTTTATTCGGTGATTTTTGCGTTGATTGTTACTGTTTTGGTTATCAATTATTTAACCCCTACAGGCTTAATTGAAAAAATGCAGAATGGCTATGTTGCTACCGGAAAAGGGGAATATCCGGTCAATATATACGCTCAAAACCCTAATGAGTTTATTAGTAACGGTGATGTATCGTTAGTTTTAAATAATACATACTTTGAAGTGTATAATAAAGAAGCAAAACTGATTAATGCTGCTTCTCACGGTATGTTTGAGCCTCAGTTAAAGGTTTCGGAAGCGAGATTTTTGCTTTTCGACCGCGACCGTTATACCGTAAAAGTATATAATTATTCAAGTGAACTTTTTGAGAGGACTTTTGAAAAAAATATACTATGTGCCGATATCGGCCGTGACGGTACATTTGCAGTTGTAACAACATCGGATACTCATAATAATACCGTATTGGTGTTTAATAAGAAAAATGAATTGATTTATACTTGGAATTCGGCGGAAAACTACTGTATAGACGTTGCTGTAAGTAATGACGGTAACTCTATTGCGGTTTGTCTTGTTGATGCTTCATCAGGTTCATTTGTTTCTAAAGTGTATATTTTAGAGTATGATAGTGCAACGCCCGTCTGGAAAGCAGAGTTTGATACTTTTGTATCAACTATTAGTTCGGTAAATAAGGATTATTTTTTATTATCGGGAGTAGATTCGGTTTTTGCTGTTAACTGGGAAGGTAGATACAGTGAAATCGATATAAACGGTGGTGTCAGGTGCTATTCTGTAACTTTTGATGGATTTTCTGCATTTGCTTTTGGCAGAGAGGATAATGAACACGAAAACAGCATAGTAATTATTGGAGAAGACGGCAATAAGTACAGTGAGTTTAAATTTTTCGCACCTATTTCCGATATTGCCGTAAATAATGAATTAGTTGCTGTTTTGTCATCCGACACAGTTTATGTTTATAATTTTGACGGTACACTTAAATCTACTTTAAAGTCTGATACCAAACCGCTTTTTGTTGTATTGAACAGCAATAACGAAGTAACTGTAACCGACAATTCACAACTAAAACTTCTCAAAGAATCAAACGATTAATAGGGAAGGTGAAGTATGTCATGCTCATTGATATATTGTTTATTTCTTGTGTGTTGTTGTTTTCACTTATTGGTTTAATGCGTGGCTTTGTAAAGGGAATTATAAGCCTTATATCGGTTGTTTTGTCTTTTGTTCTTTCACTTACTATTTCAGATTTAGTATCAAATACAGTTAACAATCAAATAACTGCCACATTAATAAAACCTATTTTGTTTATTGTTTTGTTTTTTGTGTTAAGAATAGTTATAAGTATAGTTGCTAAGGTACTTAATTTAATATCATATATACCTGTATTTCGTGTTGCAAATAAGGGTTTAGGGCTTGTTTTAGGTGCAGTTAACGGCGTTTTAACAGCCACTGCTTTGTGCTTGGTATTGTATTTGATTTTACTTGTTAAATCGGATGGTATATTCGGTATTACAACCGATATTTTAAATAATTCAATTGTTTTTAAAGCAATTTCTAATGTTTTTAATGTATTTTTGTCGAAATAATTTTTCGCAGAACGGAGACTTTTAATGAAACTTTGTTACAGATGTAAAAAAAGACCGGCAGTTGTGTTTATTCAAGGAATGACACAGGATGGAAATTCAACGGGTGAACCTCAGGGACTTTGCCTTGTTTGTGCTAAGGAATCGGGAATAAAACCCATTGATAATATGCTAAAAAATATGAACATATCGGATGAAGACATTGAGGATATGAGCAACCAACTGATGGGCATGATGTCGTTTGGTGATGACCTGACTGATGATATTGATGACGATGCTTTTTCTCCCGGCGGTGCTGCTACTTTTCCTTTTCTTAACGGTATTTTCGGTAATATTGATAAAGCGGGAGAGCAATCTGATAAGTCTGCTGATTCTAAGACCAAAGATGAAAAAGATTCTAAAAAGAAGACTAAAAAGCGTAAGTTCATCTCTCAGTTTTGTACTGACCTGACTCAAAAAGCACGTGACGGTAAAATTGATGTTATTGTTGGTCGTGATGCTGAACTTTATAGGACTATTCAAATACTTTCACGAAGAACTAAAAATAATCCATGCCTTATTGGTGAACCCGGTGTTGGTAAAACTGCAATTGCCGAAGGTCTTGCAATGAAAATCGCTTTAAAAGACGCTCCTGCAAAATTGCTTGATAAAGAAATAATGTTATTGGACCTTACCGGTCTTGTGGCAGGTACGCAATTCAGAGGTCAGTTTGAAAGCCGTATCAAAGGTTTAATTGACGAGGTAAAGGCAGAAGGCAACATTATTCTCTTTATTGACGAGGTGCATAACCTTGTCGGTGCCGGTGATTCCGAAGGTTCGATGAGTGCCGGTAATATTTTAAAGCCTGCTTTATCGCGCGGTGAAATTCAGGTAATAGGTGCAACAACTTTTAATGAGTACCGTAAATATATTGAAAAAGATGCCGCATTAGAGCGAAGGTTTCAGCCTGTAACAGTCGAAGAGCCATCTTTAGAGGATTCTTATAAAATGCTTTCAGGTATCAAGGGATATTATGAAGGTTATCATAACGTTAAAATAACTGATGATATAGTACGTGCAGCAGTTAGACTGTCCGAGAGATATATTAGCGACCGTTTTCTGCCCGACAAGGCGATTGACCTGCTTGATGAGGCATGTGCGTGTGCTTGCCTTAGAAACAAGTCAATTGATGAGTATTATTTAGCCCAAAAAGACGGTAAAAAATTAACCGAAGAGTTGGCAGAACTTGAATCTGTTGTTGAAGAACCTGATTATGAAAAAATTGCCAATGTTAAGTTCCTACTTGAAAAGAACCGTGAAGCGCAGTTAAGAGTTGAGCCTTTAGCAAAAGATAATTTAGTTACAAATGATGACCTTGCAAGGGTTATTGAACTTTGGACGGGTATTCCTGCCGTAAAAGTAAAACAAAACGACCTTGAAAAATTATCAAGTCTTGAAAACAATATTAAGGCTAAAATTATCGGTCAGGACGAGGCTGTTGAGGCTGTTGTATTGGGTGTCAGACGTTCGAGTGTGCAAATTTCAAGTCACCGCAAACCTGCATCATTTATTTTTGTAGGTCCAACCGGTGTTGGTAAAACCGAACTTGTAAAGGTGCTTTCTAAAGAACTGTTTAATACTCCTGATTCATTGATAAGGCTTGATATGTCCGAATACATGGAGAAACACGCTGTTTCAAAACTTATCGGAGCGCCTCCGGGATATGTTGGCTTTGACGATGCGGGACAACTTACCGAAAAGGTACGCAGAAAACCATATTCTGTTATTCTTTTTGACGAGATTGAAAAGGCACATCACGATATTCTTAATATTTTATTACAGATTCTTGACGACGGCAGAGTAACCGATGCACACGGCCGTACCGTTAATTTTGAGAATACAGTAATTATAATGACCTCTAATGCCGGAAGCGATTATAACGGCACTTTAATGGGATTTAGCCGTACAGAGGCAGAGGCTTCTAAAGATAAGGCTTTAAAGGCTTTAAGGGAGTTTTTAAGACCTGAATTTTTGGGTAGGGTTGACGATGTAATCTGCTTCTCACCCTTGTCAAAAGATTCTTTAAAGAAAATAGCAGCATTAATTCTTGACGAATTAAAGCCGCTGCTTTTAGAACGAAATATTAAGTTTTCTTATGATGATTCGGTTTGTGAATATATGGCTGAGAACTGCGAAACAAAAAGCGGTGCACGTGATATAAGGAAACTTGTAAGAAAAAAGGTTGAGGATAAGATAATTGCTTTGATTATTGATAATCCGGAGGTTAATTTCAAGGAAATCAGCGTTACGTGTGAAAATGAACCTCAAATTTCTTACAAAAAATTCAAAAAATAACTTGACTATCGGCGGTGTTTGTGATATTATAAACACCGTCGCAAGTTGCGGGTGTAGTTCAATGGTAGAATTCCAGCCTTCCAAGCTGGTTACGTGGGTTCGATTCCCATCACCCGCTCCAAAAAATGCCCGGCCGTTGGCAATAGTCTTCGGTTTATGGGCGTTTTTTATGAAATTATGCGCTGATAGCTCAGTTGGATAGAGCATCTGCCTTCTAAGCAGAGGGTCGGGGGTTCGAATCCCTTTCAGCGTGCCAATCAAAAAGGAATCAGTCCGAAGGATTGGTTCCTTTTTGATTTTTATATGGAGAAAGGGATTCGAACAAGCCGTTAAGAACAACAGTCCAGTGGACTGTTGTTTAGGCGCGGCAACGAGCGTAAGCGAGGCGATAGGCGCGGGTAGCGCCGAGATAAAATCCCTTTCAGCGTGCCACAAAAAATCCTGCCGAAATTTTCGGCAGGATTTTTTGTATTATTTTTACTTTGCATGAAAAATTATAAATTAATTAACCGAAATACTTGCTGTCATAGCGTCAAGTTTTTCTTCACTTGAAGCGATAGTATTGTTGTTTTCCAAAACAAGTTCTTTTGTTTTGCTAAGACGTTCACGAAGTTCGTTTATTTCGTTATTAAATGTTGCTACTTTTTCGTTTAATTCTCGTTCAATTTCGGCAAAATCATTCTGAGCGCAGTCGGCAGTGTTAATATTCATTTCCACTGTAAGACGGGTTTGTTCAATGTTTTCTTTGGCTGCCTTGGCAATAGCATTTGCATTAGATTGTGCTACAAGGTATAATCTGCCAATGCTTTCGCTTAGTTTGTTGAGTGATTCTTCCTTTTCCTTGTATTCATTGATAATTTCTTTTGTCGATTCAAGTTCGGCTTTAAGGGAAGAAACCTCATTATTTAATGAGTTAACATTATCGTTTAGTTCTTTAATAGTTTTTTCAGATTTGTATTCGTTTTCTTTAGCAGTCATAACAAAAGAATGAACATCATCTTTATTAAAACCAAAAAAACTGTTTCTAAATTTTATAGCCATATTTTCACCCCAACACACTGTTTAATAAATATTAATTCGACAATATTATATCAATTTGTTTTGAATATTGCAATAGTAAATTAAATTTGATGTGTTTTTGCAAATATCACTTAAAATAACTTGAATTTTTATTAAATTTATAGTAGTATATATTGTGAATAAAAATGCATTATTTTGTATTTTATTAAAATTTGAACGTGGCAGGTGCTTTATGACCAGAACAATGGCAAGAGAACAAGCATTTATACTTGTTTTTGAGAAAAATTTTAGTGAATATGACGTTCAAGAAATACTTGAACTTGCAAGTGAAACACGTGACTTTGCACAGGATAAAGACGGTTATGTTGTAAAGGCCTTTACAGGTGTTTTTGATAACATTGAAAGTATTGATGATATAATTTCAGCCAACTTATCAGGTTGGACAATTGGTCGAATCAGTAAAGTTTCGTTGGCAGTTTTGCGTTTGGCAATATACGAAATAAAGTATATGGATGAAATTCCCGTTGCTGTTTCTATTGATGAAGCTGTGGAACTTTGCAAAAAGTATTCTACTGCTGATGATGCATCATTTGTTAACGGTGTGCTCGGCACAGTTGCTAAGGAACTTTAAATCATGCCTTATTCACTTGGGATTGACACGAGTAATTATACAACTTCTGCTGCTGCGTTTTGCCTTCAGAATAGTTATTATATTAATTCAAGACAAATTCTTAATGTTAAAGACGGTGAAGTCGGACTTAGGCAAAGCGACGCATTGTTCCTGCACATTAAGAATCTGCCTGACATTGTAAAAAAAGCTACATGTGAAGTTGATAAAATTGAAGCCGTTGGTGTTTCAGATAGACCTCGTTCGGTTGAGGGAAGTTATATGCCGTGTTTTTTAGGTGGCGTTGCTGTCGCAGAAGGCATTGCGTCAGCTCTTAAAGTTCCGTTGTATAAGTTTTCTCATCAGTCGGGTCATATTGCCGCTGCACTGTTTTCAAGCAATATGTTAAGTCTTTTAGGACAAAAATTTATTTCCTTTCATGTATCTGGCGGTACTACCGAGGCGTTGCTTGTTTCTTATGACAAAGATGACTTTTTCAAGGCTGAAATTATTGCTAAATCGTTAGACCTTAAAATGGGGCAGGCTGTTGACCGTGTAGGTAATATGTTAGGTCTTAATTTTCCTGCAGGGAAAGAACTTGATAAATTATCTCTTAGCGCAAGTTTGATTGAAAAGCCAAAAGTAACATTAAAAGGGCTTGACTGTTGCATTTCGGGTTTGCAAAATAAGGCTGAGCAAATGTTTAAAAACGGTGTTACGCCACCCGATATTGCTCTTTTTACTTTAACTTATTTATCCGATACTCTCGAAAAAATGACCGAAGGTATTTTGTCTCAATATGGTGATTTACCGCTGATTTTTGCAGGCGGAGTTATGAGTAATACGCTTATAAGAAAAAATATTACAAATAAATTTGGTGCACATTTTGCATCTACTGAACTTTCATCAGATAACGCAGTTGGAACTGCGGTTATGACTGCTATTTTACATAATAAGTGAGGTGAGTCGCATGCTTTCGCCGAATTTAGTAACTTTGAGTGTAACACAACTTAATAAATACGTAAAATCGGTGCTTGAAGGCGACAGAAACCTTAAAACAATATTTGTTAAAGGTGAGATATCAAACCTTAAGGTTAATTCGTTTAGCGGTCATATGTACTTTTCTTTAAAAGACGATGGAGCCGCTGTTAGAGCCGTTATGTTTAAAAATTCGGCTGTTAGGTTAAAATTTTTGCCTAAAGAGGGCATGAATGTTATATGTGCTTGCGGTGTTAGTCTTTATGAAAAAGACGGTAATTACCAGATTTACGTTACCGATATTGTGCCTGACGGCGTTGGAAGTATTGCGCTGGCGTTTGAACAGTTGAAAGAAAAACTTTCTAAAGAAGGTTTATTTGACGCTTCGGCTAAAAAGCCGATACCTAAATTTCCTAAAAAAATAGCCGTTATTACGTCTTCGACCGGTGCGGCTGTGCAGGACATGATTAACGTAATTTCAAGAAGATGGCCTGTTGCTACTATTGTGATGTGCCCGGTTTCCGTTCAGGGTGATGCTGCTGCTGAACAGATGATTTCCGCTTTGGAAAAGGTAAACTCGAAAAGTGATTGTGATGTTATTATTATCGGTCGTGGCGGCGGTTCCGCGGAGGACTTGTGGTGTTTTAACGACGAACTTCTCGCAAGAGCAGTCTTTAATTCAAAAATACCTGTTATATCGGCTGTAGGTCACGAAACCGACTTTACTATTTGTGATTTTGTTGCAGATTTAAGGGCACCTACTCCTTCTGCTGCCGCTGAGTTAGCAGTACCTGATATTAAGGAGGTATATTTAAACATTGCCTCTGCCGAACAACTTTTGCGAGCTAAAGTGTTAGGTACCTATAATCTTTGTTACAGGCGTTTTGAAGCACTTTCAAAATCTAATGTTCTGACTAAACCTGCCGATATGTTCGGAGTACTTGCTTTACGTCTTGACGGATTATATACAAGGCTTGATTTTTGCCGTTCAAAGGTAACTTTTGAAAGTAATGCTAAACTTTCCGAACTAATATCGAAATTAGAGGTGCTTGACCCGTTAAAAGTTTTAAAACGCGGGTTTGCAGTTGCCGAAAAAGACGGTAAGATTGTGCAAAGTATCAGTAATCTTTGTGAAAGTGATAATATAAACTTGAAATTTGCCGACGGAAACGCTGTTTGTACCGTTGTAGCCACTGAAAGGAAAAATTATGAGTAAATCGTTTGAAGAAAATATATTAGAATTGGAAAAAATAGTTTCAAAACTCGAAAGCGGTTCATGTAGTCTTGATGAATCAATAGAACTTTACACTAAAGGTTTACAACTTTCAAATGCCTGTAAAAAGCAGTTAGACGGTGCAAAGCAAAAAATTGAGAATATTGATAGTCTTTCGGAGGATAGCAATGCTTGAGAATTATCCTTTCATAATAGAAAAAAGGCTAAGTGAAATTTTAGCCGAAAGAAATGAAGCGTATTCTGTTTTGCTTGATGCAATGCGTTACAGTGCGTCGGCGGGAGGTAAGAGAATAAGACCGTCAATATTGCTTGAATTTTGCCGTATTTGTGGCGGAAATGTTGACGATGCATTGAATTTTGCCTGTGCTATTGAAATGATTCATACCTATTCGCTTATCCATGACGACCTGCCTTGTATGGATAATGACGATATGCGCAGAGGTAAGCCCTCATGCCATATTGCTTTTGGCGAGGCAAATGCTTTGCTTGCAGGTGACGCCTTACTTACTGAGGCTTTTAATATTGCACTTGCTACAAAAAATATACCTGCTGATAGAATTTTGGCTGCTGCAAAGGTTTTGGCACAATTTTCGGGTGTTGACGGTATGATTGGCGGTCAGGTTATTGACCTTATGTTTGAACAAAGGGCACCGCAGATTGATTCTGTCTTAGAAATGTACCGATTAAAAACAGGAGCATTACTTGCCGCTTCGGCAAAAATTGGTTGTATATTGGCAGGTGCAGATGACAGCAAAATTGAAAGCGCAGAAAACTTTGCATTTTCAGTTGGCCTTGCGTTTCAAATACGAGACGACATACTTGATATAATTTCTACATGTGAGCAACTGGGTAAACCTATTGGTAGCGATACAGAAAGTAATAAATCAACCTATGTTTCGCTCGTAGGTATTGATAAAGCCCAGTCAGATGTTGAAAATTTAACACAATTGGCTATAAATTCGCTCGCTGTTTTTGGAGACGAAGCCAGTGCTTTGAAGGAACTTGCAATATCACTTATTGAAAGAAAAAATTAAAGGTTGTTTTTATGGAATACCGCATTTTAAATGGAATTAAAAATCCTAAAGATGTAAAAAAACTGAATAATAATGAATTAACACTGTTGTGTGAAGAAATCAGAGATAAAATGATTAATACCGTTTCACGCAACGGTGGTCATCTTGCATCTAATCTTGGTGCGGTAGAACTTACTGTGGCACTTCACAAAACATTTGATTCACCTAACGATACAATAGTTTTTGATGTTGGACATCAGTGTTATGCTCATAAACTTCTTACCGGCAGGTATGACAATTTTGACACCTTGCGTAAGGAAGACGGTATCTCAGGTTTTATTAAACCAAGTGAAAGCATACATGATGCATTTATATCGGGGCACAGCAGTACCTCGGTATCCTCTGCATATGGTGTATGTAATGCCAAGAGGATAAAGGGTGAAAAAGGATGTGCCGTTGCCGTTTTGGGAGATGGTGCTCTGACAGGTGGCATGGTTTACGAGGCGTTTAACAACGTTGACCGTAAAAATCATAATTTAATCGTAATTCTTAATGATAACAGAATGTCCATTTCAAAAAACAAGGGTGCTTTGTCAACGCATCTTGCCACCATTAGAACACGTAAGAAATATTATAAATTCAAGGTTGGTTTTGAAAGGTTTTTGGTGAAAATTCCATTTATCGGCAGACCTTTGAGAAGTTTTGTGTTTAATGTTAAATCTATGATTAAAAATGCTATTTATAACAGCAACATTTTTGAATCGTTAGGTTTTTACTATATGGGTCCTGTTGACGGTCACGATGTTAAAAAACTCAGTGAAATAATGGATGTTGCAAAAAACTATCACCGTCCGGTTTTAATTCATGTAAAAACTCAAAAAGGCAAAGGTTATCTTCCTGCTGAGCAAAATCCAGGGGATTATCATGGAGTATCAAAATTTGATTTGGATAAAGGTTTTACTTGTGATGAAAATCAGAGTTTTTCAACTGTTTTCGGTGATACTCTATGCGAATTAGCGCGAGATGACGAGGATATATGTGCTATTACCGCTGCTATGAAAACCGGAACCGGTTTAAACAATTTTGCTAACGAATTTAAGGATAGATTTTTTGATGTAGGCATCGCTGAGGAACATGCGGTTACGTTTTCGGCAGCTTTGTCAAGATGCGGTCTAAAACCTGTTTTTGCTGTTTATTCTACTTTTTTACAAAGAGGATTTGACCAGGTTATTCACGATGCTGCAATTGCTAAGTTACCACTTACTTTAGCGGTTGACCGTGCCGGTTTTGTCGGTAACGACGGTGAAACACACCAAGGTCTGTTTGATGTTGCTTTTTTGTCAATGATACCTGGAGTTAAAATATACGCTCCAAGTGATTATACTGAATTAAAATGCATGCTAAAAAAACGTTTAAGTAACCCTAAAGGTGTTGCTGCAATACGTTATCCAAGGGGTGCTGAGGCAGGTGTTTTGCCTAATGCCGATTATAATGCAGATGATTTTTCTGTATTTGGCGAAGGTAAGACTGCTATTGTTACCTACGGCACTCTCATTTTTGAAGCGTTTAAGGCACAAAAAGAACTTCAGAATAAAGAAATCAATGTTGCGATTGTTAAACTTTCGGTTTTATCACCGTGCAGTTCGGATTTTGTTGATTACTTAATGAAATTTGATAATATTCTCTTCTTTGAAGAAGGCATAGAACGAGGTTCTGTTGCCGAAACGACTGCTTCAAAATTATTAAAGAATGATTTTTCGGGTAAATTTAAAATTTTTGCCGTTAATGATTTTGTAAAACAGTCGAGCGTAACTGAACAGATAAAACAATATAAACTTGATTGTGATTCGATGGTTAGTGAGGTAATATCTGTTGAACAATAAATTAAGGCTTGATTCTGCTGTTTTTGAGCAAGGCTTTTGTGATAGTCGGGAAAAGGCTAAGACGCTCATTATGGCCGGTGTTGTGTATGTTAATAACCAAAAAGCAGATAAGGCAGGTATGCAAATTAAACCTGATGATGTCATTGAAGTAAGAAGTAATCCGCTTAAATATGTAAGCCGAGGCGGTTTAAAACTTGAAAAGGCAATGACCGAATTCGGATTATCGTTAGATGGATTTATTTGTGCGGATATTGGTGCATCAACAGGTGGATTTACTGATTGTATGTTACAAAACGGTGCTAAAAAGGTGTACGCTATTGATGTTGGCTACGGTCAACTTGCATGGAAATTAAGGACTGATGAAAGGGTTATTAACCTTGAAAGGACTAATTTTAGATATTGTACCAACGAACAGATTCCCGATTTGCTCTCGTTTGCGTCGGTTGATGTATCGTTTATATCGTTATCAATTATCGTACCGGTTATGCGCACTTTGATGAAGGATAATGCACGTGCAGTTTGTCTTATAAAACCGCAGTTTGAAGCAGGTAAGGATAAGGTTGGTAAAAAAGGCGTTGTGCGTGATAAGTCGGTTCATAAAGAGGTAGTTGAAAATACTCTTAATATGCTAATTAGCAACGGTTTTTCTGTTTTAGGGCTGACTTATTCTCCTGTAAAAGGCCCTGAAGGTAATATAGAATACTTGGTTTACATAGAAAAAAGTGATAATGCTCAAAATATTTGTTCAGTAACGGCTGAGCAAATTGTTAATGCTTCTCATGATGCTCTCGATAAATAGGGTGGTTTAATGAAGATATTAATTGTTTACAATTCAAAGAAAACCAGCGGTTTTGAAATTGCAAAGTATACCGCCTCAATCTTAACCGATGCAGGGGCTAATGTTGAAATAATTGAGTTTGCCGAAAATAAAATTGAGGATATAAAATCGTTTGAAGGTTTTGAAAAAGTAGTTGTTGTCGGCGGTGACGGAACCATTATAAAGGTCGCTAAAACTGCGGCAATTGTTGGCGTGCCGGTAATCGGTATAAATGCAGGAAGAATAGGATATCTTGCCAGTATTGATTCTGACAATCTCTCTATTGTAAAAAACATTGTATCAGATGATTGTTGCTTTGAAGACCGTATTATGCTTACTGCCGAAGTTTACAAAAATGATAAATTATTTAATACATGCGATTGCCTTAATGATTTTGTTATAAGCAAGAGTTCAGTTGCTACAATGCTCGATATTGAGGTTTGTGTTGGCAGTGACGTTATAAAATACCGTGCAGACGGTTTTATTACTGCAACACCAACCGGTTCGACGGCTTATTCACTGTCTGCCGGTGGCCCGGTTGTCGACCCTTTGGTTGATTGTATGGTGCTTACTCCCGTTTGCCCTCATACTTTGATGAATCGTTCGGTTGTTGTAGGCTCTGAAACTGATTTATCGGTAAGAGTTTCAAATACCGACGATTTAAAAATTTTTCTTTCATCCGACGGCAGAGCAATTTGTGAAATTGACGATAATTGTGTTGTTAAAATTAAAAAATCTAAATATAAGGCAAAATTTATTAAATTAAATGACCTCTCGGTTTACAAAATTTTCTCAGAAAAAACCAAACTTCAATAACGAGGATAGTGAAAAATGAAAAAAGAAAGACAAAATAAAATTCTTGAACTTATATCATCACAACCGATTGAAACTCAGGAAGAGTTGCAACATAAACTTATAGAATCAGGGTTTGATGTAACCCAGGCAACCGTTTCTCGTGATATTAAAGAGTTGCGTGTGGTTAAACTGCTCGATGCTAACGGTGTTTATCGCTATGCAGTTAGTGGACATGCTGTTTCTTCTAAATCGCTTAAATACAATGATTTGTTTGCTCAATCGGTAATTTCGGTTGCTTATTCAATGAATGATGTTGTTATTAAGTGTCATTCCGGTATGGCTCAAGGTGCTTGTGCAGCACTGGATATGATGCACTGTGAAAATGTGCTTGGAACATTAGCGGGTGACGATACGATTTTTGTTATCACTAAGACCGAAGCTGATGCTAAACTGCTTGCAGAAAATTTAAAAAATATTATTGCTTAAAGGGAAATTATGCTTAAATCGTTAAATATTGAAAATATCGCGGTTATTGAAAAGTGTAATATTGATTTTAGTTCGGGGTTTAATGTGCTTACAGGTGAAACAGGTGCCGGTAAGTCTATTGTTATTGATGCAATCAATGCTGTTACGGGGCAACGAACTTCTAAAGAACTTGTGCGTACCGGTTGTGAAAAGGCGACTGTATCTGCTGTTTTTGAGGATGTGCCGCAGAGTGTTGTTGAAGTTCTTAACGAATACTTGGTTGACTGCCTTGACGGTAGTATTATGATGTTGAGAACCATTAGCGCTGATGGACGTAACGTATGTAAAATCAACGGTGTTTCTGTTAATGTTTCTGTTTTACGTGAGGTAGGGAATTTACTTGTTAATATACACGGTCAACATGATAATCAAGCGTTGTTAGACCCTCAAAATCATTGCAGATATATTGATTTATATGGTGTAGATGCTAAGATAATTGACGATTATCGTGATTGCTACAATAGGTTAAAAACTGTTAAAAAGCAGTTAAAAAGTCTTATGGTAGACGAAAACGAAAAGCAATCAAGGATAAATTTGCTAAAATTTCAGATTAATGAAATTGAGGCTGCAGGTGTTAAAGTAGGAGAACTGCTTTCACTTATTGAACGAAAAAATATTATAAAAAATGCTGAAAATTTGCTAACAAACCTTGGCTCATGTTCATTAAAACTTAGCGGTGATGAAGAAAACGCAGGTGCTTCGTCTTTGGTGGTTGACGCCGTTGCAGATTTACAATCGTTAATTAACTGCTTGCCGTCTTTAAAGGATTTATATGAAAGATTAGGCACAATTTCTGCCGAATTATATGAATTATCAAGTGATATTAAGGCTCAGTTAAATGATATTTCGTTTGACCAAAATGAACTTCTTGAATGTGAAGAAAGAATTGATTTAATCAGCAGTCTTGTTAAGAAATATGGCGGAAGCGAAGAAAATGTATTAAAGTATAAAACGGAAGCCGAAAAAGAATTGGAACTCATTATTTCTTCTGACGAAATGATTGCTGTTTTAGAAGAAAAATGTTCAGCGTTAGAAGACGAACTTGTAGAAAAAGGCACGCTCTTAACTAATGCAAGAAGGTCAAGTGCTCAAAAGTTTTCGAATGAAGTGTGTTCAGTTTTAAAATATCTTGAGATGCCGAATGTTGTTTTTTCTACAAAGTTTTCAGAATCTATGTATACCGTAAACGGTTGCGATTCTGTAGAATTTTATATTTCGGCAAATATTGGTCAAGCTGCAAAACCGCTTTCTAAGGTGGCTTCGGGCGGTGAATTGTCGAGAATAATGCTTAGTATTAAGAGCGTTATGACCGCTGATAAGGATGCGGACACGCTTATTTTTGACGAAATTGACACCGGCATTAGCGGTAAAGCCGCCGATAAGGTTGGCCGACAGTTAAAGGAACTCTCGTTTAATAAACAAGTGATTTGTGTAACACATCTTGCTCAAATTGCTGCTGCCGGTGACGAGCATTTGGTTATTACAAAACACTCAACCGATGACAGTACTCGTACTAATGTAAACTCGGTTTCGGGTGATAATAGGATTAAAGAAATAGCACGAATTATGTCGGGTGTTTCTTTAACTGAAAATCTTTATAATTCGGCTAAAGAACTTATTGAAAATCATAAACAATTATGATAACATATAAAATTGAGTTGTTTGGAGGTATAATTTATGACTTGTTATGATGAACTTGTTGAACGTGGGCTTATAGCTCAGGTTACAAATGAAGAAGAAATAAGAAATATGGTTAATGCCGGAAAGGCGACCTTTTATATTGGATTTGACCCAACTGCTGACAGTCTTCATGTTGGTCATTTTATGGCGTTATGCCTTATGAAAAGATTGCAAATGGCAGGTAACAGGCCTATTGCTCTTATTGGCGGTGGTACCGGCTATATTGGTGACCCTTCTGGACGTACCGACATGCGTAGTATGATGACCCCTGAAATTATTCAGCACAACTGTGATTGTTTTAAGGCGCAAATGAGTAAATTTATTGAGTTTGGCGAAGGCAAAGCTCAGATGGTTAATAATGCTGATTGGCTTCTTAAACTCAATTATATCGAACTTCTTCGTGAGGTTGGCGCGTGTTTCTCGGTTAATAATATGTTAAGAGCTGAGTGCTATAAACAAAGAATGGAAAAAGGTCTTTCGTTCCTTGAATTTAACTATATGATAATGCAGTCTTACGACTTTTATCATTTATTCAAGGAATACGGCTGTAATATGCAGTTTGGCGGCGATGACCAGTGGTCTAACATGCTTGGCGGTACTGAACTTATCAGAAAAAAACTCGGTAAAGACGCGCATGCTATGACTATAACCTTGTTGCTCAACTCAGAAGGTAAAAAAATGGGTAAAACCGCCAACGGTGCTGTTTGGCTTGACGCTAACAAAACAACTCCTTATGAATTTTTCCAATATTGGAGAAATGTTGACGATGCTGACGTTGTCAAGTGCATGAAGTTGCTTACATTTATTCCTCTTGAGGAAATTTATGAGTATGAAAAATTAGAAGGCAGCGAGTTAAACTCGGTTAAGGAACGTCTTGCTTTTGAACTTACTAAAATGATTCACGGCCAAGAGGAAGCAGAAAAAGCATTGCAAACCGCACGCTCGCTTTTTGCAGGCGGCGCTAATGCAGATATGCCTAATACAACCTTGTCTGACGAAAATTTTGTAAATGAACAAATTGGTCTTCTTGATGTTATGCTAATAGCCGGATTAATACCGTCTAAAGGTGAGGGTAGACGTCTTGTTCAACAGGGCGGCGTTTCGGTTAACGACGAAAAAATTACCGACCCCGCAAAATATTTCACTAAGGCAGATTTTGAGGGAGACGGTATAATAATTAAAAAGGGTAAAAAGGTTTTCCACAAGGTTACTCTTTAATGATTTGGCTATAATAAACAATAGATAAATTTTTTGTCTTGTTTTAAAAAAATATGTTGAAATGAAAAGATAAAACTGCTATAATCTTTTCGTTGGTTCTAACCTTAAATTTGACTTAAAGGAGTTGCCATTTATGAGCCGTATGATTGGTACTGTATCAAGAGGAGTAAGAGCTCCGATTATAAGAAACGGTGACGATATTGTAGAGATTGTTACTTCTTCTGTACTCGAAGCCTCTAAGGATGCAGGTTTTGAATTTCATGATAAAGATATTGTTGCTATGACCGAGGCTATTGTTGCCCGCGCTCAGGGTAACTATTGCTCGGTTGACGATATTGCTACCGATGTTAAAGCAAAATTCGGCGGAGAGACGGTCGGTGTTATTTTCCCGATTTTGAGTCGTAACCGTTTTGCAATTTGTCTTCGCGGTATTGCAAAAGGCGTAAAGAAAGTTGTTCTTATGCTTTCATATCCTTCTGATGAGGTTGGTAATCATCTCATCAGTATTGATAAAATGGACGAGATGGGTGTAGACCCTTATAAAGACGTTTTGTCACTCTCAAAATATCGCGAACTTTTCGGCTATGAAAAACACAGATTTACCGGTGTTGACTACGTTGAATACTATGGTAGACTTATTGAAGAAGCAGGTGCTGAATGCGAAATAATTTTCGCTAATAATCCAAGAGCAATTTTAGACTATACCAAAAATGTTCTTTGCTGTGATATTCACACTCGCGCTCGCACAAAGAGAATTCTTAAAAATGCAGGCGCAGAGATTGTTCTTGGGCTTGATGAAATCATGAACAAGTCTATTAACGGAAGCGGTTTTAATGCTGATTACGGTCTTTTAGGCTCCAACAAAGCAAATGAAGATCAGGTAAAACTGTTCCCGCGCGATTGCCAAGAAGTTGTTGATGCTATTCATGAAAAATTTAAAGCAGCCACCGGCAAAAACATTGAGGTTATGGTTTATGGCGACGGCGCCTTTAAAGACCCTGTGGGTAAAATTTGGGAACTTGCTGACCCGGTTGTTTCACCTGCATACACAAAAGGTCTTGAAGGCACTCCGAATGAACTTAAACTTAAATACTTGGCTGATAACGATTTTTCTGAACTTTCGGGTGATGCATTGAAGGACGCTATCAAGAACAAAATTCGTGAAAAAGACGGAGACCTTGTTGGCAATATGGCATCTGAGGGAACTACTCCCCGTCAACTTACTGACCTTATCGGTTCACTATGTGACCTCACATCCGGTTCTGGTGATAAAGGCACACCGATTGTATTTATTCAAGGCTATTTCGATAACTATACAACAGATTAATATTAAGACCTCTTTTGTTAAGCACAAAAGAGGTCTTTTTTTTTTTAGTGTTATATATTTAAATCATATTTTTCATCGATTAATATATAGTCTAATTTGTGTTTTTTTGCCTGTTCTAATACATAAGCGTTGTCTTCAATTATGCTTTCTATTGAACATTCATCATCTATACGTTTTTCAATAATGTTAGAATATTTTTTTATATCCTGAAAGTGATTTTGAATGTATTTTTCACTCATTACAAGACAGTAAAATTTTATATTTTCAAGATATTGAGCAGTAAAATATTGCTTCCAATCGTATGGAATGTAACATCCTTCAACAATCAAATTTTGCTTGTTTTCAATGGCGGTTTTAATAATTTCGCATACAATAGGCCATAAATATTCGGTAAGTTTATTATCAGGGCTTAAAGGTGTAAGATTGGTGTTACCGCTTCTAATTAATCCCATCTTAAGATGGTCAATAGAAAGGTAGGGATATTTGTGTTTTTCAAGCATTTTCTGTGCTAAAGCTGTTTTGCCGGTGTGCGAAGCACCGGTTATTAAAATAATCATAAAAAATATCCTTTTTTTATTAATTTTATCACGTTTTAAATACATTTTCAATAATTTTAAAGATAAAACAAGCACTTCAAAAGAAGTGCTTGTTTGGTGGAGATGACGGGAGTCGAACCCGTGTCCAAAAACCTATTCCCAAAACTTTCTACATGCTTAGACTGTCTTTTAACATTCCCTTACAGTAACGCCGTCAGTCAGGCTTTACTGTTTAGTATCTCCTTGTCATGGCAGGGTAGGAGAACACCTCTGCTCACGTTCACCGCAAAAATGACGCTCGAGTCCGAACCGCGGTACTTTCGGGTCGAACGGCAGCTATTTTAAGCTGCTAAAGCAACTGTATTTTTGTCAGTTATTTTTAAAAGTTCGTTTTCAAAGCGATTACGATAACGCTGCATGCTTATCAAGGTTCAAAGTCCCTGTCGAAACCTTTACATCCCCGTATGAACTATCGATTTTTCTCCTTTAATGCTCGCTCAATGGTCCTTTCGGCACTCTTTTTAGCCATATCAGCGCGCTTATCATACAATTTTTTACCTCTGCAAACGCCGAGTTGGACCTTTACAAGAGAGCCTTTAAAATAAAGCGATAAAGGTACAAGTGTAAGACCTTGTTGCTTAATAACACCGAATAAACGATTAATTTCTTTTTTATGTAGCAACAGTCTTCTCTTACGTGAAGGTTGGCGGTTAAAAATGTTTCCTTTTTCATAAGGGCTTATGTGCATACCGTGGACAAACACTTCGCCTTTATCTACATCGCACCAAGAATCTTTAAGGTTAACTCCGCCTTGTCGAATTGATTTTACTTCAGTACCGCAGAGTTCTATTCCACATTCAATGCTTTCTTCAACAAAATAATCATGAAATGCTTTTTTGTTTGATGCAATTGTTTTTGTGTTTTCAGACATTTTTCCGCCTCCTTTCAAACAAACATTATAACACGTAGTTCGGCTTCGGTCAAGCAGTATTAATTGACATATTCTGCTTTGTTTCGACTGAATTAAACATAAACTTTTGTCTGATTAATTCTGCTAAAATTAAAATTGGAGCAGATAAAAAGCACCATAAAACCGAATAAAGCAAGCAAATTTGACCTGCAAAGTTTAAAGGAAATTTAAAGTAGTCCCAAACGTTTGCGTTTAATAAAATGTTAAAAATTAAACCGAAAACAAGTTCTATAGCAGTGATAATTATACCGCCAAAGATACATCGGTACATAAATTTTAGTGGTTTTAGCCGATATCCTACATATGACATAAGACAAAATACAATTCCTCCGGCCAGCGACATACTTGGGTGAGTTCTACCGCGCCAAATAATTTCCAACAATCCGTATCCATAAAAACCTATGCCGAAAACTACTGTTAAATATAGTGTTTTGTTTTTCATTAATTTCGCCTTAAAATATAGTTTTATATAATAAATTAATAATAGTACGCTCTTGAAAAAGCATGTTAAAAGTGGTAAAATAAGAAATTAAATGATGTATAAGGGGTGATTTGCGTGAATTTCAAGAAATGGATATTTCCAAATGTCGATAAACAGTTTGTGTCAGAACTTGCTGACGATTGTGGAATTGACCATCTTTTGGTATATATTGCAGTTTCACGCGGACTGATTGACCCTTATGAAATTGAGCATTTTTTTTCGGACGAACCCGATTTTTCTGACCCTTATGAATATAGCGGGATATCCGAAGCAGTAGAGCGAATCAACCTTGCTATTGAATCGAATGAAAAAATACTGATTTTTGGTGATTATGATTGCGACGGTGTAACATCAACTGCACTTATAACCGGATATCTGTCGTCAAAGGGTGCCGATGTTAATTTCATTGTTCCTGACCGTGAAAACGAAGGTTACGGCATATCGATTGATGCGATAAACAAAGCGGCTGACGAAGGTTATACGCTTATTATTACCGTTGATAATGGTATTAATGCAATAAAAGAAGTTGAACGTGCAAATGAACTCGGTATTGACGTTGTTATTACCGACCACCATTTGCCGTCGGCTGAATTGCCCGATGCGGTTGCGGTTGTTGACCCTCATATTGATTCAGACAACGATTGGCTGTTTTGTGAACTTTGTGGTGTTGGCGTTGTTTTTAAATTGGTTTGTGCTTTGGAGGGAAGACCTGCTGAGGAAATGATTTTTGAATATGGCGACCTTGTCGCACTGGGCACCATAGCCGATGTTGTACCTTTAGTTGGTGAAAACCGTTCAATTGTAAAAATCGGTCTGAAACTTATTAACCGAAAACAAAACTTAGGAATAAGAGCGTTGTCGGAGGTTGCAGATGCAAAATTTATTACTTCGTTGAATGCTGCATTTACTTTATGTCCAAGAATTAATGCTGCCGGAAGAATGTCAACGGCTGAAACTGCTGTTAAATTATTTATGGCAAAAAATTATGACGATGCATTGTATTTTGCCGGTTTATTAGATGGATTTAACACAACCCGACAATCTGCCGAGCACGACATTTTTGAAGAAGCATGCGATAACATAGAAAAAAATGGATTCAATCACGATAGAGTTATTGTTGTAAGCGGTTATAATTGGCATGTTGGTGTTATAGGCATTGTTGCATCAAAACTCACTGAGAAGTACTCAAAGCCTACTATTGTTATTAACGCTAACGGTTGTCATTCGGTGGGCTCCGGTAGAAGTATTGCACCTTTTTCTCTATTTAACGCTATTTCTTCTTGTGGTGAAATGTTGGTTAAATTTGGTGGTCATGAGTTGGCTGCCGGTCTGACTATTGAAGAAGATAAAATTGATGCTTTTAGAATCGCTATAAATAAGTTTGCTGAAGACACCGAATTACCTGTACCCTCAATTTACATTGACTGCAGGCTTAAACCCCGTGCCTTTACAATTGAGGCTGTAGAAGCGCTTAAATCACTTGAACCTTATGGTTCTAAAAATCCATCACCGCTTATTGCCGTTACTGAATGTAAGATTTGTAGCATTAACTCAATAGCATCAGGCAAACACATAAGAATTAAACTTAAAAAAGACGATACTGAATTTTGGGCGGTAATGTTTGGTACAAGTGCCGATGACTTTTGTTATAGAATTGGCTCTGTTGTTGATGTTGCGGTTAGTTTGGATATTAATGTTTATAATAATACAAAATCAGTATCGGTTATTATAAGGGCTATAAGACAATGTGGCATTGATGAAGACTTACTTTTAAAACAGATACGTCTTATTGATTTGTTTCATAGCAACAAAATTGATAAAAACGGTGCTTTAGAGATATTACCTTCAAGAGACGATATTGTTAATGTTTTTAAGCATATAAAAGAATGTGGCATAATTAGCGAAGAGATGATTATAAATGACCTATTAGGCTGTTTACCTTATGGAAAAATTAATATTGCATTATCTGCGTTAACTGACCTTAATATTTTAGAATATTCTAATAAAAAGTATTCTCTGCTTCCGGTTAACGGCAAGGCAGACCTTGAGAGCGCAAAAACTTTAAAAACTTTGAAATCAATTATAGGTGGTGAATGAATTGGCTTGTTATGAAGAAAGTTTTCGAACTATAATGAATCTTTTAGATGCTCAACCCGACAGTCGTTCGTACGACCGTGATTTGATTGAGCGTGCATTTAAACTTTGCATTACATCTCATGAAGGTCAATTCAGAGCTTCGGGTGAGCCGTTTTGCATGCACCCTATATCAGTATGCAAAATCATTATAACTTTAGGTATGGATTCTGAATCTATTGCCGCTTCTCTTTTACACGATGTTGTTGAGGATACGGAAATTACAATTGAGACAATAAAACAAATGTTTGGCCAAAATGTTGCAGACTTGGTTGACGGTGTAACAAAACTTGGTAAAATTCCGCTTGAATCCAAAGAAAATGAACAGGCAGAAAATATCCGCAAGATGTTTATTGCCATGTCGCATGATATTAGAGTTATAATTATAAAACTTGCTGACCGTCTGCACAATATGAGGACCATTGATGCAAAATCAATTCAAAGTCAGCGTGATAAATCAAGGGAAACATTAGAGGTTTTTGCTCCAATTGCTCACAGACTTGGGATTCGTGCTGTTAAGGAAGAACTTGAAGACCTTGCAATTATGCACTTAGACCCGGTTGCATATCATGAAATTGAAAATTCTCTAACTGTTCGTAAAAAGTATCGTGAAAAGTTCCTTGCTGAAATTCAAGAACGTATAAAAGTTAGGGTAGAGGAGTTTGTACCCGGCATTACCATTGAGGGCAGAGTTAAATCAATTCACGGAATCTACCGTAAAATGTATATGCAGGGTAGGTCTTTTGATGAAATTTACGATGTTTATGCCGTTCGTATAATTACTGATACTGTTGCTAACTGTTACAATATTTTGGGTGTTGTTCACGATATGTTCAGACCTATTCCCGGTAGGTTTAAGGATTATATTTCTACCCCTAAGCCTAATATGTATCAGTCGCTTCATACAACCGTTGTTGGGCGTGAAGGTATTCCGTTTGAAATTCAGATTAGAACGGTTGAAATGCACCGTACGGCTGAACTCGGAATTGCTGCACATTGGAAATATAAAGACGGTGTAATGCGAAGCGATACAAAGTTTGAAGAGCGTCTTGCATGGATTAGACAAATTCTTGATAACCAGCGTGAATCTAATGATGCTGAAGACCTTGTTCAGACCATTAAGACCGACCTTTCTCAGGAAGACGTTTTTGCCGTTACTCCAAAGGGTGACGTTATTAATCTTCCTGTTGGTTCGACGGTTATTGACTTTGCGTTTGCAATTCATACTGCTGTTGGTATAAAAATGGTCGGTGCAAAGGTAGACGGTAGGATTGTACCGATAACTCATGAGGTTAAAACAGGCGAACTAATTGAAATAATTACCTCAAATCAGGCAGGCCACGGTCCTAGTCGAGATTGGTTAAACATTGTTAAAACCAACCAGGCAAAAACCAAGATTCGTGCTTGGTTTAAAAAGGAAAAGAGACCTGAAAATATTGCCAACGGTAAGGCTGATATTGAGCGTGAGTTTGCACGAAACAACATTCGTTTAAGCGATGATGACCTACAAATGTTCTTAGAAAACATTGCAGAAAGACAACGTTGTGAAAGTGTTGACGAACTTTATGCAGCAATTGGTTACGGCGGTATTCTACTTTCTAAAATAATGCCTCGTGTTAAAGAGGATTATTCAAAATTTATCAAGACAACTAAACCGGTAGAAATCGAAGATATTATTTCTGAACGTAAAGTAACTAAATCTTCCGACGGTGTTATTGTCGAAGGTATTGACAACTGTCTTATTAAATTGTCACGTTGTTGCACTCCGATACCCGGAGACGATATTATCGGCTTTATTACAAGGGGTCACGGTGTATCAATTCATAAAAAAGATTGTAATAATGTGCCCGATTTAAGTACTGCACCTGAACGTGACAGATGGATTCCTGCGCATTGGCAGGTATCACGAACCGAAAGATTTGAGTCAACTGTAAGCATTTTAGCCATTAACCGCGATGGAATTGTTGCTGACCTTTCTATTTTACTTGGCAATTTACACGTTCCCGTTCATGCCATTATGGCACGCGAAACTAAAGACGGGAACTGCGAAATTTCCATTACCATCAGTGTTGAAAGTCGAGAGCATCTTGATAATGTCACTTCACGTATTCGCAAAATTCAAGGTGTTTACAGTGTTGAAAGAAGTGTAAAGTAGGGTGCATAATGAAGGCTGTTATACAAATAATAAATAAGGGCACTTGTATTGCCGACGGCGAGTTTTCGGGAGAGATTGGAAAGGGACTTCTTGTTTTGTTAGGTGTTCATGAAACCGATACCAAACTTGAGGCAGAACTTCTTGCTAAAAAAGTTGCTAATCTCCGTATTTTTTGTGATGAAAATGACAAAATGAACCTCTCAGTACTTGATATTGACGGCGGTGTGTTGACTGTTTCTAATTTTACGCTCTGCGCCGACACTAAAAAGGGTAACCGCCCTTCATACATAGAGGCTATGGCACCTGATGATGCCAATATACTTTATGAATGTTTTATGGAGTGCTTAAAGCAAAACGGTGTTAAGACACAGGCTCATGGTAAATTTGGTGCCGATATGCAGATAAGTACTGAACTTTGTGGACCTGTTACAATCATTCTTGACACCGATAATTGGAGAAAAATATGAACATCGTTACCGTTCCTTGCGGAATTTTACAGGCAAATTGTTATATTGTAAAAGGTGAAAATGAAGCGTTAATTATAGACCCCGGTTATCTCGAAAGCGAGATTGTAAAATTTGTCTACGATAATCCAAGTATGACAAAATACATTTTACTTACTCACCGACATTTTGACCATTTAAGCGGTGCTGTCAAATTACGCAAATTTTCTAATGCACCGATTGTTATTCATACGCTTGACGAATGCGGTTTATATAGCGATGAAGACAGCCTGACTAATGTTTGCAGAGGATTTTACGGTAACGCTGATAAAACTTCAAGAGCCGATATTACCGTTAATGACGGCGATGTATTAAAAACTGATGAGTTTACTATCAAAATAATTCATACACCGGGTCACACCGTAGGTGGTGTATCGTTTGACATTAACGGTGTATTATTTAGCGGTGATACTCTTTTTAAAGGTACTGCCGGCCGAACTGATTTTCCCGGTGGAAGTTACGATGAATTAATTAATTCAATCAGTAAATTGGGAGAAATTTTTTCTGATGACACGGTTGTCTATCCCGGTCATGGTGAATCTACTACAATAGGAGCTGAACGGAAAAGCAATCCGTTTTTTAAGTAATAATGCTGTTTGTTATTGAAGGCGAAGATTATAAATACGAGCTTGAAAAACTTAGCCGTTTATTTATTCCTTTTGAAAAATTTCAGTTTTCTTGTGATAAAACACTAATTGAAAATCAAGAAAACTACATATTTGTTTCATCTATCCAATCGGATGATGGATATACGCTTAAAACCGAATTAAAACTTGATAAAAAGTATGAGCAACAATACTTAGAAAAGTTTAACGGTGAAGTAGAAAAACAACTTGCTCTTATGCTTTTCGAATGTTTTAAAACCATTACGGGTTATACTTCTCCTTGGGGTATCCTTACCGGTGTCAGACCTGCTAAACTTATGGGTAAGCTTTGTTCTGAGTTTGGTGAGGATAAAGCATTATCGTATTTTAAGGATGAACTGCTTGTAAGTGATACAAAAACAAAACTTTGTTTTGATTGCTATAAAAGTGAGAAAAAGATTGTCGGGCGTTCAGCACGAGATAACTTTAGTTTATATATTTCCATACCTTTTTGCCCAAGCAGGTGTAATTATTGCTCGTTTGTTTCTCATTCCATTGAGCAAGCTAAAAAACTAATTCCTCAATATGTAAAACTTCTTTGTGAAGAAATTAAGCAAACAGGAGAAATTGCGAAATATTTTAATTTAAAATTATTAACTGTTTATATTGGTGGAGGTACGCCTACCACATTAAGTGCTGAGCAATTAACAGAAGTAATGAAAGCAGTAAGAGATAATTTCTGCTTAGATTATTTACTTGAATACACAGTAGAAGCGGGCAGACCTGATACCATTACTGAAGATAAATTAATTGCAATAAAACAGGGCGGTGCAACAAGAATAAGCATTAATCCACAGACCATGAACGATTCTGTTTTGAAAGCAATTGGTAGAAGACATACTGTAAATGAAACAGTTGATGCCTTTAATCTTGCTCGAAAAGTAGGGTTCAGTAATATTAATATGGACCTTATTGCAGGTCTATCGGGCGATACAGTCGATTCTTTTAAAAAATCGGTATTAGACATTATTAAACTTTCACCTGAAAACATAACTGTTCATTCGCTTTCAATGAAACGTGCATCTAATCTTAATAAAAACAGTACCGTTTTCGATTATGATGAGGGTGAAAACGCATCGCTGATGGTTGATTTTGCAATGGATGAACTAATTAATGCGAGTATTTTGCCTTATTATATGTACCGACAGAGCAAAACCATCGGTAATCTTGAGAATGTTGGTTATGCTAAAACGGGTTATGAATGTCTTTACAACGTATACATAATGGATGAAACACATAGTATTTTTGGTTGCGGAGCATCTGCGGTAACCAAACTTCGCCAACCCGACGGAAACAAAATTTCAAGAGTTTTTAATTTTAAATATCCATATGAATACATAAACAATTTTTGCGAAATTGCAGAACGCAAGAAGGGTATAATCGAGTTTTACGATAAATACCTTTAATTAGGGCATTATCGTTGAATATTTTATTTAATTATGTTAGCATTATAAAAAAGGAGAATTGTCATGGAACTTTTAAACAAAGCAAAAAGCATTTTAAACAACGTAAATTCAAAAACCGGCGGTTTTATCTACGACCAAAAGTGCAATATTAAGATGGCAAAAGTTTGTGCTGAATTAAAAAAATCATATGAAAAACTTGGCAGACTTTCTTACAGAAAACTTAAAGGAATTAAGGTGGATGAAGCAGTTTTTGATGCTGCAGTTGCTAATATTGAAGTTTTAAAACTTGAACTTGATGCAATAAGAAACGGCGAATTTTATAACGATTCGGTTGTTTTTGAGAACGGAGAACTTGTAGAAGGCGAGATTTCTTTAGACTCAGAGGAAGAATAAAATGCTAAAAGTAGGATTAATAATTGCTGATATTGATGAATATAAGCATCTTTATCAGTTTATGAACGATGAGAGAGAATCCTTTGTTGCCGATTTATTAGGGCATGAATTTAAAATCAAAGGCAAAACTCAAACGATATCCGTTAAATCGGTCTGCTCAGGTATAGGCAAAGTTAATGCCGCGAGTGCCTCTGCTCTTATTGCAAATGAATGTGATATTATAATTAATGCAGGACTTTCTGGCGGTTTTAGTGATACAAATACATTTAATCTTGTTTTAGGCACGGATTTTGTAGAACACGATTTTGACCTTACGCCAATAGGTTATGAATATTCTGTAAAGCCCGGCACCGAGGGAAGACTAAAGGCTGATGCCAACCTAAATGCTGATATTTTATCAAAATTTCCTTTTGTTGCAAGCGGTACGTTTGTTACTGGCGATAAATTCGTTTGCACTAAGGAATTGCACTTGTTTTTATCAGACAAATTTTCTCCAATTGCCTGTGATATGGAGTCGGCGGCTGTAGCTCATTCAGCAAAACTTTTTAATAAACCGTTTGTATCAATTCGTATGATTTCAGACGGTGCAAATAACGATTCAGCCGATACGTATACCGATACATTAAACTGCCAAAAAGCCGATGGTTGGGCAGGTCTTGTGTTTGATTGGCTAAAATCTTTGTAATCTTTGGTGAGTTATGAATAAAAATGTAAAAGAAAATTCAGGTTCTAATCAGCAAAGTTTTCTTCACGGTTCGTTAATACTTATAGTTGCTACTTTTTTGGTTAAGATTATTGGTGCTATTTACCGTATTCCGTTAAGTGAACTTTTAGGTCCTGCCGGTAGCGGTTTTTATTCAACCGCATATGACTTATATGTTCCAATGTATTCTATTGCAATGGCAGGTTTGCCGATTGCAATTTCTCGAATTGTAGCAGAACATGTTGCAGCCGGAAGATATAATGACGTTAAAAAAACATTAAGAATTGCTCAGAGTGCGTTTTTGGTTACAGGTGGAATCGGCTTTGTGTTGTTGCTGCTTGCTGCGTTTTTGCTAACAGGCGACGGTGTTTTTGGAGTTTTTAATAAAGGTGCCTTTCCGGGAATTATTTGCATTGCACCGTGCTTGCTGTTCTGTTGCATTATGTCGGCTTACCGAGGTTTTTATAACGGCCTTAGGAATATGACGCCAACTGCTATAAGCGAAGTATTGGAAGCATTGGGTAAACTTGTTTTTGGTTATGGGTTTGCCTTTATAGTATTAAAATCGACCGGTGACCTTTCGTTAGCTGCCGCCGGTGCATTACTTGGCATTTCATTAGGCACCGCAGTCAGTGCTGGGTTTTTAGCCATTAAATTTAAAATAAGTGGCGGCAAAATTTTCACTTCTGAACAACTAAGCAATGCACCAAAAGCAGCAAGTGGTAAGTCTACACTTAAGGCTATTGTCGTTATTGCGATACCCATTGTTTTAGGTTCTCTTGTAAATAACATAACTAGTCTTATTGATGTTGCAATGGTGCAAACCCAACTGTCTTCAGCTATTAATAAAGCACCTGAATTTTTTGCTAACAGGTATTCAAGCCTTATTAGTTATGAATTATCTGAAAACGCAGATTTTAATTGGGTTTATGACCTTCCTAATTCGCTTTACGGCTGTCATAGAAGTTTTGCTTTTTCAATTTATAATCTTGTACCGGTATTAACATCGGTTTTGGGTGTCAGTTCCATTCCTGTACTTGCTACTGCATGGCAAAAAAGGGATAGGCAAGAGGTTAAATCAAACGTTGGTACCATGCTAAGAACAACCTCCTTAATTGCTGTTCCGGCAGGTCTTGGTATTTTTGCTTTATCACGTAATATTCTCGACCTACTTTATAGTAACGTAGAGGCTATAAACATTGCTGCACCTAACCTTAGAATTTTAGGTATATGTGCTGTTTTTGCTGGTATTAATGCACCGCTTGTCAGTATGCTTCAGGCAATCGGCAAACAGAATGTACCGCTTAAAAATATCGCTGTTGGTGCAGTTTTAAAAATAGTAATTAACTTCATTTTGGTAGGTACACCCGAAATTAATATTTTAGGTGTTCCTATAGGCACTACTTCTTGTTATGCATATATATGTATTTCTAACTTTGTGTGCTTTGTTAAACACTCAGGAGTAATGCCTGATTTAATATCTACAGTTATTAAACCTCTAATTGCAGGTGGAACATGTGCTGCAGCAGCATTTGGTGCAGATATATTATTAGGTATGTTCATTGGTTCTAATACTGTTTGTACTTTAATTGCAATCATTTTTGCAGTGTTTGTGTATGTATTTATGCTTGCATTCTTGCGTGCTATCGAGCGTGAAGATATAATTTCTCTGCCAAAAGGCAAAAAAATAGAAAAAACACTTGAAAAATTGAAAATAATAAGGTAATATAATAGATGTAGGTATTTTATTCATATTTTTTCCATTTTTTTACTAAATTTTGTGTATTATTAAGGTGTTGCTAAGTGCTTTCTAAGGATTGTTATAAGAAGGATATGTATGATATTAACGATTTGCTTGATATTATGCGTATACTTCGTGAACCGGGCGGTTGTCCTTGGGAC
Source organism: Acutalibacteraceae bacterium (assembly GCA_045546915.1). Classification (GTDB taxonomy): domain Bacteria; phylum Bacillota; class Clostridia; order Oscillospirales; family Acutalibacteraceae; genus UMGS172. The sequence continues at coordinate 35,401 of JAZQDU010000018.1, read as the reverse complement.
GCAGAGCAAAATCACACCTCTATACGTAAAGATTTGTTGGAAGAAGCATATGAAGTTGCCGATGCTATTGATACTTCTGACGACGTTGCACTTTGTGAGGAACTTGGTGACCTTTTGTTACAGGTTGCGTTTCACAGTCAGATTGCGGTTGAAGATAAGTCTTTTACGTTTGACGATGTAACTGACGGCATTTGCAAAAAGTTGATTTTAAGGCATCCGCATGTTTTTGGCACTGTAGAAGTTAGCGGTTCAGATGAAGTGCTTGATAATTGGGATGCTATAAAGAAGCAGGAGAAACATCAATCATCATACACTGATACACTTTTAAGTGTTCCAAAGGCATTTCCTGCACTTATGCGTGCTGCTAAAGTTCAAAAACGAGCCGGTAAAGCAGGTTTTGATTGGGATAATGTAAACGATGCTTTTTGTAAAATATCTGAGGAAACCGATGAACTTAGCACTGCTATAAGAAACGGTGACAAACATAATATTGATGAAGAATTCGGCGACCTTTTATTTGCTTGTGTTAATGTTTCACGATTTTTAGATGTTGATGCTGAATTTTCCTTAAACAAAGCGACCGAGAAGTTTATAAATCGCTTCAAAGCAGTTGAGGACGAAGTTAATGCAAGAGGTTTTGATATGAAAGACCTTACGTTAGAAGACCTTGACAAAATTTGGGAAAATATTAAGAAATAATCTTTGTTTCAAAGTCAGGGAAACCTGTTTGAATAAATAAAATTAGGAGGACGTTCAATATGAACAAAACAGAATTAGTTGCTGCAATCGTTGACAAATCCGGTCTCAGCAAGAAAGACGCAGAAAAGGCTCTTGCTGCATTTACCGAGTCGGTTATCGAAGCTTTGCAGAAGGGCGACAAAATCCAGCTTGTTGGTTTTGGTACTTTCGAAGTACGCAACCGTCCTGAGAGAACTGGTAGAAACCCCATCACTAAGGAGACTATCACCATTCCCGCAACTAAAGTTCCTGCATTCAAGGCAGGCGCAGGCTTCAAATCAGCTGTTTCCAAGTAATATAAAAAGCCGCTTAAATAAGCGGCTTTTTAATTTTTTAGAGGTATTTTATGAGACTTGATAAATATTTAAAGGTTTCCCGCATTATTAAACGCAGAACTATTGCAAATGAGGCTTGTGATGCAGGAAGAGTTATTGTTAACGGAAAAGTAGCACGTGCTTCATATGATGTTAAGACAGGTGATATTATTGAAATAACCTTTGGTTTAAGAACGGTAAAAGTTCAAGTATTGAGCGTTCAAGAAACCGTCAGAAAAGAAGAAGCATCATATATGTATAAATTAATTGAAGGTACTGAAATATAAATAATAATCATATTATATTTTGCTAATATTTGATAGGAGCAGATATAATATGTCAGAAAAAAATATAAATACAGAACACGGAATTATTATTGAAAACCGAGCTAAAATGAGCGTAACCGGTGTTGTTGACGTTCTTAGTTTTGACGAACAATCGGTCGTACTTTATACAACACTTGGTGACCTTACAATTAAGGGTGAAGGTTTAAAGGTAAACAGTTTTACTGTTGAAACCGGTGGACTGATTGTTGAGGGTAATATTCACGCGCTTGCATATACCGGCGGCAGCAAAAAGAGTATGTTTTCAAGGTTGTTTTCGTAATGATTTTAATCGATGTTAAAGCCCAAATTTTCACTTTTTTTCTATCGGTGATTTTAGGGTTGATTTTCTGTTTGATATACGATTTGCTGCGTGTTTTGCATAAATACTTAATTAAAGGTTTTTTTGAAGTATTTATTATTGATACTTTATACGCTGTTGCTTGCTCTGTTACTACCTTCTGTTTTTTGATAATCAGATGTAGCGGAATTGTTCGTGGATATGTATTATTTGGTGTTGCTCTTGGCTTTATTGTTTCAAGACTTACATTATCAAAGGCTTTTTTTAAGATTTTTTCTTATGTTTTTAAGATATTTATTGCTATTTTGCACTTTGTTAAGCGTAAATTTAACGCTATTTTAGTGCCATTAACCAAATATTTTAAAAATTATGCTTTAAATGTAAAAAAGGTCTTGCAAAGATTTATTAATATGATGTATAATCAACTCAAAACTATGGGTCAAAAATCTAAAAAGGAGCGAGAATTTAAAAATGGCAACCGAAGTAAAAAAAAGCGGTAGTATAATTTTACGTGTTGTACTCGTTATTTTTGCCGTTTGGATGATTTATTACTTGGGTTCACTAATTAAGCAATTCAGTTCCTTACAAGCAGAGCATGAAAAATTATTAGGTATTAAAAATGAAAAAGCTCTGGTTTTAGAAGAAAAAGCAAAATTACTCGAAACGGGTGACGATGCCGATTTTATCGAACGTGCGGCTCGTGAAAAATTAGGTTACGTTTATCCGGATGAGCATTTTTATGTAGACATTTCGGGTGATTGATTTTTGTTTTATATTAGTTTTGGAGGATAGGGCGTTCAAATGCAAATTGAGGTAGGACAAATAGTAGAGGGTAAAATAACAGGCATTACCAGTTTCGGCGTTTTTGTAGATTTAGGTGAAGGCAAATCGGGACTTGTACATATTTCTGAAATTGCTCAGACTTACGTTAGCGATGTTAAGGAATTTGTAAAAGAAAACGATGTTGTTAAAATGAAGGTGCTTAGCATTTCTGAAGAAGGAAAGATAAGCCTCAGTATTAAAAAAGCACAGGAGCCTGTTGCAAAACCACGTAATAATGCTCCTCGTAATAATAGACCGCCTAAACGCGATAATAAGCCGGATTTTACTTCTGCGGCAGCAGTATGGACCCCTAAGAAAAGCGAATCAGCGTCTTTTGAGGATATGATGGCAAAATTTAAGGCTACAAGTGATGAGAAGTTCTCTGACCTTAAGAGAAAAAATCCTGAACAGAGACGCACTAAGCGTTCTGTAATGAAATAATTTTCGGCAGACAAACTTTATTTTAGTTTGTCTGCTTTTTTTGAAAAAGATTTTTTGAATATAGCGGAGAAAAAAATGAGTAAATTTAGACTTATAGCACCTTGTTTATTCGGGGTTGAGGGTATTCTTGCTGATGAATTAAGAAGGTTCGGATGTGCAAATGTAGAAGCAGAAAACGGAAGGGTTTTCTTTGACGGCGATGAAAGCACCATTGCTATGGCAAATATTAATTCACGTTTTGCCGAAAGGATTGTTGTTGAACTTGGAAGTTTTAAAGCAACTACCTTTACAGAACTTTTTGACAATGTAAAAAGTCTTCCGATTGAGGAATTTATCGGTAAAGATGACGCTTTTCCGGTTAAAGGATGGAGCATTAACTCTCAACTTCACAGTATTCCTGATTGTCAGTCTATTATTAAAAAGGCTTGTGTTGAACGCCTGAAATCCGTATATAAAACAAGTTGGTTTGAGGAAATCGGTCCTGTTCATCAGTTACAGTTTTCAATTATGAAAGACAATGTAACGCTCATGCTTGATACGTCAGGACAAGGCTTGCACAAAAGGGGATATCGTGCTAATTCGAATGCCGCACCTATCAAAGAAACCTTAGCGGCTGCCATGTGTGACCTTGCGAGAATTTATCCTGATACTCAAATATTTGACCCGTTTTGCGGAAGCGGAACGATTTTAATCGAAGCAGCATTAATGGCTAAAAAACAGGCACCGGGATTAAGACGCTCGTTTGCCGCCGAACGTTTTTCGTTTATTGACCAGAAGGTTTGGAGTGAGCAAAGGGGAATTGCACTTGGCAAGATTTTACCATCTAATGAGGTTTCATTTAAAGGTTTCGGCTTTGATATTGACCCTGCTTGCGTTAAACTTGCAACCGAGAATGCTAAAAAGGCAAATGTTGATAATTTGCTTGATATAAAAATAGCTGATGTTAAGGATTTTAAGTTGCCTGACGGCAGGTCATTAACAATTACCAACCCGCCTTACGGTGAGCGTTTGCTTGATATTAGGGCTGCCGAAGAACTGTATAAAACCATGGGTAAAGTTTTCGAACAACAAAATGGCAGAAAGTTTTATATCATCAGTCCGCACGATGAGTTTGAAAAGTTTTTTGGCCGAACACCCGATAAAAAACGCAAACTTTATAACGGTATGATTAAATGTAATCTTAATATGTACTTTAAGTGAAAAAAGACCGTCTCAGACGGTCTTTTTTGTTATAGTTCATTAAATACTTTAATCCATTCAGTTTTGATAAGTTCATGACCTTCCAAAGTGGGGTGAACACCGTCAGACAGCCAATGATTACTTGGTTGCAGTTTGCAAGCGTCATCAAAAACCTTTTGAAGTTCAATAAATTTAAGTCCATATTTATCAGCAACGTTTCTTGCCGCCTTAGCCCTTAAAGGCACTTCTTTCATAAAATAATCCCATTTATCAGGATACTCTTCACAAGACTTTGTTGCAGTTCCTTCTAAAACAAAAGGTTCTAAAATCATAATCTTAATATTAGGTAATGCTTGCTTAATTTCTTCAATCATCATTGAATATATTTTTTCGTATTTCGGTGCTTCTACGCCGTTTTTAAAACTTATTTCATGCCAAACATCGTTAACACCTATAAGTATACTTGCAATATCGGGTGCATGGTTAATAAATCGTTCTTTAATATCGGCGTATAGGTTTACAACTCGGTCGCGGCTAACCCCTGTATTAACATATTCATAATTATTGTTAAGTTCATTTTTAATAAGCAGGGGATATCCTTTGCCTAAACTGTTTATATCTGCACGATCTCTTCCGCAATCTGTAATAGAATCTCCAAAAAATAATATTTTCATAAATTATCACCTCAAAATTAATTGTATAAATCGTCAGAAAAAATGTCAACAATATTTTACGAATTTATATTAATTAAATTTTTTTTGACATATGATTTATCGGAGGGGAAATTTATGAACATATCAAAATTTATTAAAGATAACAAATTACCTATTTTATTTGCGGTTTTTACTCTTTTGCTTGGATTTGCAGTATCTATATTTGTTGGCAATACCGATATGTATAAAGAGTTAATCAAACCACCCTTTTCACCGCCGGGATTTCTTTTTCCTATTGCTTGGACAATTCTTTATATACTAATGGGTGTTTCTGCTGGAATAGTTGCAGAATCAAACGACCTTGACAAGGCTTATGCTATAAAATTATATATTCTTCAATTGCTACTCAACGTATTGTGGCCGGTTTTATTCTTCGGCTTACAGGCTTCCAGGTTCGCTCTTTTTTGGTTAGTTTTACTTATTATAGTAGCAATTATGACAATTAAAACATTTTCAACTATATCACGAAAAGCAGCAGTTTTGTTTTTTCCATATATCGTTTGGTTGTTCTATGCATTTTATTTAAATTTTGGAATTGTTGTTTTAAATTCTTGAAATTTAACTTTATTTGGAAAAAATTTCTAAAAGGTCTTGATTTTTTAAAAAATAGTGCTAAAATATAATTAGCACTCAGACACCGCGAGTGCTAATTAATGCGAAATTAAATTTCAGGAGGTATTATTTATGACTATAAAACCTTTAGCAGATAGAGTAGTCGTAAAATCAGTTGAAGCCGAGGAAACAACCAAAAGCGGTATTATCCTTGCAGGCTCGGCTAAAGAAAAACCGCAAATTGCAGAAGTTATTGCAGTAGGTCCAGGCGGTATGGTTGACGGTAAAGAGGTTGGAATGTATTTAAAGGTTGGCGATAAGGTTATCACCAGTCAATATGCAGGTAACCCTGTGAAAATTGATGGTGTTGAGTATTCTATTGTTCGCCAGTCTGATATTTTGGCTATTGTTGAATAATTTTCGGAGGTAAAGTTATGGCTAAGGAAATTCTTTTTGGTGAAGACGCCAGAAAATCCCTTCAGTCGGGTGTTGACCAGTTGGCTAATGCTGTTAAGGTGACTCTCGGTCCTAAGGGCAGAAATGTTGTTCTTGATAAAAAATTTGGTGCGCCGCTTATTACTAATGACGGTGTTACCATCGCTAAAGATATTGAACTTGATAACCCGTTTGAAAACATGGGTGCATCGCTTGTAAAAGAGGTTGCTACCAAAACTAACGATTGTGCCGGTGACGGTACAACTACTGCGACTGTTTTGGCTCAGGCACTCATTCGTGAGGGTATGAAAAACGTTGCTGCCGGTGCTAATCCCATGGTTCTTAAAAAGGGTATTAAGTTAGCGGTTGATACCTCGGTTAAAACTGTTGTTAGCAATTCTAAAAAGGTTAACGGTGCAGATGATATAGCCCGTGTTGCTACCATTTCCGCCGGTGATGAATTTATCGGTAAACTTATTGCAGAAGCAATGGATAAGGTTTCTTCTGACGGCGTAATTACCGTTGAAGAGTCTAAAACTGCTGAGACCTATTCTGAAGTTGTTGAAGGTATGCAGTTCGACCGCGGATATATCACACCTTATATGGCTACTGATACCGATAAAATGGAGGCTGTTATCGACGACGCTTTTGTTCTTATCACCGATAAAAAGATTTCTAACATTCAAGAAATTCTGCCTTTGTTAGAGCAGATGGTACAGTCGGGCGGAAAACTTGTAATTATTGCAGAGGATGTTGAGGGTGAAGCATTATCTACACTTATCGTCAATAAACTAAGAGGCACATTTACTTGTGTTGCAGTTAAAGCGCCCGGTTTTGGTGACAGAAGAAAAGAAATGTTGCAGGATATTGCTATTTTAACCGGCGGTCAGGTTGTATCCAGCGAATTAGGTTTTGAACTTAAAGATGCTTCTATTGATATGCTTGGTCGTGCACGTCAAATTAAAATTGGTAAAGAGAACACTATTATTGTTGATGGTGCAGGCGATTCTAACGAAATCAAAAACCGTATTGCTCAGATTAGAAATCAGATTGAAACTACAACCTCTGAATTCGACCGTGAGAAACTGCAGGAGAGACTTGCAAAACTTTCAGGTGGCGTAGCCGTTATTAAGGTCGGTGCCGCAACCGAAATTGAAATGAAAGAGAAGAAACTCCGTATTGAAGATGCTCTTGCCGCTACTAAAGCCGCTGTTGAAGAAGGTATTGTTGCCGGCGGCGGTGTAGCACTTGTAAATACTATTGGTGCAGTTAAAGAACTTTTATCAACCGTTGATGGCGATGTTAAGACCGGTGTATCTATCGTACTTGCCGCTTTAGAAGCACCCATACGTCAGATTGCACATAACGCAGGTCTTGAAGGCTCTGTTATAGTTGATAAGATTGTGTCTTCCGGTAAAGCAAATTATGGTTTTGATGCATATAATGAAGTTTATACCGATATGCTTGAAGCCGGTATTGTTGACCCTACTAAGGTTACACGTTCAGCACTCGAAAATGCTGCTTCTGTGGCTTCCATGGTACTCACTACCGAATCGATTGTTGCAGATAAAAAAGATCCCGCAGCAGATGCTGCTGCCGCTGCTGCTGCCGCTAGTGCAGGCGGAATGTATTAAATTAAATAAAATAACCCTACCATTAACGGTAGGGTTATTTTTATTGATTTTTTGGTTGAGAATATGTATAATAAAGGTATAATAACATTTGAAAACAGGTGAATTAAATGCTTGATACAGCAATGCTGATGGATTTTTATGAGGCTACAATGGCTAATGCCGCAACACTCAAAGGAAACGAAAATACAATTGCATATTTTGATATGTTTTTCCGTCGTGTGCCGGATGATGGCGGATTTGCTATTATGGCGGGTCTTGAACAGTTAATTAACGACTTAAAAGAGTTAAAATTTACTGATGAAGACGTTAAATTTATGAGAAGTTTAAATCTATTTAACGATGCTTTTATCGATTATCTTAAAGATTTTAAATTTAGTTGTGATGTTTGGGCTATTCCTGAGGGTACTCCTATTTTCCCAAGAGAACCTATTGTAACGGTTAAAGGACCTATTATTCAACTGTTTTTGATTGAAACATTAGTTTTGCTAAATATTAACCATCAGTCACTTATTGCTACTAAAGCAAACCGAATTTCACGTGCTGCTCAAGGCCGCTCGGTAATGGAGTTTGGTGCACGAAGAGCACACGGAAAGGACGCAAGTATTTTCGGTGCAAGAGCCGCTTATATTGGCGGAAGCGTTGGTACTTCATGTGTCAAAGCGGCTAAAGATTTCGGAATACCTGTTTCCGGTACAATGGCTCATAGTTGGATTCAACTTTTTGACAGTGAATATGACGCATTTAAGGCATATGCCGAAGTTTATCCCAATAACAGTTTGTTCTTGGTTGATACTTATGACACGTTAAAATCTGGTATTCCTAATGTAATAAAGGTCGCTAACGAGGTTTTAAAACCTTTAGGTTGCAGACCCAAGGGTATTAGAATTGACAGCGGTGATATAACGTATTTATCAAAACGAGCACGTAAAATGCTCGACGAAGCAGGATATCCCGACTGCGCTATTTGCGTTTCGAACGCTCTTGATGAGTATCTTATAAGAGATATGCTTATGCAGGGCGCAAAGGTTGATATTTTTGGAGTAGGTGAGCGACTGATTACCGCTTCAAGCGAAGCAGTATTTGGCGGCGTTTATAAACTCGTCGGAGTTGAAGACAGTAATGGACAAATATTGCCTAAAATAAAACTCAGCGGTAACACCTCTAAAATAACTATACCCGGTTTTAAACAGGCTTGGAGATTGTTTGATATTGACACAGGCAAAGCCATCGCCGATGTTATCACACTTCGCGATGAAGTAATTGACGATAAAAAACCATATGTTTTATTTGACCCTGAATATATTTGGAAGCGTAAGACGGTCAACAATTATATCGCAAGACCTTTGCAGGTTCAAATATTCAAAAACGGCGAACTTGTTTACAAATGTCCTTCTGCTACAAAAATTCGCGATTACCGTGAACAACAAATTGAATCGCTTTGGGAAGAAGTGCAACGTTTTGAAAAACCGCATAAATATTATGTTGATATGTCTCAAAAACTTTGGGATATGTATACTGATATGCTAAATAAAACATCAAATTAACACTAAAAAACCGTATTTTTAGTTAAATACGGTTTTTTCATTTACAGGTTTTATTTAAACTTGTTATGATATTGATGCCAATTTGCTAAAATGAATTTTTTTAGTTGAAAAATCTATAAGATTATAGTATAATTCAAGCAATCTATATTTTGGATTAGTTTACACAGTTAATCGAACGGAGTTATGTATGTCAGAAAATCGTAATTATATTTATAGTATACCAACCATTGCATTAAGAGGAATTGTAGTTTTCCCGGGAATGGTTGTTAATTTTGATGTTGTTCGTAAAAAGTCGATTGAAGCAATAAATATTGCCATGAATTCTAATCGATACATATTTTTGCTTACACAAAAAAACATAGCGGCTGACGACCCTAAACGTGAGGATTTGTATAACATTGGCTGTATTGCTAAGGTTAAGCAGATATTAAAACTCTCAGGTGATACGGTACGCGTTTTGGTTGAGGGTTGTTATAGAGCAGAGTGCCTTGGTATTACTGCGTTTTCACCGTCGTTATATTCCGATGTTTTAAAAATCGAAGATGCGCCTGTAAAATGCCGAGATGTTTATAAAGACGCTCTTTTAAGAAACGCAAAAAACGCTTTTGACGAATTTGCAAATTTAGTTCCTAAGTTATCACCTGATATTATTATGTCGGTAATGGCAGCAGACGATATGGGCAAACTTGCAGATTTTATTGCACACAACATTCACGTTGAGGTAGACGATAAACAGTATATATTAGAACAAAGCGATACTCAAAAGCGCTTAAAACTTGTTATCTCACTGTTAAAACGTGAAAAAGAAATTCTTTCAATTGATGCTAAAATCAACGAGAAAGTAAGGGCAAGTATAGAAGAAAACCAAAGAGAATATTATTTGAAAGAGCAGTTAAAGGTGCTTAATGATGAACTCTACGGTGAATCAGACCCTGATTCTGAACGTGATATGCACCTCAAAAAAATTGCTCAACTTAAATGCTCAGAAGACGTAAAAAAACGCTTGACCGAGGAGGTTGACCGTTTATCAAAAATGCCGGCAGGCTCTCACGAGGCAACAGTTGTACTTAATTATATCGATACCTGTTTATCGCTTCCGTGGGGTGTATATACTGACGGAAAAATTAATCTCAATAAATCAAGAAAAATACTTGACCGTGACCATTTTGGTTTAGAAAAGGTAAAAGAAAGAATTATAGAGTTACTTGCTGTTTACAGCCGTGTACCCGATATTAAAGGTCAGATTATTTGTCTTGTTGGCCCTCCGGGTGTCGGCAAAACATCAATTGTTCGTTCTATAGCCGAGTGTATGGGCAGAAAATATGCCAGAATTTCACTTGGCGGTGTGACTGACGAATCGGAAATACGCGGTCATCGTAAAACCTATATCGGTGCCATGCCCGGTAGAATAATTAATGCAGTAAAATCGGCAGGTACGGCAAACGCTGTCATTTTGCTTGACGAAATTGATAAATTAGGTTCATCTTATAAAGGTGACCCATCGTCAGCAATGCTTGAAATTCTTGACAGTGAACAAAACGCTAATTTCCATGACCGATATATTGATATGCCGTTTGATTTAAGCAGAGTGTTGTTTATTACTACTGCTAACGATGCGTCTGATATTCCTGCACCTTTGCGTGACCGTATGGAATTGATTGAACTTGGTAGTTATACAAGAGAAGAAAAGTTTAATATTGCCAAAAGTCATCTTATAAAGAAGCAGGTTTTAGCAAACGGACTTGCTAAGAATGAGATTAAGTTCACCGATAACGGAATTTATAAAATTATTGATTCTTATACAAAAGAGGCAGGAGTAAGACGACTTGATAGAATCATTGCTTCTATATGCCGTAAATCTGCCGCTAAAATTATAGGCGGTGAGCGTACTAATATTAAGGTAACTCCCGAGGTTGTAAAAGAATATTTAGGCACAGAAAAGTTCAGACAAGACAGTATATCGAAAAAGGATGAAATCGGTGTAGTTAACGGTCTTGCTTGGACAAGCGTCGGCGGCGAAATTATGCAGTTAGAGGTTGCTTGTGTGCCGGGTAACGGTCAATTAAATCTTACCGGTTCTTTGGGAGATGTTATGAAAGAATCGGCAAAAACCGCCGTTACTGTTGTAAGAAGTCGTGCTGCAATTTTTGGTATTAATGAAGACTTTTACAAAAAGAATGATATTCATATTCATGCTCCTGAAACGGCAGTACCTAAAGACGGTCCTTCAGCCGGTATAACTATGTATACAGCGCTTGTTTCTGCCTTAACTGATACTTCTGTCAAGTGCGATGTCGCTATGACGGGTGAAATATCTTTAAGAGGCAGAGTTATGCCCATAGGCGGACTCAAAGAAAAGAGTATGGCTGCGTATAAAGCGGGTATTAAAACCGTTATTATTCCTAAGGACAATCTGCCGTCACTTGACGATGTAGACGAAGTTGTTAAACAAAATGTAAAGTTTATTGCGGTTGAAAACGTTGACGAAGTGTTGGATATAGCACTTACGTCTTTACCACACAAGTCTGAAAAAAACGAGATTTTTATTAAAGAAAAGTCTGCTATTACCGCTAATAAAGTTTACGATAGTATTTAATTTTGAGAGGATTATTATGAACTATAATAATGCTGTTTTTGAGACATCGGCGGGCACATCAAAAGGTTTAATACCTTGCGATTTGCCTGAGGTGTGCTTTTCAGGGCATTCAAACGTCGGAAAATCATCGCTGATTAACCGATTGCTTGGAAGAAAATCTATTGCCCGCATTAGTAATAAACCTGGTAAAACTGTAACGGTTAACTTTTTTAAATGCGAAAACGTTCGTATGGCTGATTTGCCGGGATATGGCTTTGCAAAGGTATCGCGTGATGAAAAAATACGTTGGTCTGAACTGATGGAGGGTTATTTTTCATCAGGACGTGATATTAGGCTTGTATTTCAGTTGATTGATTCACGTCATAAGCCAACCAAAGACGATATAGATATGCTGCATTTTTTGAAAGACAGCGGATTTAATTTTATAGTTGTATTAACAAAATGCGATAAATTAAACAAATCAGAGCGTGAGAAAAACAGGGAAATGCTAAAAAGCGAAATGTCATTTGTCGGGGAAGTACCTTTTATTGAATTTTCGGCAACCACCGGTGAAGGCAATGAACAATTAAGAGCATTTCTTGAACAAATTAATGATTGATTTTAGGTGTTGTTATGATTAGTGAAAGTATTGGAATTAACAGTAAGGGGCATTTGACGGTTTCAAATGCCGACTGTGTTGACCTTGCAAGTGAATACGGAACGCCTCTTTACGTTTTTGACGAGGTGCTTATAAGAAAATCCTGCCGTGATTTTAAGAATTCTATTAATGATTTTTATAACGGTAACGGTCAGGTTTTGTATGCAAGCAAAGCGTTTTCTTGTAAAGAAATGTACCGAATTATTAAGTCTGAGGGTATTGGTGTTGACGTTGTATCGGGCGGAGAATTATATACTGCCTTGTCGGTAGGTTTTCCCGCAGAAGAGATATTTTTTCATGGGAACAACAAGACGTTTGATGAACTCGAATACGCGATAAAAAGCGGGGTAGGACATATTGTTGTCGATAACCTAACTGAACTTATGCTCATTGAAAAAATCGCGTGTGACCTCAATAAACCTGTTCATATAATGCTTAGAATTAAACCCGGTATCGATGCGCACACACACGAGTATATTCGTACCGGTCAGATAGATTCAAAATTTGGGTTTGCACTTGAAAACAAAGAGGCAATTGATGCTGCTATCAAGGCATTTAATTGCAAAAACATTAATCTTTTAGGCTTTCACTGTCACATAGGCTCGCAGGTTGCTTACACTGAGCCGTTTTGTGATGCCGCGAAGGTAATGTTGAGATTTATGAAAGATTTTAAGGAAAAAACAGGTGCCACTTTAAAGGAACTAAACCTTGGTGGTGGTTTTGGCGTAAAATACATCGAAAATGATGTTCAGATTCCTTTTTCTGAATTTATGAAAGCCGTATCAATATCGTTAAAAGAAGAATCTGAAATTTTGGATTTTCCTATGCCTAAAATTTTCATTGAGCCCGGACGTTCAATTGTAGCATCTGCCGGAACAACGCTTTATACTGTTGGAAACATTAAAGAAATAAAAGGTATAAGGACCTTTGTTTCGGTCGATGGCGGTATGGGTGACAATCCCAGATATGCGCTCTATAACGCAGATTATACCATTGAAATTGCTAATAAGGCTAATGAACCTAAGAATTTTATTGCTACTGTTGCAGGTAAATGCTGTGAAAGCGGTGATTTGATTCAGGAAAATGCGCCAATGCAAAAAACCGAAGTCGGCGACATTCTTGCGGTGCTGACAACCGGTGCTTATAACTATTCAATGGCAAGCAACTATAACCGTATAAGACGTCCTGCCGCAGTAATGGTTAATAACGGAAAATCGCGATTAATTATAAATCGTGAAAGTTATGAAGACATAGTTAAAAACGACATATAAAAAAATTAGAGGTTAATAACCTCTAATTTTTTTGCGCATTTTTGCGTATGTAATTAAAAAGATATTGTTGTGCAATACCGGCATAGGGTAGGGCACATTCAGGGAACGAACCGTTAAAATACTGCTCAATTGCACGCTTAATCCAGACATCTTTAGGTAATGCATCGATTCTGCCAAAACCAAACAGCAATGCGCAATCAGCAACTTTTGTTCCTACACCGGTAATTTTCATAAGTTCGTTTCGTGCAACTTCAATATCACCATTACTAATTAAATCTAAATCAATATCACGATTTACGTATTTTTTAGCAGCATCAATTATGTATCTGGCTCTAAATCCCGAACGAATGACCGACAGGTCTTCAACACTTAACTCAGCAATGGTTTCAGGTGACGGAAAAGAATAAAAACCATCTTCAATCTTTTCGCCGAAATTTTCACATAATCTTTCAATTATTCCTTTTATTCGGGGGATATTATTGTTTTGTGAGATTATAAAAGAACATATTGCTTCCCATTGGTCTTGATTTAATATCCGTATTCCATAATTTTGCTCTGCAGCAAGTTTTAAAATTTTGTCCTCAGATATTGCTGTTATGATTAAACTGTAGTCACGGTCGAAATCAAAATAATTTTTCCATATTTTTTCATATTCATCAACACTTGTATTATATAGAGTAATAACACCATTATTAAGGCCAATTTTCAGTGTTTTTCCAAAAGCAACGCCACGCCACGTATTATTATCAACAGGTGACCATCTGAACGCCTGACCGCAGTCAAGTGTTTGCTCTAAATCAAAATTGTAAACACCTGAAATAACGATGTGTTTATCAAAAATTTTCACATCAGGATTATACAAAATCATCTTCCTTTCTCGACTTTTATTTTATCAGATTTAATAATTAAAATCAATAAAGAACAACTATACAGATTTTGTCAAGATTAAAATAATTACACTTTGTAGGGTTACATAATCTGCCGAATTATGTATTTTTGGGTAATTTAACCCATTAACGTTGCAAGTTTTAAGACTTATAAACATAGTTATCCCCAAGTATTATGTTAACCGCTGTTTACAAAACGTATTTTTTTGTAAAAAATACTTGACATTAACTTTGTAATCTTAGGTATATTTTGTATTTTTATTGACAAGAATTAGTAAGAAGTTAGGAGGAATATTTATGATACGCGGAATCAGTAAAAAAATAATTGAAGTTAATAATACCGGTAGTGAATTTTTTGAAAAAGCAGTATTTTATGTAAAAAATGACCGACTTGAAGGGGAAAGACAGTTAAAAGCAGAAGCCGACAGAGTTTTATGTTCCTATATAAAAGAATATAATCATGGATATAAAAAAGGATATTTAAGAAGAAAAGAAACTAAAAACAAAAATTTATTACTTGTTACCGGTTTAGTAATATTTGCTGTGATTTTTGCAGTAACTTTTGTTCTTTTAATTTAAAACTATTCCATCAATTTAGATGGGATAGTTTATTTTTTTAATATTGCTTAGTTTGACAAAATCTGCATAATTTTAAAGTTATAATTATCCTGCTGGTGATTTTATGATAATTTATGTTGATATTTTACTTTTAGTAAACTTTTTAGTTGATTTTTTTCTTATACGTGCAACCGCATATCTGTTAAAAACTCGAATCGGATTAAAAAGAAATATTTTAGCGTCTATAATTTCGTCGCTATTTTCGTTAATTATATTTCTTCCGCCAATAAACACTTTTTTATCCTTTATTTTAAAAATTATACCTGCAATATTAGTTGCAATAATTTGCAATATACATAAAAATTTTAAAATGTTATTGAGATGGACATTGTTCTTTTTAGGGACATCTTTTATTTATGCAGGTTTTATGATGGCTTTGTGGATGCTGTTTAAACCCAGTAAGTTGGCTATTTTTAATGGAATAGTTTATTTTAATATATCACCTTTGTTACTTATAACTCTTTCCTTTGTTTTTTATGTAATTTTTCTACTCATATCCAAAGTAACTACTCTAAACTCACAAACAGCAAAACGTGTTGATATATCCTTAAAATTTAACGATAAAACGCTTAAAACAAAAGCAATGGTTGATACAGGCCACACGATATCAGATGTTTTTGGAAATAGCATTATGATAATAATTGAAAAACGTGTTGCTGTATCGCTTTTTGGATTAAACGAAACTGAAGATATGATTATGCTTAAAATGCCTGACAGAGACGATTTAAAAGCAAAATACAGAGTTGTTACGGTAAACACAGTATCAGGCGAAAAACTAATGCCGGGAATTAGGCTAAGCGGTTTTATGATTCATAAAAAGAACGATGAAAAATCAATAAACTCAGTTGTGGCTATACTTAGTGACAACGATTTTAACGATGATTATTCATGCATAATACCCGATTCAATATTGATATAAGGAGAAAAATATGATTATTATCAGCACTAAATTAAGAGTTATTTTCAAAAATATACTAAAAAAATTAGGGCTTATTAATACCTCCTATTACATTAACGGTCCTGAAACGTTACCTCCGCCTTTATCGGCAGAAGAAGAACTTAATATAATTTCAATGCTAAACACCGAACGTGACGGATATGCCAGAGAAAAGTTAATTGTGCACAATTTAAGGCTTGTAGTATATATAGCACGAAAATTTGACGCTGTCGGCGCAGGAATTGAAGATTTGATATCAATCGGCACTATTGGGCTTATAAAAGCAGTCAACACATTTTGCCCTGACAGAAATATAAAACTCGCAACATACGCTTCAAGGTGTATAGAAAACGAAATATTGATGTATATGAGAAAAACAACAGTTTTAAAAACTGAAATCTCAATAGATGAACCGCTAAACATTGACTGGGACGGAAACGAATTGCTGTTATCAGATGTTTTGGGAAGTGACGGTAATGAGGTTGGAGGACGGGTAGAACAAGAAGACGAGCATAAATTACTTAATATTCACATTTCAAAACTTAATGAGCGAGAAAGAACAATAATGAATATGCGATTCGGCCTTTGCGGTTCAAAAGAGCACACACAAAAGGAAGTTGCAGATATTTTAGGCATTTCACAGTCGTACATATCTCGTTTGGAAAAGAGAATAATTGCAAGACTAAAAAAAGAACTTGAAAAGGTGTTTTAAATAAAAAAGCGGAGTTTTGCATAAGCAAAGTTCCGCTTTAATGTTACTGTATAGATTTAAAATAATCCAAAACACCTTGTGCCAACGCCACGGCACACTTTTGATTAAATTCGTCCATAATCATATTTTCAAAATTTTGTTTATTGGTCATATATCCGTTTTCGGTTAAAACTACAGGACAATCGGTCATACGACTCATAAAGAAAACATGAGATTTAACACCGCTCCATTTACCAACGGGGTATAAATTTTCCTTTGCAGTGGCTTCGTACATAAGATTGGCGGCATTCGATGAGAAAGCATTAAAATTATATGTATTAAAACCGTGAGGGGATGTAGATTCACTGCCGTTTCGGTGTATTGAAACGATAAAATCGGGATTATACGACCTTGCAATAGCAATGCGCTGCGATTCGGTAAGAGTTGTATTATTGTCAGTTCTCGTCATAAAAACGGTAGCGCCCATGCTTTCAAGTTCGGCTTTAAGTTTATTGGCCAGCATGAGATTTAAGTAATGCTCATAAACTTGGATTTTTTCACCATTTATTTCGATTTTATCTTTAATAAAACCATAGGAACCCGGGTCACTACCACCATGTCCTGGGTCAATCACAATGGTTAATCCACTTAATGAATATCCATATTTATTGCTTGAATCGACCGATATTTTTGCAGGATTAAGAAATGAAAACACAAGTTGACCATCTGCATTATATTCTGCTTTCCAACCATAAAGACCGCCAACCTTTTTAAGGTAAAGCCTTAATGTATAATCACCGGCATTCTTAATCCATTCATATTTATTGAATAAAACATTATTACTCAAATCAATTGTGCCAGATGCAACGGTACAATAGGTGAAAGTAATATCTATGTATGAAAATGTGATTTCACTTACTGTAAAATCTCTATTATCATCATAAATTTTATTATATTTATATTTCTGCTCACAAATATCAAAGAAGAACGGTGCCTTCCAAAGAACATCTAAGGTAAGGGTAGTATATCTACCACCGTTGTCTATTGATGCTATGTTTACTTCATTATGGTCAGGCAGAGTTCCTTTGTAGGTTTTTATGGGCGAACCGCCACTATGTTTATCATAAACCGTTCTACCATAACGCAATGTTCTTAAAGTTACTTTACCGGCTGTGGTAACAGTATCTGAACAATAATCAACTGTACCTTTGGGAAGATAGTTGTTAGTAGGCCTTGAACGGTCATGATCATTTATATAAAATGTTTCTGCACTATCGGCTATAACTTCAGCAACAAGTTTATTACCTACATCAACATAATCGCCGCCTTCGGGTAATGGTGCAGGTTCGGGTTCCGGTTCAGGTTTTACAACAGGTCTTTCTGACTTTTTAACAGTAACTTTGCCGCCTGTTTTAGTTTCGGTTCCATACTGAGTAACAGCTTTAAAACTAATTGTACCAAGGCTTTTATCATTATCATAAACAATTGGCATTTTAAATACACCATTATAGTCACTGTATTCGTTTTTTTGTCCTAAGACATCATAAGTATAATTTTCTTTAAGTTCAAGTTCAGCACCATTGAGTGTTGCGGTGACTTTACTTCCTGCCAACGCTTCTACGCTTACAACCAGTTGAGAATTACCGTCAAGTTTTACAGCCGAACTTGGCGAAATTTCTTTAATAACAACTTTTTTGTAAGTAATATTAAAGGTTTTAGTAACACCTTTATGAGAAATTTTAAATGTATTAAGTCCAACCTCTAAATTTAAATCAAGAGAAAAATATCCAAGGTCGTTTCTTTCAACATCTTCACCGTTGAGCGTTAAACTAAATTCAGGGTCAGATGCACCTAAAATTGCAACAAGATTTTCATATGTTGTAAATTTAAGTTTTGACGGTGCGCTGATAGACAGGTCCTTTAATATGTAGTTTCCTAGAATTTCACCTTTCAAATACTTTAATACAGCGGGTTTGGATTCGGTGGTATCGTTAATAAAAGCATAAAAACTATCAATACCAAAGTTTAGCCCAAGTTTATTATTTATGGTTATAAGTTGCTCAACAATAACGTCAGGTTTGCTCCAATTTTTATCACTACCGTATTTTGAGTAGTTAATCTCATAATAAACGTCGGTAGATTCAGCAAATTCATTATCCCAAAGTTCGAGTCCTTTTTTAAAATTCAAGGTCTTATCATCGACCGAATAGGGAAGTGAAACATAAATAAAATCAATATATTTACTGCTTGTCCAATGCTTTAAATCTGCAGAACCTTTGATTGAGTAGGTATAATTTGATTTATTTTTACTATCTGAAGTATCTAATTCAAAAAAGTCTTCGGCGGTAACACCAAGATAAATGCTTGAATCGTTTCTGACAACCGAAACACAAAAATCTTTTATCGCTTCGGAAAGTTTAGTAATCGATTCATCGGCTGTTTCAACACCGTAATTATCAAACACAATAATATCAGCATTTGATGTAAGTCCGTCTGACGAAATCAATTTTGAAATATATTTTCGATCTTCAGCATCGATAATAGACACATTTGCTAACAATCCTAAATCCAATGTAACCATTACGCTAAGATTATGACTGTGAGCAGTTTTATAAATATATGAAAGAATATTTTTGTTTTGGTTGCTAACATCACCCGAGTCAAAAATCAAAACATTTTCGGTGTTTGCAACTACATTAATGGTGTTAAAACGGCAATCTGAAATATTTTTAATTAGTTCATCTAATTTAGCAGTTGTTTCATTATAATCATTCTCATCGGTCAAAAAATCAACACCGGGTATAATTTTAGCTGCACGTAAACTATTCGGAACATTTTTAACATAGCTTCCAAACTGAGGTACAAAATCATCGTTTTCAATAAGTTCAGATGAAACAGGAAAACTTTCGTTATTATTAACTTCAGAAATATCTTTATCACGCTTATTTTCGATTATTATAAATACGCTTGTAAGCACTATTGATAAGGCAAGCAATATTGGTATAATAACGAAAATATTTTGTTTAAATCTACCCATTTAATACTCCTAAGTCAAAATATTGATTTTATGAAATAATTATATTATAATTAATTGGAAAACACAACTACTAATTAATGGAAAAGAGGTCGAAAATTTGGTTTATATAGCAGGATATGTCATATTAATTTCGCTAATTTCATATTTAATTGTCGGTTTTGATAAAAATAGGGCAATAAAAGGCAAATTGCGTGTGCCTGAGGCTACAATTTTGTTGTTTGCAATATTAGGCGGAAGTATTGGGGTTTATCTTGGTATGCAGAAGTTTCGTCACAAAACAAGAAAACCTTTATTTTCAATTGGTATTCCGCTAATAATAACACTTCAGGTCATTATAATCAGTGCATTTTTTATCTATTGACAAATTTAAATTTGAGTAATATAATGTTAAAAAAAGTTCTTCGGGGCGTGGTGAAATTCCACACCGGCGGTATAGCCCGCGAGCCTTTTTGGCTGATTTGGTGAAATTCCAAAGCCGACGGTTAAAGTCCGGATGGAAGAAGATTTGTGTGTAATTTTGCCTCGTACTTTTTGTGCGAGGCTTTATTTTTAGGTGATTTTATGAATAAAAACAAAACTAATATCAAGAAAATATCGGTTACCGCTATGCTTTGTGCTTTAGCATATTTGTGTGTTTTTTTACTTAAATTTAAAGTTTCGTTCTTAACGTTCGATTTTAAGGATGCCGTTATTTCGATAATATCTTTTCTTTACGGTCCTATATACGGTGTTTTATCATCCGGTCTTGTCGCTTTTATGGAGTTTGTTTCGGTTAGCGATACAGGAGTTTACGGTCTTATTATGAATTTTTTATCAAGCGGATGTTTTGCTCTTGTATGCGGTACTGTATATAAATTTAAAAGAACCTTTTTCGGTGCTGTAGCCGGTGCAGTTTTGGCTGCCGTTACAGTTACAGCAGTAATGCTTATTGCTAATCTCTTTGTTACTCCTTTTTATATGGGTGTATCGCGTGCTGACGTAGCAGCATTAATTCCTACATTGCTGTTGCCGTTTAACCTTTGCAAATGCTTTATTAATGCCGCTGTAACCATGATAATCTATAAACCTATCACTCACGGTCTTAAAAAAGCAAAACTTGTAAACAGAAGTAATGCAGACTATAAAATTTTTGATACAAAAACCATTATTTTAACAGTTTGCTCTGTTGCAGTTATTATTTTATCAATATTAGTTATACTTTTTATTTTAAAAGGAAGTATAAATTTTTATTGACAAACAATACTTTTGCTATTATAATATCGATGTCGAGCAAGTTCGACAAAATTAAATATTTTCCTTATCAAGAGTGGCTGAGGGACTGGCCCTATGAAGCCCGGCAACCTGATTTTTCAAGGTGCTAAATCCAGACGGTTATACCGGAAGATGAGGTTTACTGAAAACCGCTTCCAATGTTGCGGTTTTTTATTTTTAATAAATGAAAGGAAATTAAATATGGCAAGACATCTTTTTACTTCTGAATCGGTTACTAAAGGCCATCCGGACAAGGTTTGCGATAGCGTATCCGATGCAATTCTTGACGCTATTATTGAAAAAGACCCTAACTCAAGGGTTGCTTGTGAAACTTTTTGCACAACGGGTTCTGTAACCGTTATGGGCGAAATTACGACTACCGCCAAGGTTGATATTGCAAAAATTGTCAGAAAAACTGTATGTGATATCGGATATAATCATCCATCTCAAGGTTTTGACGGTAACACCTGTGCCGTTAATATAGCACTTGATGAACAATCGGCTGATATTGCTTTGGGTGTTGACCGTTCTCTTGAATTAAAGGATGGCGAAGAGGACAAATATAACCTTAACGGCGCCGGCGACCAAGGTATGATGTTTGGTTATGCTTGTAACGAAACAAAAGAACTGATGCCATTGCCGATTTCACTTGCTCATAAATTAGCACTAAAATTGACAAAAGTAAGGGAAGACGGTACTTTAGGTTATCTTTGTCCTGACGGAAAAACACAGGTTACGGTTGAATACGAAGATAATAAACCTATAAGGGTTGAGGCTATAGTTGTTTCTAGTCAGCACAGTAATAATGTTGAACTTGAAACTTTGCGTAAAGATATTTTGGAAAAGGTTATTAAAACTACTATTCCGTCAGAGTTTATTGACCAAAACACCAAGATTTTCATTAACCCCACAGGACGATTTGTTATTGGTGGTCCTCAGGGTGATACCGGTCTTACAGGAAGAAAAATTATAGTTGATACATATGGCGGATATTCTCGTCACGGCGGCGGTGCTTTTAGTGGTAAAGACCCTACAAAAGTTGACCGTTCAGCCGCATATGCTGCTCGCTATGTTGCTAAAAACATTGTTGCGGCAGGTCTTGCAGATAAATGCGAGGTTCAGTTAGCATACGCCATTGGTGTAGCAAAACCGGTATCAATTATGGTTGATACTTTTGGTACAGGTAAGGTGAGTGATGAGAAATTGTCGGTTGCTGTAAATAAGGTGTTTGACCTTAGACCTGCAGCAATTATTGATAACTTTGAAATGAGAAAACCTATTTATTCAAATTTATCTGCATACGGTCATTTAGGTCGTGAAGATTTGAACGTCAAATGGGAACTTACCGATAAAATTGATGCATTAAAATCAGTTCTTTAATAAAAAATGGTGTGAATTATCACACCATTTTTAAATTTATTGATTATTTTAAATATTTAGTGTAAAATATTCTTAATTAATTTAGGGGTAGAGTTTATGAAAAATATAAAAACTGATTATCTTTCAATATTTGAGCATATTTGCACAATTCCGCATGGTTCAGGTAATACAAAAAAAGTTGCCGAATTTTGCAGAGATTTTGCATTATTCCACAGATGTACTGCAGAAATTGATGAAATAGGTAACGTTATAATCAAATGCAATGCATCAAAAGGGTATGAAAACCGTCCGATTGTAATTTTACAAGGTCATACTGACATGGTATGCGAAAAGACAGTTGATTCCACTCATAATTTTGAAAACGACCCCCTAAAATTGATATACGAAAATGGGTTTTTACGTGCTGACGGTACAACATTAGGTGGCGACGACTCAATTGCAGTTGCATACTGCTTATCAATTATTGCTAACAAAAACATTAAACATCCGCCGCTTGAAATTTTATTGACTACTGATGAAGAAACCGGTCTTTACGGAGCAAATGCATTAGACGGTTCGAAACTTGATGGCAGATTAATGATTAACATTGATTCTGAAGAAGAAGGCATTTTGCTTTCCGGTTGTGCAGGAGGACTTACAGCAAGTTTTAATGCAAATTACAATCAGGTACCTTGTAATAGTAAAACAGTAAAACTTTCTATTAACGGACTTGCAGGCGGGCATTCGGGTGCAGACATCCATAAAAAAAGGCTTAATGCCGTAAAAGTATTATCAAATATTTGTTCGATACTTTGCGAAAAGGGATTTCAAATTGTTGAATTTGACAGTGGAAGTAAAATGAACGCGATTCCGTTTAGCGGATATGCTACACTGGCTGTTGCCGAAGATTTTATTAATGATATACCGCAAATAGTAGAAAATTTTATTTATGAAACGACAAAAAACAAATCATCCGATGATGATAATCCTAAAATTATAGTTGAATTTACCCAAACAAACTGTTTTAAAGCATTAAGCCTCGATGACAGTAAAAAATTTATCAACTTTATTAATAAATTACCTGATGGAATTATTAGTTACACATCCAACGACCATCGCTTAGTTGAAACTTCTTTGAATATAGGAGTATGTAACTATTTCGACGGTTTATTTAACGGTACATCGTTACTGAGAAGTTCAGTTAACAGCGATTTAGACGCATTATCCGAAACAATTTGCAATTTGTGTGAGAAGTTTGGAGTTTCAATCACACTTTCCGACCGATATCCAGCATGGGAATACCGCAAAACTTCTGTTTTAAGAGATAAAATGTGTGATATTTATAAAGGTATGTTCGGTACCGAACTTAAGGTTGATGTTATTCATGCCGGTCTTGAGTGCGGAATTTTGTCTGATAAGTTACCGGGTCTTGACTGTGTATCTATCGGTCCCAACATCTTAGACATTCACACATCAAACGAAAGATTAGATTTAGCATCGGCTGAAAGATGTTATAAATTCATTTTAAAAGTTTTAGAAGACTTATAAAAAAATACCTCCCAACACTTGTCGGGAGGTATTTTTATTATGCAAATTGGCTATTATAAAGTTCAAAATAAAATCCCTTTTTATTTAATAATGTTTCATGGTTTCCTTGTTCAATTATATTGCCGTCTTTCATAACAAGAATAATGTCAGCATCCTTAATAGTAGACAGTCTGTGTGCGACTATAAAACTCGTTCTGCCTTCCATAAGTTTATCAAAAGCACGTCTTACATATTGCTCGGTTCTAACGTCAATAGAGGAAGTCGCTTCATCCAATATTAAAACAGGGGGCTTTGCAAGCATAACACGTGTGATACAAAGTAACTGTTTTTGACCTTCAGAAAGATTGCCGCCGTCTTCCGTTATTTCAGTATCGTATCCGTTTGGCATACGTTTTATAAAACTGTGTGCGTGTGTGGCTTTAGCGGCATTTATAATATCATCGTCAGAAGCATCGGTTATGCCCATTCTAATATTATCTTTAATTGTACCGCTTTTTAACCAGGTTTCTTGCAAAACCATACCGTAATTAGAGCGTAACGAACGTCTTGTAATTTTAGAAATATCGTTACCATCAATAAATATAGCACCTTCGGTAACATCATAAAATCTCATTAAAAGATTAATCATTGTAGTCTTGCCGGCACCGGATGGTCCAACAATAGCAATACGTTGACCACGTTTAACAAAAAGATTCAAATCCTGAATTAAGGGTTTATCATCGGTATATGAAAAATCAACATTTTTTATTTCAAATTCACCGTTTGCTTTACCGATAACAGCGTTACCTTTGTCTGAAACTTCAGATTTTTCATTAATTAAATTAAAACAACGCTCAGCGCAGGTAAATGCATTTTGAAGTTCAGTAATAACACCCGAAATTTCATTAAAGGGCTTAGCAAACTGACCTGCATAACTAAGAAGACAGGTTAAAGCACCTACTGTAAACAGAGGATTATTTATCACCGCAATTGCACCTATTAGACAAACAACAGCGTAAATAACCGCATTTATACATCTCGTAGATGGATTAACCATTGAAGAATAAAATGTTGCTTTAAATGAATACTCACTTAACTTTTTATTGATTTCGTCAAATTTTGTCTCGGCTAAGCTTTCATGAGAAAACGCTTTTATAACCTTTTGGTTTCCGATGATTTCGTCAATATATGCCGTTTGCTCGCCCTTAGTCTCGGCTTGCAATCTAAACATATTGTGTGTTCTCATAGCAATAAATCTTGCCACAAGCAAAGATACAGGTGTCAACAAAACAACAACAATAGCGATTTCTAAATTTATTGATATCATTAAAATCAATGTACCTAAAAGAGTGAGCACACCTTGGAAAAGTTGCGAAAAACCCAAAAGCAGTCCTTCGGCAAACGTATCGGCATCATTTACAATTCGACTAACGGTATCTCCCGCAGGATGTTTATCAAGATATGAAAAGGGGAGGGACTGTATTTTATCGAATGATTTTTTACGCAAATTATGAACACAATTGTACGTTATTTTATTGTTAATAACGCTTATAAACCACTGAATACCCGCGTTAGCAAAAATTAAAAACAACGCAATTAGCAATATGTTGCCGATTTCCTCAAAATAAACATTGTTAGTACCAATAATCAGGTCAATGGCGTTACCTATTAAAATCGGCAATATAAGTGATAATGCGACACTGATAATCGATAATAATAGCGACATTACAACCGAAACAGAGTAAGGTTTTAAAAGTTTTAAAATATTGTAAAATGTTGTTTTATTCTTCAAAACTATTCCTCCTCTCCAAGTTGCGAAACACAAATCTCTTTATAAACATCGCAGTTTTTAATTAATTGACTGTGCTTTCCAATTCCTACAATCTGACCATCGTCTAAAACGATTATTTTATCAGCATTCATAACCGATGAAACACGCTGAGAAACGATGAATACTGTTGGCTTAAAGGGAAGTTTAGAAATATTTTTACGTAATTTTGCTTCAGACGCAAAATCAAGTGCTGACGCACTGTCGTCGAGAATGATTATCTGAGGATTTCCAACCAAGGCACGTGCAATACAGAGTCGTTGTTTTTGTCCACCGGAAAAGTTTTTACCGCCTTGCTCAACAAAAGCGTCCAAACCGCCTTTTTTCGCTATTATTTCAGTAGCAACTGCATTATCAACAGCAACCATCAACTCGTTATCATCAGCTTTTTTACCGCCGAGCAATAAGTTATCCCTGATTGTTCCTTTAAATAAAACGCTTTTTTGCAAAACTACACCGATTTTTTTCATTAACTCTGACTTTAATGTTGCTTTAACATCAACACCGTCAATCATAACGCTGCCGTCAGTAGCGCTATAAAAATTAGGTATCAGATTAACAAGGGTACTTTTGCCGGAACCGGTAGGTCCAATAATACCTACAGTTTCACCTTTTTGCACCGAAAAATTAATGTTTTCAAGTGAATATTCATTTGACTTAGAATATTTGAAATAGACATTTTTAAACTCAATAAAACTATCAGATTTTAAAGTTTTCGGTTCATCTTTTGTTGATTCAACCGATAAAACAGATTCAATTCTTGAAGCACTTGCCAATGTTTTATTAAGAGTAATTATCATATTTGCAAGTTTAATAAGTTCAACTAAAATCTGGGACATGTAATTATAAAGTGCTACAACCTGACCTTGAGTTAAATCGCCAATATAAACTTGTTTTGAACCAAATGAAACAATAAAAATAACGGCAATATTAATGACAACATAGGTTAAAGGATTCATAAGAGACGATATTTTGCCGACATACTTTTGCATTTTAAGCAACGCTGTATTTTGCTCGTCAAACTCTATAATTTCGTCATTTTCTTTGCAAAAGGCACGTAAAACCTTTGCACCGTGTATATTTTCTCTTGTCTTTAGTAAAACCTTATCTAACCTTGACTGAGTCTTTTTATAAAGGGGTACGGTTATTGCCATAATTACAACCACTATAAGTGTAAGTAGGGGAATGGTTGCAACAAATATAAGCGCCGATTTATAGTCAACAGTAAATGCCATTATCATAGCGCCAAAAACGATAAACGGAGAGCGTAATAAAAGCCTTAAAGCGATATTTACGCCTGTCTGCAGTTGATTGACATCGCCGGTTAATCGTGTAATTAACGATGATGTACCAATGTTGTCAATCTCAGTAAATGAAAACGACATAATTTTTTTAAACAAAGCACTTCTGACGTTTGCAGCAAATCCGACGGCAGTAATAGCAGAAAAATATTGTGCAACAAGAGCACATATAAAACCAATAACACCAAGTGCAACCATTAATAGTCCACGGCTAATAATATATTTCACATCACCCGTAGCAATACCATAATCAATAATTTTTGCAACAACAAGCGGAACCAAAAGTTCAAATATGGCTTCGGTTAATTTAAATAAAGGTGCTAAAATTGCACGAATACGATATTCAGTTAAAAAAGGAATTAATTTTTTCATAAATTTCCTGCCTTAGTTTTAATCTAAAATATTATACATCTTTTATTTTAATAATTCAATTAATTTATACTTCACAAAACAAAAGAAATGTGTTATAGTATCTAAGGTGATTATAATGGAACAAAAGAAAATAGACAGAATTAATGAACTTACTAAAATTTCAAGAGAAAGAGAATTAACTCCCTACGAAAAAAAGGAGAGGGAAGTTTTAAGACGCGAATTTATTGATTCGTACAAGGCATCGCTTGTCGGTATTCTTGACAATACTGTTATTCAAAACCCTGACGGCAGCAAAAGAAAATTGCAAAGAAAAGATAAATAATACTAAAAAATCAACCAAGAGTTTACATCTCTCGGTTGATTTTTTCAATCAATTCAGAAATTTCTGCAACGGTCTTAACCGAATACAACGGTTTTTCAATCAGAGGCAATACCCAGTTTCCGGTTGTTTGTACGTGTATTGGCAGATATCCCGCTTTTCGAGAAGCATCAACATCATTTAGAGGATTATCACCAACATAAGCACATTCGCAAGGGTTTAAATTAAGTTTTTGTGCTGTTTCTAAAAAAGGTTCTATATTTGGTTTTTGCAATGGGTGTTCACCGCCGATATAAATATAATCAAAATATTTTCTCAAATTCAACATATCTATTTTACTGTGTTGCAATTTAGGTATACCGTTGGTTATAAGTGCTAATTTGTATTTTTTATATTTTAAACTTTCAAGCATTGGTATAGTAAATGAATAAGGCACCGCAATTGTCATAAACTTGCTCATAACAAACGAGTGATATTCGTTTTCACTAAGGCTTTGATTAAACAAATCTGTTTTAGCAATTTCTTCCTGCAACCTCTGCCAACCCATATGCACAAAATTTTTGTCAGTATCAATCATTATTTTTGCAACCTGTTGGTCATTATAATTGCTATTTATTTTAAAATTTTCCTTTAAATAAGGTGCAACTTTTTTTAATGTTTCATATCGGTCAAACAGGGTATGGTCAAGGTCAAATACAACTGCTTTTATCATTTTAAAACTCCTTAAATCGGTTGACACCGAATGCTCATTTTGATATATTTTAAAGGGATGTGATTTTGATGAGAATAATATTGGCAAGTAAATCGCCAAGAAGAAAAGAAATACTTACAAACCTCGGCATTGATTTTGAGGTTATAACTAAAGACACCGACGAAAACAGTGATATAACCGACCCAAATAAATTGGTCGAATACTTGTCTTTTATAAAAGGCAAAGCGGTTTTCCAAGATATAGATGATGACAATACACTGATTATTTCGGCAGATACTGTTGTGGCGTTAGACGGTAACATTTTAGGTAAACCTAAGGATGTTTTGGATGCTAAAAGAATGTTAAAATTGCTTTCAGGCAAAACTCATGAAGTTATAAGCGGTGTCACTTTGATGTATAAAGATATCGTTTTAACCGACCATGAGGTAACCAAGGTTAAATTTTCAACATTAAATGATGAAATCATAGATAAATATATATCCACTAATGAATGTTTTGACAAGGCAGGAAGTTACGCAATTCAAGGCATTGCATCACTGCTGATAGAAGGAATAAACGGTTGTTATTTCAACGTAGTAGGGTTTCCTGTGCATTTGTTCAGCAATATGCTAACAAAAATCGGAATAGACCCGTACAAATTAACAAAGTTAAATTAATTTTAGCCGCATCATTAAGATGCGGCTTTTTTTAAAATGTAACAATCTTTTCTTGGGGCTCGCTTGTTAATGAATATTCGCTAACCTTTAAAACAGGACCTTTAGAGCGATAGGCTTTATTATATTCAATTACAATTTCTGCAGTTATATTAAGCCAATCACCGGTTTTTACAATACAGTTGGACGAACATTTGCACATCAAACCTGCATATTGAATGTCGTCAGCACAGCAGGTCATCACATGACGGCCGGTGACAAATTCGTTAGGTTCCATTTTTTTATCTTTAGCCGACAGACCTTTAAATTTTACAATTTTACCGTTATACTTTTCGGTTTCTTCCATAAGGTCCCGATAAAAAAGAGCATAATCAGTGTCTGCTATTTCAATAACATCAGAATTAATATCAAAGGGTAGGGGGTCTTCAATCGTATCTTGCTCAGTACTTCCGTCAAGATACTCATATATTATTATATTATTTCTTTGAATTCCCCTAACAATTTTATGAAGAGACATCTTATCAACATTATCCGAAAAACGGTTAAAAATCACAAGTTCTGCCGATTTTAGTTTATCAACAACAAGACTTCTCATGTTAGCGTTAAAATTTACAAAAGTGTTAGAATCGGCAAACATCATTTCTTGATAAATTGTCCACTTTTTAGGCAGTGCATCGTAAAGTGTTTGCAAATTCCACATACCGTTATATTCAATAATAACGCGTTCACTGCCCGTTTCCTTAAGCCAACCGGCAAGTAGGTCTGAAGACAGTTGTTCTTCATCATCAACAGTTTTTAAAAAGACATTTTTACCGCTAAAAAGAGAAGGTTCGTACTCTTCCTCACCTTCTTCACAAATAACAAGCAAGGTGTATTCTCCGCTATTAAAACGTTCGTCCTCAAGCGTTTCCTGAATAAATTTAGTTTTTCCCGACTCTAAAAAGCCGGTAAACAAATAAACCGGAATCTCCATGTTTACTTACCTCACAGACCAAATAGTTCAATAAGTGCTTCTTCGTTTATGTTTGAACCAATAACACACATTCGTCCGATAGTCTCAGCTCCTCCGGTTCTTACATCCGGCTCACCGGGAACATAATCAAAGTGAATCCATTTCCCGTCAACACCTGCAACAATACCTTTTGCCCTTAATACTAAACCGTATTTTTCCTCATTACACAGAGCGTTAAGAGCGTTAGTAATGGTATCGACAGTGAATTTTTTAGCAGTCTCACGACCAATGCTTGTAAATACTTCATCTGCATGATGATGGTGATGTTCGTGGTGCTCGTGACAATGGCAGTTCTCATCATGCTCGTGATGATGTTCGTGGTGTTCGTGACAATCACAATGTTCGTCTTCATGATGGTGGTGATGCTCATGGCAATCACAGTTTTCATCATGATGATGGTGATGGTGATGGTGATGTTCAGTTTCTTCAGCAAGTTTGTCAAGTTCTAATTTAAGTATATTTCGGTTTTCTATTGCTTGAAGAATAGTTGTTCCGTCAATTTGCGACCAAGGAGTAGTGATTAGATTTGCATCGCTGTTATGCTCACGAATCAAAAGAATAGCGATATTAAGTTTTTCGTCAGAAATATTATCGGTATGGCTGAGAACAATGGAACCGGCATGCTCAATCTGGTCATTGAAAAATTCGCCAAAATTTTTCATATACATTTTGCACTTGCCGGCATCAACCACTGTAGTAAAACCGTTAAGCAAAATATCATGAGCATCGATGTTTTTTACAGCCTTAATAACATCGCTGAGTTTACCAACACCCGAAGGCTCAATCAAAATACGGTCAGGGTTATATTGGTCTAACACCTTTTTAAGTGCCTCGCCAAAATCACCAACAAGACTGCAACAAATACAACCGGAGTTCATTTCGGTAATTTCAATGCCGGCTTCTTTTAAGAAACCTCCGTCAATACCAATTTCACCAAACTCATTCTCTATAAGTACAAGTTTTTCTCCTTTATAGGCTTCACTTATAAGTTTTTTAATAAGTGTTGTCTTACCTGCGCCTAAAAAACCTGAAAAAATATCAATTTTTGTCATTATTCTTACCTCAAAATTTATTTTTTAGTATTATAACACTTATATCTTTAGTTTACAAGTAATGAAAATAAAAATAATATCAAATTATGTTGCGTTATTATTAAAAGTGTGGTATTATTTACTATATTTTTGAAAGGGGATAGTTTCATGTCTCAAATATTGGCTTTTGTCCTTTATTTCGTTACTATGCTTGGAATTGGAATTTTCTTTTTCCTTAAATCTAATAATAATGGCGATAAGGACTACTTTTTAGGTGGTCGTTCTATGGGACCATGGGTTACTGCAATGAGTGCCCAGGCTTCTGATATGAGCGGTTGGTTACTTATGGGTTTCCCGGGAAGTATTTTAGCATTTGGTATGGGAAAGGTTTGGATTGGTATCGGCCTTGCACTTGGAACGATTGCTAACTGGATTATAGTTGCTAAAAGATTACGTCGCTTTTCTAAAGCTTCTAACGATTCAATTACTTTACCACAGTATTTAACTAACAGATTTGCTTCGCAAAGCCCATTACTTAAAGTTGTCTGTGCAATTATTTTCCTTGTAGCATTTACCGTATATGTTGCATCGGCTTTTAATGCCGGTACTGCTGTTTTCTGCACAGTTATTCCTTGGTTTAACGGTCATAAAGAACTGGCTATGATAATTTTTGCTTTAATTATTCTCATTTATACATTTATGGGAGGATATAAGGCAGTTTGTTGGACTGATTTTTTCCAAGGCTTATTAATGCTTATTGCATTGCTTGCTGTTCCTATAGTTATGTATGCGGTCGGGGATTTTGACGCATCGTTTACTGGCGCATTTGCAGAAGGAGTTACAGCCTTTAATTCTAATCCCTTTACAGCAAGTTGGCAAGATATTATTTCAGGTTTAGGTTGGGGCTTAGGGTACTTTGGTATGCCTCATATCCTTGTACGTTTTATGTCTATCAAAAAACCTTCAATGGTAAAAAAATCATCAACTGTTGCAATTATTTGGGTAATTATTACTCTTGGTGCTGCTGTTATAATTGCGTACTTGGCTAGAACATTTTTGTTAACCGATGGCACCTCATTGGCACAAGCACTTATACCTTACGGAAATCAACAAAATATTTTTATTAAAATAGTAAACGATATTTTCCCAGGTTTTTTTGCCGGTATCATTCTCTCTGCAATTATTGCAGCTTCAATGTCAACCGCTGATTCACAGTTGTTAGTTGCATCTTCTGCATTCACAAGTGATATTTATAAACCCATAATAAGAAAGAATAAAGCCAGCGAAATAGAAGTTCTTTGGGTTGGTAGAATTGTTGTTTTAATTGTAACTGTTGTAGGTCTTATTATTTCACTTTCGGGACTTAAATCAAGTGCATCTTGGGCTTCAAATATTATGGCAATGGTTGAAAATGCATGGGGTCTGTTTGGCTCTGCATTTGGACCTGTTGTTATTCTCTCACTTTTCTGGAAGCGTTTTAATTACATAGGTGCTGTTTCAGGTATAATTGCCGGTGCTGTTTGTGACATTGCTTGGTTAGTGTTGTTTACCGGTACTGTTGGAACACCTGTTATAATGAATACCGGTGTTTATGAAATAGTTCCGGGATTTATAATGGGTGCTATCGTATCAATTATTGCTACACTATGTACTAAAGCACCTACAAACGCAGTTATTGAAATTTACAATAAAGCAACCGATAAATCAATTGATGATTAAAAATTAAGCCTCCGGTAAATTTCCGGAGGCTTTTTTTTATAATGTTAACTTTGTAAAGTCGTCGTCAAGAACAACAGTAACAAATTTTATTGAGAACAGGTCGCAAACAAGTAGGGTAGCGGGCTCAATTACGTTTAAGATAATATAACTTGCGCCAACCTCCTCTAAAATACCAACCCGTTGTTCAATTCCTCCGCCTATAAGAAAGTCAACACGTACCCATTTACCAATTTGCTTTCTAAGATATGCCGGCATAAAGTCAGGGTTGGTTAACGATTCAGGTGTGGTAGAAATACTGTTATTTGACCAACCTTGCATACCGTTGTTGCCCCATGTGGACATCATACCGTTACTTTGACCGTTCATA
Organism: Acutalibacteraceae bacterium; assembly: GCA_045546915.1. Classification (GTDB taxonomy): domain Bacteria; phylum Bacillota; class Clostridia; order Oscillospirales; family Acutalibacteraceae; genus UMGS172. The sequence goes on along the minus strand of JAZQDU010000018.1, from coordinate 2,280 downwards.
TTACTCATATTGTTCATATTCTGCATATTTGTTGACTGCATTTGCATATCTCTTATTCTTTGTTCTCCTAAACGGTTTGCATCATAAATCATTTGTCTTGCATTGTTGTTTCCGTTATTCCACGCAGGATTATATACAGTTCCTTCGTTATAATTCATTCCTTTATTACATGACGAATTCATAAAACTACTCCTTTTTGTTTTAGGTTTGCCAGTACTGTGATGTTGGTCGATAGAAACAATGTAGGTTTATTCTTGTGTGGAACACACCCGAACCGTTTCTTGGAAAAAACTGTTCACAGTTTTCTGAAAACGGATTAAAATACCACAAACAATCGCCGACAGCACCAAGTTGGTTACCCTCAAGTGCCCAGTCGGCAATATCGAAATGTATCTGTTGTGGATTCATATTGTAAATATTCTGAGCATTATACTGTCCGCCGATTTCGGTTCTTGCGCAGTCGAATTGATACGGTTGGAAAATAACATTTCTTATATCTCCACCGCCGGTTCTAAAATATTCACCGCCTGCAACATGCACACGGTTCATAACAACGGTTGCAACTGCAGCCATACCAATTTCGCCCTCACCGCCGGCTTCACATTGAATAATTCTTGCTAATAATTCTCTCGCGTTAAAAGGCATATATCATTCCTCTTATTGTTTCTTATACATCATATACAAAATAAATAATAATGTTAAAAAGTCCGTAAGAAAACCTTACGGACTTTTACTTTGGTTTAATATTAGCCAATGGATTTGATTTAAAAGCATCCTCAACCTGAGAATTAGAAACGTGTGTGTATATCTGCGTTGTACCGAGGTTTGCATGGCCTAAAATATCCTTTAAAATGCGGATATCAACGCCGCCTTGCTGATACATTAATGTCGCGGCTGTATGACGAAGTTTGTGAGTAGAATATCCTTGACCGCCCAAACCTGCTTTTTCGAGAAATGTTTTAACTATATGCTGAACTGTTTTATTGCTTATTCTTTGTCCACGATTGCTTACAAAGAGGGCATTTTTATCGTTTGCAACAATTCGGTCGTTTGGTCTTACCTTCATATACTGAGCAATTGCCTCAATGCAAGCATCGTTTAGATATACCATTCTTTCTTTATTGCCTTTACCGAGAATTTTCATCGAGCCGTCAGGCTTAATATCGGTATAATTTAATGAACAAAGTTCGGCAAGTCGCATTCCGCAGTTAAGAAAAAGGGTTAAAATGCAGTAATCACGCTCTTTATTAGGTCCGTCAACCGAACGAAGAAGTTCAATACTTTGCTCTAAAGTTAGGTGTACCGGAAGGGATTTTCTTTGTTTTGGCGTCTCAAGTTCTGCGGCAGGATTAACACTAAGCAAATGTAAATTATTTGTAAGATATTTAAAAAACATTCTCAATGACGATACCTTACGTGAACGAGAAGCAGCATTATTACCACGTTCTGATTTACAATAAACAATAAAACCATAAAGGTCAGATATTGTAACAGTTTTCAGTAAATCAATATCTATATCATCAGTTTTTATTTCATTAAAAGGTATACTCAGAGAAACTATTTTACGTTCCTGCTTTAAATACTTGAAGAATAGGGTAATATCAAGACAGTACTGTTCAACTGTTTGGGTGGATTTGCCTTTAATTGTCTCGCAATAAGCCAAATAATCACGCAATAGGGGACATACTGAATTTAGTATTTCACGTTTCATAAGTTTTGTCACCTCTTTAAAATGTATTATACATTAATTGAGATGTAAATACAACATTTTCTACACCGTTTTGTATAATAATTGCGAAACGTAATTTGTTAAAATTTTAACAAATAGGTGATAAATACTTAATACTTAAAACTTAATAATTAATGTAGGGATTAAGATAAAAAATTATATACCAACAATTGCTATGGATTTTTAAATAAATTCAATACTAATTACTAAAACAAATGAATTTGATTTAGGCGTATTATTGCTTATTAATAAATCTTGTCATCCGATAGCGTTAAAGCGTTTGATACAACACCTAACAGCAAAAAAACTGAAAGGATGCGTTTTTCATTATTTTACACAAAAATATAACATTATAGATTTTAAATTCTAAAAATTAAAATATTAAAGAAAATAATTTAATTAATAAATATGAGTTGCTAAATTTGTAGTTCAATAAAAACCTAACAGATTACAAAATTAATACACAAATATATAGACATAGTAATTCAATGATAAAATAATTGATAGTCAATGAAAAACAGAAAACAATCATTTATTTCATATTTTTTTAA
>JAZQDU010000017.1:0-20178 GCA_045546915.1 Acutalibacteraceae bacterium | reverse complement strand
GTTGAAACCGAAAGTGACGCTAAACGCGGTATTGAGTTTTTGAAATCGCAAAATAAAGGCCGTGCCACGTTTTTACCTGTTTCAACTATTAAGGCACGTCAACTCGATGAAAAAGGCATGGAAAATGCTTTTGGCTATGTTGGTGTTGCGAGTGAACTTGTAGAGACTGATGTGAAATATCGTGATGTTATTGGCTCGTTGCTCGGTAAAACAGTGGTTGCAGAGGATATAAACTCAGCTGTTAATATTGCTAAGAAGCACGGATACAGATTTAAAATCGTTACTCTTGACGGCCAGGTTGTTAACGCCGGCGGTTCATTAACCGGTGGTTCGCTTACTAAAAACACAGGTATTTTAAGTAGGACGGGCGAAATTAAAGACCTTAATAAGGAAATTATTAAACTTGCTGAGAAGAATGCAACGCTTACTGATTTGTATAATTCTGCATCGCGCGAATTGGCATCGTTAGAGGCAGAAATGACGGCAGCAAAGTCTGAACTCACAACGGCACAAGAGGATAAAATCCGTATTTCGGGTGAGATTCGCCGTGTTACCGAACTGCTTGATAATGCTAATAAATCAATAGAAGCCTTAAGCGGTGAAAAATTCTTGCTTAATGAGAGAAGCAAGGAACTTGATAAGGCTGTTGCTGAATCTTCGCTTAAAATTGCCGAGATTGAGGCACTTAAAAATGCTTCACAGACCGAGATTGACGGTCTTTCGGGTGGTCGCGATTCGGTTACTGACCGCCGAGAAGAATTGTCGGCAGGAATTACCGAACTTCGCATAAAAATCATGGAGACCGAGAAGGATATAGAAGCCACACTTAATTCTATAACGTTACTTAATGATGCTATTTCTCAAAGCGGTGATAGAGGAGAGGCTTTATCGCAACGTATTGCGGAAGCTCAAAGTTCGACCGAAAAAGAAAACGAGTTAATTGACTCTTTGTTATTGCAGGTTGAGGAACGTAAGGCACAGATAGAAAACGCTAATGCATCGGTCGAGGCACTTATTAATGAGCGCGATAATGCCGACCGTGAAGGTCAGCAACTTCGTCAGAAAGAACGCGACATGACAGCCCAACGTGAAAAACTCGGTGGAGAGGTTGCTCGTCTTGAAGAACGTCGTGAAAACATGTTGCGTGAGTTTGACGATATTGTAAGGCGACTGTTCGATGAGTATGAACTTACGCGTACTGAGGCTGAACAAATTGCAAAACCGGTTGAAAATGTAGGAGAAGCCAAGCGCACCTTGGGAGAAATTAAAGGAAAAATCAAGGCTCTCGGTTCGGTTAACGTTTCGGCAATTGAGGAATATAAAGAGGTCCACGAGCGTTATGTCTTTATGAAGGCACAGATGGATGATCTTGAAAATTCACGTAAAGAACTTAACAAATTGATTGATGAATTGACTTCGCAAATGAAGGAAAAATTCAGTGAAGGATTTACAAAAATCGGTGCCAACTTTACCAAAGTGTTTACCGAACTTTTTGGCGGCGGTCATGCCGAACTTGTTATGACCGACCCCGACAACATTCTTGAAAGCGGTATTGATATCGTGGCAAAACTTCCCGGTAAAAATGTTCCCAGTCTTGATGGTCTTTCGGGCGGTGAAAAGGCACTCGTAGCCATATCAATCTATTTTGCTATTATGATGGTAAACGCACCTCCGTTCTGTTTCCTTGACGAGGTTGATACGGCTCTTGACGATATCAACGTTGAGCGTTTTGCCAATTATATGACAAAGTCGCAGTTTGGCACACAGTTTATATGCGTAACCCATCGAAGAGGCACTATGGACGCTGCAGATATGCTTTATGGTGTTACCATGCAAGAAAAGGGTGTAACCAAGTTGTTGCAACTTGATGTTGATGAACTTATCAAAACACTTCACATTAACGAAAACAAATAATTAAACGGTGATAATTTTATGGGATTTTTCAGCAAAATAAGTGAAGGACTTAAAAAGACACGCAGTTCAATTTCGAATGCTGTCAATTCTATGCTTTCTTCGTTTACACGTATTGACGAGGACCTTTTTGAAGAACTTGAAGAGATTCTTATAATGAGCGATATCGGAACTGTTACATCGGCGAAAATATGCGATATTTTGCGTCAGCGTGTAAAAGAAGAAAAGATAAGTGACCCCGAAATAATTAAGTCAATGTTGGCAGAAACTGTTGCTGATATGCTAAAAGATACTAAAGGACTTGATTTGTCTACAAAACCTTCGTTTGTTTTTGTTATAGGTGTAAACGGAGTGGGTAAGACAACCACTATCGGAAAACTTGCATCGCAAATCAAGTCAACTGGTAAAAGCGTTATTTTAGGTGCGGCTGATACCTTCCGTGCCGCTGCTATTGAACAACTTGAAGTTTGGGCGGATAGAGCAGGGGTAGATATTGTAAAAAGTGTTGAGGGTGCCGACCCCGCTTCGGTTGTGTTTGATACAATAGCTGCTGCAAAATCAAGAGGTGCCGATGTTATAATCTGCGATACAGCCGGTCGACTTCACAACAAAACTAACCTTATGAATGAACTTGCCAAAATGTATCGCATTATAAAACGTGAATTGCCTGACGCAAGTGTTGAAACGTTGTTAGTCTTAGATGCTACAACCGGACAAAATGCAGTAAATCAAGCAAGAGATTTTAAGTCGGTTGCCGATATTACGGGTATTGTTTTAACTAAACTTGACGGCACTGCTCGTGGCGGTGTTGTACTTGCTATTACCGATGAATTGGGCATTCCTGTAAAATACATTGGTGTTGGTGAGCAGATTGATGATTTGCAACCGTTTGACCCTGTTGCTTTTTCGCAAGGTATGTTTGAAAAGAGTGAACAAAATGGATAAGTTTATAGTAGCAAGTCATAATAAGAAAAAACTTAAAGAACTCCGAGATATATTAAAACCTTTAGGTTTTGACGTAATTTCACCTGCCGAGATTGAGGGTGGAATTCCCGAACCTGAAGAAAATGGGCTGACTTTTAGAGAAAATGCACTTATTAAAGCAAAATCGGCTTGTGAGAATACAGGTCTTCCTGCAGTGGCAGATGATTCAGGGTTAATGGTTGATGCTTTAAACGGCGAACCGGGTATTTATTCGGCAAGGTATGCAGGAACAGGTAACGACGACGATAACAATGCATTGTTGCTTAAAAATTTACAAGATGTACCCGACGAAAAACGTACCGCAAGGTTTGTTAGTTGCATTGCGTGTGTTTTCCCCGATGGCAGAGAATTTACAGTAGAAGGTTACTGCGAGGGTAAAATACTTCGTGAACCTAAAGGCAATGGTGGCTTTGGTTATGACCCGTTGTTCCACACAAAATTTGGCTGTTTTGGAGAACTTTCAGCCGAAGAAAAGAATAAAATCAGCCACCGCGCTAATGCGGCTATTAAGTTTTCCGATGAAATTAAGAAATACATCTGACAGGAGATTTTAAATTATGCTCAATTCAAGACAAAGAGCGCAGCTTCGCGGTATGGCTAACAGTTTTGATGCTATATTCCAAATCGGTAAAGGCGGAGTTGGAGAGCAACTTATAAAGCATGTTAATGAGGCTTTGGAAGCAAGAGAACTTATTAAACTTACAGTTCTTGAGACTTCACCTATAAAGGTTAGAGAATGTGCTGATTTGGTGGCCGAAAGAACAGACAGTGATGTTGTTCAGGTTATAGGCTCGAAGTTCATTCTTTATAAGCAATCACGTGAAAACAAACAGATTGTTCTTTGTAAATAATATGGGTGTTACTGTGTTTTTTGGCGGTACTTTTAATCCGCCGCATATTGCTCACCGCAAAATGCTTGAAACAATAGCAAAAGAAACAAAAGTTGAACGAGTTTTGGTAGCACCTACCAATATCCCGCCTCATAAAGAAATTCCCGGTATGTTTGCAAATTGTGAACAAAGGCTTGATATGTGTAATTTGCTTTGTGAAGGTATCGAAAAGGCGATTGTTTCTGATATTGAGTTTAAACGCGAGGGTAAAAGTTATAGCTTTTACACTTTGACTGAACTTAAAAATAAGTACGGCAAAATAGCAATGCTTATTGGCGGAGATATGGTTACTACCTTTACTTCGTGGTTTAACTATAAAGAGTTGCTTAAGATTGCCGAGTTTTATGCAGTGCGTCGTAAGGGTGTTGATAATTCAGAATTTGATGAATGTATCGAAAATTTGCGTGACATGGGTGGCATTTTTAATGTGTTGGAGATAGATTTTCCTAATGTTTCTTCTACCGAGGTTAGAGACGCTATTTCAAACGAAAAAAGTGCCGAAAACTTAATACCTAAAAATATTTTAGAGTATATAAACAAAAACGGTTTATATAAAAAGTGAAAAAAGATGATTGAAAAGTATAAAGATTTATTACAATCAAAATTAAATGAAAAACGCTACTATCATTCGCTGTGTGTCGCCTTAGAGGCAAAAAGATTAGCCGAAGATTTAGGCGCTGATCCCGATAAAATGTATTTAGCGGGATTGCTTCATGATATCACTAAAAACACAAGCGATAATGAACAGTTGCAATTATTTAATGAGTTTGGTATAATGCTAACTGCTGTTGAAAAAGCCTCACCGCAAATTTGGCATGCAATGTCGGGCGCTTTGTATGTTCAAAAGGAGTTAAAGATAACCGACGAGGAAATAATATCAGCAATAAGGTATCATACAACCGGCAAAGCAGGTATGACGTTATCGCAAAAAATTGTATATCTTGCTGATTTAACATCGGCCGACCGAGAATATATAGACGTTGATGATATTAGAAAATTGGCCGAAAATGATATTGATAAAGCAATATTCGCCGTGCTTAAATTTACTGTCAATAATATGTCGAGTAAGGGAAAGCCACTACATCCCGATACTTTAGATGCTTATAATGAGTACGCCGTAAAATATAATAATGATATTTAAAAAAGAGGGAAATTGATGGAATCGTTTGAATTAATGAAAATTGCCGCTAATGCTTTAAATGACAAAAAAGCGATGGAACTTTGTGCTATAAAAATTGAGGATGTTTCGGACATTGCTGATTATTTTGTGATTTGCACAGCGACGTCTAATTCTCATGTAAAGGCACTTGCCGATGCGGTTGAAGAAAAATTAAAGGAAGCAGGCGTTACTCCCAATCATATAGAGGGACGTTCTTCTGATTGGCTTTTACTTGATTACGGTACTGTTGTAATACACGTATTTGGCAAGGTTTCGAGGGATTATTTCTCACTTGACCATTTGTGGAATGACGGCGAAAATATTGATTTAACACAGATTCTCGATAACGAGTTGGAGGCATAAAAATGAAGTACGATTTTAAATCTATCGAAGAAAAATGGCAAAAAGTTTGGGACGAAAGTAATGCTTTCGTTTGTTCAGAGGATATGACTAAGCCCAAGTTTTATGGACTTGTTGAATTTCCTTATCCATCCGGCTCGGGCATGCACGTTGGACATATTAAGGCATATTCAGGCCTTGAAGTTGTATCCCGCAAGAGAAGAATGCAGGGCTATAATGTTTTGTTCCCAATAGGTTTTGATGCTTACGGCTTGCCTACCGAGAACTCTGCGATTAAGTTCAATACCCATCCGAGAATATTGACCGACCGTAATATCGAAAAGTTCACTTCACAGTTAAAGCGTGTTGGTTTCTCGTTCGATTGGACTAAAACCATTGATACTACCGAAGAAAAATATTATAAATGGACCCAATGGATTTTCTTGAAACTTTTTGAGCATGGTCTTGTTTTCCGTGACCAGGCTTTGGTTAACTATTGCCCCAGTTGTAAGGTTGTTCTTTCAAATGAGGATTCTCAAGGCGGTAAATGTGATATTTGCCATAGCGATATTATCCAAAAGTCTAAGGACGTTTGGTATCTTAGAATTACCGAGTATGCCGATAAACTTTTAGAGGGTCTTGAAAAGGTTGAATACCCCGAAAACATTAAGCAACAGCAGATAAACTGGATTGGTAAATCCACCGGTGCTTTTGTTGATTTTAAGGTTAAGGAATTCGACGAAAAACTTCGCGTTTATACAACAAGATGTGACACTTTGTTTGGTGTAACCTTTATGGTTATTGCTCCCGAACATCCTATTTTGGAAAAATATCGCGATAGCATTTCTAATATTGCCGACCTTGATGCTTACAAGGAAGAATGCGCTAAAAAGACCGAGTTTGAACGCACTCAACTCGTTAAAGATAAAACTGGAGTTAAGATTGAGGGTATTACTGCTATCAATCCTGTGAATGGCAAGGAAATTCCCATTTACATATCCGATTATGTTATGATGGGTTACGGTACAGGCGCTATTATGGCAGTTCCTGCGCATGACCAGCGTGACTATGACTTCGCCAAGAAGTTCGGTATTGATATTATCGAGGTTATCAAAGGTGGAGATATTGCAGTTGAGGCATACACCGGCGACGGCGAAATGGTCAACTCAGACTTCCTTAACGGTTTCACAAATAAAAAGGATTCTATTGAGAGAATGCTTGAGTTTATCGCTGAAAAAGGTATTGGCGAAAAGGGTGTTCAGTATAAGATGAAGGACTGGGCATTCAACCGTCAGAGATATTGGGGCGAGCCTATTCCTATTGTTCACTGCGAAAAGTGTGGCATGGTACCGGTCCCTTATGATGAGTTGCCTCTTAAACTTCCTACCGTTCAGAATTTTGAACCCGGTGAAGGCGGAGAGAGTCCTCTTGCTAAAATTGACGAGTTTGTTAATTGCACTTGTCCTAAATGCGGTGACAAAGCCAAAAGAGAAACCGATACAATGCCTCAGTGGGCAGGTTCATCTTGGTATTTCTTAAGATATATCGACCCCGATAATTCTAACGAACTTGCAAGTATGGAAAAATTAAAATATTGGTTGCCTGTTGATTGGTATAACGGCGGTATGGAGCACGTTACTCGCCACCTTATCTATTCACGCTTCTGGCATCGTTTCCTTTATGATATCGGTGTAGTTCCTACCGAGGAACCTTATGCAAAACGTTCTGCTCAAGGTCTTATCTTGGGTGAAGACGGCGAAAAAATGAGTAAATCTAAGGGTAACGTTGTTGACCCTAACGACGTTGTAGATGCATTTGGTGCCGATGTTTTAAGAGTATATATTCTCTTTATGGGCGATTATGGAATGGCTGCACCTTGGAATGATTCGAGCGTTAAGGGTTGCAAGCGTTTCCTTGACCGTTTTGCCGACCTTTTAGGTTTAGCAAAAGGTGAGGGCGTAACACCTAAACTTGAAACGGTATTCCATAAAACCGTTAAAAAGGTCACCAACGATATTGAAGATATGAAATTCAATACCGCTATTGCCGCTATGATGTCATTGTTAAATGAAATTACTGATTGCGGTACTTTGACTGTAGATGAACTTAAAACCTTTATTAGAATACTTTGTCCTTTTGCACCGCACTTGTGTGAGGAAATGTGGCAACAGGTAGGTGGCGAAGGTCTTTGTTCGCTCAGCAGTTGGCCTACTTTTGACGAAGCAAAAACCGTTGATTCTTCGATAGAAATCGTTGTTCAGATTAACGGTAAGTTAAAGGCACGTTTGACTGTACCTGCTGACATATCTAAGGATGACGCTATTGCTGCTGCAAAACAAGACGAAAAGGTTTCTTCCGAACTTTCCGGTAAAACGGTAGTTAAGGAAATCTATGTACCCGGAAAACTTGTAAATATTGTTGCAAAATAATTAAAAACATTAAATTTTTCACTTGACATTAGCATTGTTTAGGGTGTATAATAGTGAAAAATGTTTATTACCCCTGCAAAAAGGCGGAGGGAGGGAATATAATGAGTCAGGTTCGTGTAAAAGAAAATGAATCGCTTGAGAATGCGCTTAGACGCTTTAAGAGACAGACCCAGAAGGATGGAGTTATCCAGGAGGTCCGTAAGAGAGAGCATTATGAGAAGCCTTCGGTTAAGCGTAAAAAGAAATCGGAAGCAGCCCGCAAGCGCAAATTCCGCTAATCAAACACAAATTGAAGAAGCGTTCGGATGCTTTCCGACCGCTTCTTTGTTTTTAAAGGTGTAACTATGGCAATTTTAAAATCAAATTTAGTGTTAAGAAGAATAACAGATATAACACCCGAGATGTTAAGTTCTATGGGTGTTAAAACTTTGCTTTTAGACGTTGATAATACACTTTCCACACATCACGGAACGGTGCTTGTTGACGGTTTGACAGAGTGGCTAAACTTAATGGAACAATGTGGTATCAGAACCGTTGTTGTATCAAACTCAAAAAGGTTTAGAATCGAGCCGTTTGCAAACAGACTTTCAAGACCGTTTGTAAGCCTTGCATGTAAACCGTTGCCGTTTGGTTATGCTAAGGGTAGGAGAATGGCAGGAGCCAGCAAGCGTGAGTGTGCAATTGTAGGTGACCAGATTTTCACCGACGTTTTGGGCGCAAATTTATACGGGATAAAATCAATTCTTGTTCGTCCCGTAAAACTTGAAGATGGTTTAAGTTTTAAAATCAGACGTTATTTTGAGAAAAAATTATTGAAGGATAAATTTTAAGGAGAAAATCTATGCCTGCTTTGTTTGGACCGGCCGGTTGTGCCGAATCGTTTTTTGAAATGGGTTATAAAGGCAGTCTTCAAGTGCCGGAATATATTGAAAAAATTGGGCTTGACTGTTTTGAGTATCAATGCGGTCGTGGTGTTAATGTAGGTGAGCAAAAAGCAAGAGAATTTGGCCGTCTTGCAGCCGAAAAAAACATTAAAATTTCACTGCATGCACCTTACTATATTTCAATGTCAAGTATTGATGAAGCAAAACGTCTTAATTCTGTTAATTATATTCTCAGCAGTGCAAGGGCGGTCGATTTTATGGGTGGCAACCGTATTGTAGTGCATACAGGTTCATGCGGTAAACTGCCGCGCGAAGAGGCGTTGCGACTGGCTATTGATACCATGAAAATTTCATTAAAAGCGCTTGATGATAATGGTCTTGGTCACATTCATATTTGTCCCGAAACTATGGGTAAAATAAATCAACTTGGTGACCTTAATGAAGTGTTGACACTTTGCGAACTTGACGAGAGACTTATTCCTTGTATCGATTTTGGCCATCTTAACGCAAGAACTTTGGGACAGGTTAATTCAAGGGAAGCATTTTTATCGATAATTGATGAAATTGGCAACCGTCTTGGCGAATACCGTCAAAAGCATTTTCATTCTCATTTTTCAAAGATTGAATATACTACCGGCGGAGAGAAAAAACATTTAACATTTTCTGACGAAGTGTTTGGACCCGATTGTCGTCCTTTGATGGATATAATATCTGAAAAAGGCCTTGAGCCAATATTTATTTGCGAATCTGACGGAACTCAAAGTGAGGATGCACTCAGCATGAAACAATACTATAATGCCAAGAGGGTTGTTTGATGGAAAGAATTAAAGGTTGGTTATCGCAAAACAGTGCTGCTTTAATTTATACCGATATTAACCGCAAATATCTAACGGGTTTTGATTCGTCTTTGGGATATTTGCTTGTTTCACAAAAAAAGGCTGTTCTTTTGGTTGACGGAAGATATATTTTAGCAGCAAAAAACCTGGTTAAAAACTGTGAAGTTGTATTGCTTAAAGACGCAAAAGAGCAGATAAACGACTTTTTTAAGTGTCAGAATATAAAAACAGTTCACGTTGAAAATAATATTACGGTATCCTTTCTTAATTGGATAAATCAAGCGGTTGATAATGCAGAAATACTCAGTCTTTCGGGATTATCGGAACTATTAGAGCAACTTCGTGAGATAAAGAACGATTTTGAAATTGAGTGTATTACAAAGGCACAGCGTATTGCTGAAAAAGCCTTTGAGGAAACGCTGAATTTTATAAAGCCCGGTGTATCGGAACAGGAAATAGCAGCGTTATTGGAATATAAGTGTAAAATATTCGGCTCCAGTAAACCGTCGTTCGATACTATAGTAGTGGCAGGTAAAAAATCTGCCATGCCACACGGAGTACCCGATGACAATAAAATATCAAACGGTGATTTTGTTATAATTGATTTTGGCGCAGTTTATAACGGATATCATAGCGATATGACTCGTACCGTTGCAGTAGGATACGCAACCGATAAAATGGTTGATGTTTATAATACGGTTGTAAAAGCGATGGAGTCGGCAAGAAGTTTGATTTGCGACGGTGTGAAATGTTCCGACGTCGATAAAGCGGCAAGGAATGTTATTGAACAGGCCGGATACGGCGAATTCTTTACTCACAGCACGGGACACAGCGTAGGACTTGAAATTCATGAAACCCCAAGTCTTTCTCCAAAATGCGATAAAATCTTAAAAGCAGGTCATGTTGTTACCGACGAACCCGGAATTTATATCGAAAATGAGTTCGGTGTAAGGGTAGAAGATATGATAGTTGTTACAAAAAACGGCAATAAAACACTAACAATGTGTAAAAATTCGCTTATTATTCTTTAAAGATGTAAAAAAGCACTTGAAAAGTAATGACAAATAATGTAAAATAATCTCAGTTCTATAATGGAGGTATAAAAATATGGTTACAGCCGGCGATTTTAGAAACGGTGTTACTTTTGAAATGGATGGAAAGGTCTATCAGATTATTGAATTCCAGCATGTAAAACCCGGTAAAGGCGCAGCATTCGTAAGAACAAAAATCAGAAATGTTATTGAAGGCTCTGTTGTTGAAAGAACATTCAATCCTACTGAAAAATTCCCCACAGCATTTGTTGAGAGAAAGGACATGGAGTATTCTTACGCCGATGGCGACCTTTATTACTTCATGGATTCTGAAACATATGAACTTATTCCTGTCAGCAAGAATGAACTTGGCGACAACTTTAAGTTCGTTAAAGAAAACATGGTTTGCAAGGTTTTGTCATACAAAGGCAAAGTTTTCGGTGTAGAGCCCCCAACATTTGTTGAACTTGCAGTTACTCAGACTGACCCCGGTTTTGCAGGCAATACTGCTACTAACGCAACTAAACCTGCTACTTTGGAGACCGGTTGTGAAATTCGCGTTCCTCTCTTTATTAACGAGGGAGATATGATTCGTATCGATACCAGAACCGGTGAATACATGGAGCGTGCATAATTATTGCTAAATAAGCAATAATTTTAATATACTCGCCTTTTGGCAGAAGGAGAAAACCATGACAGTATCTGAAAAGGTTGCATACATTAAAGGTCTTGCTGAGAACGCAGGATTTTGTGAGAACGAGGCTAAAGATAAGGTAGTTAAGGCTATTATCGATGTTCTTGAGGATATGGCTGCCGCTATCGGCGAAATCAACGAGCAACTTGATGCAGTTGATGAAGACCTTGCTACTTTAGAAGAAGATTTTTACGAGGATGAGGATTACGATTACGATGACGATTGTGAAGACGATTTCTGCTATGAAGTAGAGTGTCCCACTTGTCATGATATAATTTATCTCGATGACGAGATGATTGATGAAGGCGGCATTAAATGCCCCAACTGCGGAGAAGAACTTGAGTTTGATTTTAGCTGTGACGGTTGCTCGGGTTGCTCCGAAGACGATGAATAATCCTTAACTTTGTATAGCTTTTTGGCTGTTACATTGTCATTCGGGCATCCGTGGCAACGCGGATGCCTTTTTTTAGAGGTGGACCGTGATTACGGAATGTAGACTTGAGTATAGTACTGTTCAGGATGAACGTCATACGGTATCGGTCATTGTGGTGTGTGGCGGTAATTCTTCGAGAATGAACGGTATTGATAAAATATTTGCCGAGGTTGGCGGGATGCCGATTGGCGCGCGAACAATACAAGTGTTTCAAAAATGTTCCCATGTTGATAACATTGTTGTTGTTACAAAAAGTGAAAGTGTTTTGAAAATGCAACAAATGTGCGAAAAGTTTGGATTTAGTAAGGTTAGTGATATTGTCGAAGGCGGTAACTGTCGACAGCGTTCGGTTGCTAACGGACTTGAAGCCGCCAACGGCGATATAGTTTTGGTGCACGATGGAGCAAGACCTTTTGTGAGCGAAGAATGTATATTAAGGGTCATTGATGCCGCTAAATATCACGGTGCAGCCACCTGTGTCGTAAAACTTAAAGATACGGTTAAAGTGGTTGATAAAGAGGGTAAGGTTTTGTCTACACCCGACCGTGAAACCCTTGTTTCGGTACAAACGCCGCAAGGTTTTAAAACCGAACTTTATAGGGACGCCGTAAATAAGTCACAGTTTGTGCTTGATACTTTTACCGATGATTGCTCACTTGTAGAGGCGTTGGGTTACAATGTTTATACAGTGGAAGGTGACTATAAAAATATTAAAATCACAACGGCAGAGGATTTGAAAATTGCCGAAATGTTGTTTTAGAGGTGAACGTTATGAAATTTCGAATTGGTCACGGATATGATGTGCACCGCTTGTGTGATAATAGAAAATTAATTTTAGGCGGGGTAGAAGTCCCTTACGATAAAGGGCTTTTAGGCCATTCTGATGCTGACGTTTTGCTTCACGCTATTAGTGACGCTTTGCTTGGTGCCGCTGCATTAGGCGATATCGGTAAACACTTTCCTGATACCGACGAAAAATACCGTGGTGCTGACAGCCGTATTTTACTTCGTGAAGTGGTACGAAAAATTAAGGAAAATGGTTTTTCAGTTTCAAATATTGATGCAACAATTATTATGCAAAAACCAAAACTTGCACCATTTATTCCTCAAATGGTGAAGAATATTGCGACCGATTGTGAGATATCCGAAAGTGATGTTAATGTCAAGGCAACAACTGAGGAAAAATTAGGATTTACCGGTTGCGGTGAAGGTGCCGCTGCTCATTCTGTGTGCATAATTGTGAGTGAATAATAGAATTAATTTTAGAATATATATCATCTGGTGATGATATGTTATATCTTAATTTAAAACTACCTAAAAAGTACATAATTTTAAGTTTAGTGATATTAGCGTTATCGGTTTTGCTTGTTGTTAATTTAACTGCCTTAAAGCATGCTAAAAAGACAGATAGTGCTGTGCAGAGCATTACGGAGGATTTTTCGGTTGCCGACTATATTGAGTCATTTGGCCCTGTGATTGACCGCAACGCTTGTCAGATTGACGAAGTGACCGTTCCGTTTGAATTTGGTGAAGTTTATAATTCGTATAATCAAATACAGATTTCCCAAGGATTTGACCTTTTACAGTATAAGGGTGTTGTCCTTAAAAGGTATACCTATCCTGTGCTTAATTTTCCTGAGGGCAATAACGTGTACGTTGAGGTTTTAATTTATAGCGGAAGCGTTGTTGCTGCCGATATATATTCAACCGATTTAGACGGGTTTTTAATAGCATTAAAATAAAGTTTTGGAGAAGTAAAATGTCTTTGGAAAGACTTGATAAATTGATTTCAATAGCCGCTGCAGTCTCTCGTAATGATGCTAAAGTTTTAATACGTCAGGGTAGAGTTACTGTTGACGGGAGTTGCATTAAGGACTGTGCGTTTAAAACAGATGAATCGTCAAAACTTATTGTAGACAGTGAAGTTGTAACTTATAAAAAATTTGTATATTTTATGCTTAATAAACCCAAAGGGGTTTTGTCGGCAAGTAACGATAAATCGCGCGAAACGGTTGTTGATATTGTCGCTGATAAAGTCCACCGTGACGGCTTGTTTCCCGTAGGGCGTCTTGATAAAGATACAACCGGTTTTTTAATTATCACCGATGACGGCGATTTTGGGCATAAGGTTATTTCGCCAAAAAGTTATATTGAAAAGGAATATATAGCCGAATTGGACAAGCCGATTAGTGATGAAGATATCTGCACATTGGCTAATGGTGTGACACTTGCTGACGGTACTGTTTGCAGACCTGCAAAGGTGTGTTGCCTGAATGACGATAAAACTAAAGTCAGCGTTGTAATAACCGAGGGTAAATATCACGAGATTAAGCGTATGTTTGGCGTTGTAGGTGCCGGTGTTAATGCACTGCACCGAATAAGAATTGGCAATATTGCGTTAGATTCAAATCTTGACTGTGGTCAATTTAGAGAAATGACAGCGGAAGAACTGCAATATATGATAAAATAAACAAAAAATATAAACGATTTTATACGTAATTATACAATAATTTACATTGCATTAACATAATTATACATTTCATATAAAATATAACCTTTAAGTTTGGGTGAATTGAGTATAGAAATTATTAACCATATCTGTTATAATGCAGTAGTAACATAGTATGTGTTTACATTTCTTTTAGGAGGAAAGATATAAATGGCAAGCCTTACACTAAAAAACATTTGTAAAAAATATCCCGGCGGTGTTCTTGCTGTTCAAGATTTTAATCTTGACATTAAGGACAAAGAGTTTATCATTCTCGTTGGTCCTTCCGGTTGCGGTAAATCTACTACTCTCCGTATGATTGCCGGTCTTGAAGAGATTAGCGGCGGTGAACTCTACATCGGTGACCGTTTGGTTAACGACGTCGCACCTAAGGATAGAGATATCGCTATGGTTTTCCAGAACTATGCACTTTATCCTCATATGACCGTTTTTGATAATATGGCATTTGGTCTTAAACTTCGTAAGACTCCTAAGGAGGAAATCAAGCGTCGTGTTGAAGAGGCAGCTCGTATTCTTGATATTGAGCATCTTCTCCAGCGTAAACCTGCTGCTCTTTCGGGTGGTCAGCGTCAGCGTGTTGCTTTGGGACGTGCAATCGTTCGTGAGCCTAAGGTTTTCCTTCTTGACGAACCGCTTTCTAACTTGGATGCTAAACTTCGTGCACAGATGCGTACCGAGATTTCTAAGCTCCATTTAAGACTTGGTACTACCTTTATTTACGTTACTCATGACCAGACTGAAGCTATGACCATGGGTACAAGAATCGTTGTTATGAAAGACGGTATTGTACAGCAGGTTGATACTCCTCAGCGTCTTTATGACTTACCTTGCAACTCTTTCGTTGCAGGATTTATCGGTTCACCTCAGATGAACTTCCTTGATGCTAAGGTTCTTCAGGAGGGTGAGGACTTCTTTGTAGAGTTTGGTTCTGAAGATACAAAGACCCGTTCCGGTGTTAAATACAAAATTAAACTCCCCGCAGAGAAGAATAAGAAGGATTGCCTTGTTCCTTATGTTGATAAGGAGGTTATTATCGGTATTCGTCCTGAAAACGTTCACGACGAGGAAGAACTTATTGCTAAGTTCCCCGAAGGCATTGTTGAGGCAAACGTTGAAGTTACCGAGCTTATGGGTGCAGAAAAGTATATCTACACCGTTTGCGAAGGTCAGAACATTAACGGACGCGTTGCTCCTAACTCTACCGCCCGTCCCGGTGAAACCATTAAAATCACTCTTGAACCCGGTAAGATTCATATCTTTGATAAGGATACTGAAAAGACCATTACCAACTAATTTACATATTAGTATTAACAGACCTTGGAAAACCAAGGTCTGTTTTTATTTATCTTTGTCAATTATTACACAATATTAATTTTGTAATCAAATTGTAACTTTTTTTGTGAAATTTGTAATTTATACTTGAAATGATACAAGATGTTGTGTATAATAATGATGTATTAGTATAAATAATGAATTTTGCTAAATTTAAGGGGAGAGTTATATGTCTAATAGGCTTTTTCAAGGTGTTATTCACCAAATTAAGGATACGGTTGACCGTACAATTGGTGTCATTGATGAGGATTTTACCGTTATTGCGTGTAGTGAACTCAGCAGAATAAGGGAGACTCACGATGTTTTGTTTGCCGGCGGCTCTATTCCCGCAACTAACGAAACATTTGTCAGAGGTCAGTATACATATAAAACATTTGGTACACCGCAAAGACCTGAGTATATTTTGTTTGTTGAGGGTAACGACCCTCAGGCTGCTAAATATGCCTCAATTCTTGCCATTTCTTTGTCGCATATTAAGTATTATTATGACGAAAAGTATGACCGTAGCAATTTTATAAAGAATGTTATTCTTGATAATATCCTTCAGGGAGATATTAACCTGAAGGCTCGTGAGTTGCGCTTTAACAGTGATGTTGCACGTACTGTTTTCCTTATCCGTGTTACATCTGTAAACGAAATTTCTGTTTATGACATAATTCAAAATCTCTTCCCCGATAAGAATAAAGATTTTATTATCAATATCAGCGATACTGATATTGCACTTGTTAAGGAAACTAAACCCGGTATTGCGTCATCTGACCTTGAAAATTTAGCGGGTTCTATTGTTGATACTTTGGCTAGTGAGTTTTATTATACTCAGGCTGTTATTGGTATTGGCACCACCGTTGAAAACCTTAAAGACCTTGCTCGTTCATTTAAAGAGGCACAGGTTGCTTTGGAGGTTGGAAAGGTATTTGATACTGAAAAAGCCATTGTTAATTATGATAATTTAGGTATTGCAAGGCTTATTTATCAGTTGCCCACTACACTTTGCGAATCTTTCCTTAGAGAAGTTTTCAAACGTGGAACTATTGAAAGCCTTGACCAGGAAACATTGTTTACAATTCAAAAATTCTTTGAAAACAACCTTAATGTTTCTGAAACCGCAAGAAAGTTGTTTGTTCACAGAAATACACTTGTTTACCGCTTGGAGAAGATTAAGAAAATTACCGGTCTTGACCTTCGTGAGTTTGACCATGCAATCATATTTAAAATTGCACTTATGGTTAAGAAGTATTTGAGAGCAACACCAGTTAAATATTAATAGAAAGAGTGATAATTATTAACGAGGATTTTGCGATAGGCAAACGTCCTGCAAGGGCTGAACAGCCTCTTATAGAGTTTAAAGGCGTATCCAAAAATTATGCCAACGGTACACACGCTTTGGATGACGTTAATATAAGAATTAATAAAGGCGAATTTGTGTTTGTTGTTGGCCCTTCGGGTGCCGGTAAAAGTACATTTATGAAACTTATTATGCGTGAAGAAAAGCCTAATACAGGCGATATTTACGTTAACGGATTTCACCTTACCAAAATGAAACGCAGCGCTGTTCCTTATTTTCGCAGAACTATGGGCATTGTTTTTCAGGATTTCCGCTTGATTCCTAACATGAACGTTTTTGAGAATGTTGCATTCGCAATGCACGTTGTCGGAGCGTCGCGTCAGGAAATTCGAAAGAATGTGTCACGTGCTTTAAACCTTGTAGGTCTTGCAGAAAAAGCCAGATGTAAGCCGGCTGAACTTTCGGGCGGTGAACAACAGCGAGTGGGTCTTGCACGCGCTTTGGTCAATAAACCGAATCTTATTATTGCGGACGAGCCAACGGGTAACGTTGACCCTAATATGTCTTACGAAATAGTTGAACTTCTCACTGAAATAAACCGTAGGGGAACAACCATACTTATGGTTACGCATGAGCATCAACTTGTGCGCGATTTCGGACAGCGAGTAATTATGATAGAAAACGGCAAAATCGTTGCCGACAACGCGAATGGAGGTTTATTATGAAACTTACCAGCGTTAGATATTTAATCGGTAACGGTTTTAAGAATATTTGGCTTAATAAGTTGATGTCGGTAGCGTCTATCGGCGTTTTGGTTGCATGCATGTCGGTTATCGGACTTGCAGTTGCAGTTTCTCTTAATGTTGACCATACTTTAAGCGAACTTGAACAGCAAAATGTTGTCATGGTTTATTTTGAAGACCGCAATTCTGCTCTTTATAGTGTTCGTTCCGAGCAATCGGCAGACATAACGCTTGACAAGGCAGAACAGCAGGTTACCGAAGACGATTACACTATACATAATTTAGAAGAAGCACTTATTCTTTGCGAAAAAATCAGTAAAATTGAAAATGTAAATTCAATTGAGTATTTTTCCAGCGATGAAATGTTGGAAAGCGCAAAGGGTGCCGTAACCGAGGCTTCGCCTGAGATTTTCTCTGTCATTGAAAATCCAATGTCGTGCGGTGCCCGTGTCACCATGACTGACCTTTCGCTATTTGATAAAACAATTGAGGATATTGAGGGTCTTAACGGCGTTGATGAAATATCATCTCTTAGAGATATTGCCGAAAAAATCACAATTATAAAAAGGGCTATTGCTATTATCGGTTTTTGGATAGTTGCTATTCTTATGATTATTGCCCTTGTTATAGTTTCTAATACCATTCGCGTTACCATGTATAGCCGTAAACTTGAAATAAGCATTATGAAGGCCGTCGGTGCGACCGATTCATTTGTTCGTATACCGTTTATGGTTGAGGGTGTTACAATTGGTATTTTATCGGCGGGAATTACGGTTTCGATTTTGTATTTTGTATACAACGCAGTACAGGAAACCGTTAAAAGTGCCCTTAGCCTTACTTCAATTATTCCGTTTTCTGAGTTTTTCTGGCTCATTTTCGGAATATTTGGTGGAATAGGTTGCTTTGCCGGACTTTTTGCCAGTGCAATTATGATTAACAAGTATCTTAGGAAGGAAGGAAGTGAGTTCCGTGCGCTTTAAAAAAGTAGTTATTTCAGTATTGTGTCTTAGTTTTGTTTTCTCGGCATTTCTTTGTAATGCTGATGTGAAACAAACAACTGTTGCTAAAGCCGATGCTGTCAGCGACTATAAGGATAAAATTGAAGAATTAGAACAGCAACAGAAGGAAATTGAGGCTGAAATAAAGGAACTCAAAGCCCAATCCAAGGATAAGGAAAAAGAAAAACAACTTTTATCTAAAAGAATTGATGTAATCCAAAGTCAGATAACGGTTTGCAACGAACAAATTGCTCAATGTGACACTAAAATTGAGGATTTAGAGCAGGATATTATCGATAAGGAAGCACAACTTCAAAAAACCAAATATCTGTTCCAACAGCGTCTTCGTGCCATATATATGAGTGGCGGTATGACGGCATCAACTCTTTCTATGATACTTAATGCCGAAAATCTTTCTGATTTGCTCAGTAAGACTGAACTTACTAAGAATATTAGCGCATACGATAATGCGTTAATGGCAAAACTTGTAAGTGACATGGAGCAGATTGAGAAGAGTAAAAAGGATATACTGCTACTTGTTGATGAACAAGAGGAAATTAAGGCAACGCTTGACGTTAAGAAAGCCGAACTTAAAAAAGAAGTAAGTGAAATTAATTCGGTTATTTCCGGTATTCAGAGCGATGTTAATGCTCTTAAAAATCAATCTGAGAAACTTGATAAGGCTATTGCTGAATACGAACAGGCAATCAAGGATGCGCAGAACCAGTATAAAGACCAGTATTATGACGGTCAGTTTACCTGGCCGTGCCCCGGATATTATTATATTACCTCGCCTTACGGATACAGAAATCATCCCATAAGCGGTAAATATAAGTTCCATAAGGGTATAGATATTGCAGGTAGCGGTATTAAGGGCAAACCGATAGTTGCAGCAGCCGATGGTATTGTTTCTATTGCTAAGTATAATTCCGGAGGATATGGCTATTATGTCATGGTAAACCACGGTACTGCCGATGACGGAAAATCATATGTAACCCTTTATGCACATATGACTAAGTATATAGTTAAGGTAGGACAAAAGGTTCAAAAAGGACAAACCATTGGTTATGTTGGCACAACCGGTGCGTCTACCGGCTATCACTTGCATTTTGAGGTGCGTGTAAACGGTGACACCACCGACCCGAAAAAGTATTTTAAATAAACGTTCAAAGAAAGGATATAATGTGCGTTTTAAAAAGCTAATAATTTCAGTTTTGTGCTTTAGTTTTGTCTTTTCTGCTTTTTTCTGTAATGCCGATATTGATACCATAAATGTTGCAAAAGCTGATAAGGTAAGCGATTATAAAGATATGATATCAGAACTTGAACAGCAACAGAAGGAAATTGAGGCTGAAATAAAGGAACTCAAAGCCCAATCCAAGGATAAGGAAAAAGAAAAACAACTTTTATCTAAAAGAATTGATGTAATCCAAAGTCAGATAACGGTTTGCAACGAACAGATTGCTCAATGTGACACTAAAATTGAGGATTTAGAGCAGGATATTATCGATAAGGAAGCACAACTTCAAAAAACCAAATATCTGTTCCAACAGCGTCTTCGTGCCATATATATGAGTGGCGGTATGACGGCATCGACTCTTTCTATGATATTTAATGCCGAAAATCTTTCTGATTTGCTCAGTAAGACTGAACTTACTAAGAATATTAGCGCATACGATAATGCGTTAATGGCAAAACTTGTAAGTGACATGGAGCAGATT
>JAZQDU010000016.1:0-92686 GCA_045546915.1 Acutalibacteraceae bacterium | reverse complement strand
CCTGTTTATTATGTTCAGTATGCTCATGCCAGAATTTGCAGTATCTTACGCAACTTAAAGGCAGAGGGAATCGAGCCTAAAGATTGCGACGAAGCAACGCTTTGTAAACTTACAGCATCAGAAGAAAGAGAACTCATACGTCATATTTCTGAGTTTACAAGTGAAATTGAGGCATCGGCTAAATCTTACGATTCCGCAAGAATTACAAGGTATGTTTTTGAACTCGCAACACTTTTCCATAAATTTTACAATGCTTGCCGTGTAAGATTAGATGATGAGGAACTTATGCAAGCAAGAATTTCACTCTGTGTTGCTACTAAAACTACTATTGCTAATGTGCTTTCGATGCTTAAAATCGAAGCACCTGAGAGTATGTAAAATAAGGAATGGATGAATAATATGACCGAACTCGCCCAAAAAACCTTAAAAGCATTAGCTGATAACAATATGGAAGTCTACTACTGCGAAAGCGGTCAAGAGGCTAAAGAAAAGGCTTTGTCGCTAATAGCAAAAGGCTCCACTGTAGCCATAGGTGGCTCAGTTACTGTTTCATCATTGGGGATTTTAGATGAACTCAGAAACGGTGATTATAACTTTATAGACCGTCATGCTGCAAAAACGCCAGAAGAATTAAAAGAGGTTTTCCGCAAGAGTTTCTTTGCCGATACATATATTTGTTCGACCAACGCTATTACTGTAAACGGCGAACTTTATAATGTTGACGGAACGGGTAACCGAGTTGCATGTATGCTATACGGACCTGACAGTGTTATTATAGTTGCCGGTGTAAACAAGATTGTTGACTCTCTTGATGAAGCGGTAGTTCGCTTAAAGGAAATAGCAGGCCCGCTTAATTGCAAGCGTCTTAATAAAAACACCTACTGTCAAAAAACAGGTAAGTGTGTAGCGTTTGCAACAAAGAAGGAACACGAAATGACCTCTGCTTGTAAATCGCCCGACCGAATTTGCCGTGATTTTGTGGTTATGGCTGAGCAGGTTCAAAAGGGCAGGGTAAAGGTTATTTTGGTTGGTGAAAATTTAGGGTATTAAGGTGATAATATGCGTGAAGATATTACAAGTATACCTATAAGCGAGGTTTTTGAACCCAAAGAAGGTTGCCCTGTTTGTCGGCTTCGTGATATGCTTGAAGAACGCTCGGTTACATATATTACAGGCGCCGCTATGATGGAACCCGATGTTAGAATTGAAACTAACAAGCAAGGTTTTTGCCGTTTGCATTTCGGACAAATGCTAAATTGCCGAAAAAAACTTAACGTTGCACTTATTTTACAAAGTCACCTTGCCGAAATTGCTAAAAACGGCGTTACAACCGTCAAAAAGGGTGTAAAGAGTGATAGTTGCTTTGTTTGTAATAAGATTAACCGAAACATGGAGCAGATTAGCCTTAATATCTGTCGCCTTTGGGAAAACGAAAAAGATTTTAGAAAACTTTATTCAGAGCAACCTTATATTTGTCTTACACATTGTAAAAGTCTTAGCACAGCCGCTGAAAAAATGCCCAAAAAACTAAGAAAAGAATTTTTAGATATAACAAAAGAACTTACCCAAAAACAACTTGTGTCATTGGCAGGGGATATTGCCCACTTTTGCAGTATGTTTGATTACCATAATAACGGAAAAGAAGATTGGGGTACGTCAAAAGACTCGGTTGAACGAACAATCGAGTGGTTAACCACAAGAAAAGTTGAAGAATAAGTAAAAGCCTCCCTTGTGTAAAGGGAGGTGGCACGGCTTGCCGTGACGGAGGGATTGTTATGCAGAGGAAACACAATAAAAGTATTGTTCCCACTGCTAAAATGTTAAGAAAGAATATGACAAAAGAGGAAAAACATCTTTGGTATGATTTTTTAAAGTCTCATTCCGTTAGGTTTTCACGTCAAAAGATTTTAGGAAAATATATTGTTGATTTTTATTCTGCCGAAGCAAAGTTGATTATTGAACTTGACGGCTCGGGACATTATACCGAAGAGGGTATAAAGTACGACAAAGAACGCACGGCATTTCTCAAAGAATACGGTTTAAGGGTTGTAAGAATACCAAACACGGAAATTAATAAAAATTTTATAGGGATTTGTGAGTATTTAAATGTTATTATAAAACAATCCCTCAGTCAGCAAAGCTGACAGCTCCCTTTACACAAGGGAGCCTTAGTACTTCTAAAGACTCGGTTGAGCGTACAATCGAGTGGTTAACCACAAGAAAAATTGAAGAATGAACTAAAACAGGAGAGCATCGCTCTCTCGTTTTTTTATGGCAGTTAGTTATAGTGAGAAAAATGAAAAAGTTATATATATAGCCGACGTTTAATGCGACAAAGGGTTAAGTAAAATTATATTGCATTTTAGTGTGTGGGGTTGTATAATTTTGTAGAAACTTCTTGGAGGGGTTAAAATGAAAAAAATATTATCTGTCTTTTTGGCATTGGTGCTTTTAATGTCGGTTTGTCCGTTCGGGCTGTTCACATTCTCGGCATCGGCAGCGACAAGTGGTACAACGGGTGACTGTATATGGACACTCAACGACACCGTGCTCACTATTTCCGGCAACGGTGCGATGGAAGATTATATTATCTATAAAGGTGATGGTTTGCACACAACAGCGCCTTGGGGCACATCATCAATAACCAAGGTTATAATTCGAGATGGTGTGACAAGTATAGGAAATTGTGCTTTCACGTTTTGCACTTTGCTAACATCAATTGTAATACCTGAGAGTGTTATAAGTATAGGTGGGGGTGTATTTGGAGGCTGTGATATGCTTAGTACAATAACTGTTGATAGTAAAAATCAAAAATACATTTCGATAAACAATTGTATTGTCGAGTCTGAAAGTGGAAAACTGGTTGTCGGATGTAAAACCAGTGTTATACCTGTTGACGATATTGTTACAAGTATAGGAGAACATGCATTTTATCGCTGTACCCAACTTACATCAATAGCAATTCCCGACAGCGTGACGAGTATAGGTGGTAGTGCATTTTATGATTGCTCTGCGCTTACATCAATCACGGTAGATGGCAATAACAAGTATTATTCATCGCAAGATGGTGTTTTGTTTAATAAAGATAAAACAATGCTTATACAATATCCTGTCGGAAAGCAATCAACAACTTATACCATCCCCGACAGCGTGACGAGTATAGGCGAGTATGCATTTGACGGTTGCTCTTCGCTTACATCTATAACCATTCCCGACAGCGTGACGAGTATAGGTGATTATGCATTTTGTAATTGTGATGCGCTTACATCGGTAACCATTCCCGACAGCGTGACGAGTATAGGTTATGATGCATTTTATGGTTGCTATTCACTTACCGATGTTTATTATGGTGGGTCGTATGCAAGCAGACAGAATATATCTATTGACTCAAATAATGGAAACCTCACCAACGCAACATGGCATTATGCAAATATGGAAGACTGCTTGCTTTATAGTTATGACGATTCTAACAGCACTGCTACAGTAACAGACTGTGAAAAGTCGGTAGTAGCGGTTACAATTCCTAAAAGTATTATGAAAGACGGTATAAGGTATAAAGTGACCGAAATTGATACTAATGCATTTAAAGAGTGCGGTTTACTTAGAAATGTGTACTATATGGGGAATGAAGAAGATAGCTATAATATTAAAATAGGTAATGGAAATTCTAATTTAACAAAAGCAACATGGAATTATGTTAATGATAAAAGCGCAGACGTATTAAACAACGAGGACCAATCAAAATCTGACACTATTGTAATTTGTATTATTGTAATTATGTCGATTATAAATGTTGGTGCTTTTGTGATTCTATATTTTTTATTTAAAAGAAAGGTTAACAAATAACTACTAAAGAGCAGATGCATAATCATAGGCATCTGCTTTTTATATTGTCGATTTGAGAAACATTCTCAAAATCTATTGACTTTGAGGTGATTTGTGGTATACTGACAAAATGAGAATTATTCTTAATTTGCAAGAGGTGAAAATCTTGAAAAAAGAGTATAACACAGAGCCTAAAAAACTTATAAACGACTTTTTAAAGCAGAATAGTGACCGTCATTTTACGGTTGATGAAATTGCCGAGGCTGTGTCGGTTGGTGAAAAGAGTGCAGGGAAAAGTACGGTTTATCGCCATGTTTCAAAACTTTTAGAATCGGGCGTTGTAAGGCGTTTTGAAACGGCAGGGGTAAAAAGTTTTGTTTATCAGTATTCGGGTGTGAGCGACCTTTGTGACAGTCACTACCATCTAAAATGTGTTAAATGCGGTAGGCTTATTCATCTTGAATGTGCTAAAATGGACGAGGTTAAGAAACATATTTTGTCCGACCACGATTTTATTATTGGTTTTGACCGTGCAGTGCTAAACGGTCAATGTGCTTCCTGTGTCGCTAAAGGTGAAATATGAAAAAAATACTGATAATATTAATTTGCGTTGCACTTTGCATTACTGTTTTTTCGGGTTGTGATATAAAACGTCAGGATAACTCAAAACTTAATGTAGTGTGTACCGTTTTTCCGCAGTATGATTTCTTAAGGCAAATT
Source organism: Acutalibacteraceae bacterium (assembly GCA_045546915.1). Taxonomy (GTDB): domain Bacteria; phylum Bacillota; class Clostridia; order Oscillospirales; family Acutalibacteraceae; genus UMGS172. The sequence continues at coordinate 88,141 of JAZQDU010000016.1, read as the reverse complement.
GCAGGAGAAAAGGTAAATCTTAAAATGTTAGTGCCACTCGGCACCGAAAGTCACGATTTTAAACTTGAAAATATGTCGGTGGCGGATATAAGAACTGTTCACGAGGCCGATTTAGTGGTTTATGTTGGCGGTGAGGGTGATGCTAAATGGGTAGAAAAACTTAAAAGTACGGTTGAAAACGATGCTTTGTGGTTAGCCCTTACCGATATGACCGAACTTTTGTGCGAGGCTTCGACCGATAATATGCAACACGTTCACGAACACCACGAACACGATGAGCATCATGACCATTCTGATTCGTTTGATGAACACGTTTGGACGTCACCTAAACGCGCCGTTCAAATTGTGGAAAACTTAACGCAAAATTTATGTTTGCTTGATAGCGATAATGAACAGACTTATAAGCAAAACTGTGCTGAATACGTACAGCAATTGATGTTGCTCGATGATGAATTGATGTCGTTAGATTTAAAAGGCAAAAGCCTTATATTTTCTGATCGTTTTCCGTTCAGGTATCTTTGCGCCGATTACGGATTGTCGTTTGATGCAGCCTTTTCGGGTTGTTCCGCTGTAACCGACCCATCGGTTGCGCAAATCAATAAGTTGTGTAAATCTGCAACCGAGCACAATGCAAAAGTAATCTTTTATATTGAAAGTTCTAATCAGATTTTTGCACAAGGCATTGCAGAAAAGGTTGGGGCAGAGCCGTTACTTTTGCATTCATGTCATAATGTATCGTTGCAAGAGTTCAACAGTGGTGTGACCTATGTTTCGTTAATGAAACTAAATATACAAAATATTTTAAAAGCAGTAAAGGAGGCGACAAATTGAGCGTTGTTGAAGTTAAGAATTTAACACTTGCGTATGAGGGCAAACCGGTTGTTGATAATCTTTGTTTTACTGCCCAAAAGGGAGAGTACATTTGCGTAGTTGGTGAAAACGGTAGCGGAAAAAGCACTTTTATAAAGGCACTTGTCGGTGCTGTAAAACCGGTTAACGGAAGTATAAAATTCAAAAAACAAATCAAAATTGGTTATCTTTCTCAGCAAACCGAAGCACAAAAGGACTTTCCTGCCTCGGTAATGGAAGTTGTAATGTCGGGCTTTGCTTATAAAACAGGATTTTTACCGACAGTTAATAGGTCGTTAAGGCAACGGGCAGATGAATATATGCAACTTTTGGGTGTTGATAAACTCAAAGATAAATGTTACCGCGAGTTATCGGGCGGTCAGCAACAAAAAGTTTTACTGACCAGAGCATTTTGTTCGGCAGGCGATATATTGTTGCTTGATGAGCCTGTAACAGGGCTTGATAAAGACTCAATAGGTGAGTTTTATTCGGTAATATCCGATTTGAATAAAAAGGGTGTTTCGATAATTATGGTAACGCATGATTTGGCAATTGCTATGCACATGTCTGATAAAATCTTAGATTTGTCGCACAATTCGTTCTTTTTCGGCACACCTAAAGAGTATTTGAGTTTCAGGTCGTCAAAGGATGGTGCAAAATGAGAATAGGTTTTGATTTCAGCGTTTTCACATCACCTTTTTTGGTGACGGTTTTGGTTTATGCCGCTTTGGTGGGTATCATGACCGGCGTTTGCGCCTCTGTTTTGGGCGTTAACCTTGTTCTTAAAAGATACTCTATGATAGGCGATGGACTATCGCATGTTGGATTTTTGGCGTTGGCTATTGCTGCTGTTTTTGGGATTACTGGGCAGTCAGAACTTTATATTACCGTTCCGGTTGTTATTCTTGCGGCATTTTTACTTATGTGGCTCAGTTCCAGCGGAAAACTAAAAGGTGATGCTGCAACTGCCATTGTTTCGGTAGGTACGATGGCGGTAGGATATATTATTTTTAGTATTGCAGGAACAGGTGCCGGTGACGTTTGCGCAGGCCTTTTTGGTGCTTCAATCTTAAATATCAGCAAGCAAGACTTTATGGTTTGTCTTGGGTTGACCTTTGCTGTTTTAGTTTTATATATTCTTTTTTATAAGCAGATTTTCGCAGTCACCTTTGACGAGACCTTTGCAAAAGCATCAGGTATAAATGTTAGTGCCTTTAATATGATGTTGTCGGCTTTGATTGCTGTAACGGTTGTTATTGGTATGAAACTTATAGGTGCAATTATGATTTCGGCGGTTATTGTAATTCCTGCGGTTACCGCAATGAGGCTTTTCAAAAGTTTTCGTGCCGTTGTAATCAGTTCGGGAATAATATCAGTTATAAGTTTTTTATTAGGGTTTGTTTTTGCCGTAACATTTACGGTGGAAAAAGCAAATTCCGTAACTGTAATGTTGCCGGTGGGTGCAACCGTAGTATGCTTTCAGATAATTGTATTGATTGTATCTTCGTTTATTTCAAAATCAGTACATAAGAATTAATGAAATAAAATATGATTAAATCGTTTTAAATCTAAACAATTTGTAAAAAACCGCAGTAACTGTGAGAGTTACTGCGGTTTTGGTTTATACGTTTTCTACAAGGTTTGCATAATTAATGGTAAAGGTTACGTTACCTGCTGACATTCCTGCCGAAATAAAACCGGAGGTGGCATTTGCGGTGTAGGTGGTGTTTTCGTTCCTGAATGCGTTGAGGTAACTTGTTTTGAACGAAACCGTTTTTTCTACAAACTCCATATATTCTTCGGAATAATCGGGCCACACTGCAATTATCATTGTTTCTGAGGCTTTTGATAATGCTTCGTTTTGTGCTGCCGTAGAATCATTGTATTTCCAGGTTATCGAAAAAGAGGCTGCTTTGTTCTCAAGGTCGCTGGTAGCATTTATAGATGCTCTCTTTTTGCCATCGGCATCTTTAATTGAATATGTAAGACTGTGGTATTGGTCTTTGGTGTTGTCATGGGTTAGTTCAAGTTTCAACCCGTCGTTTAAATTCAAGTTGCCTAAAATTTCCTTAATTTGCAGTACAGTCAGGTTACCGATAGTATACGCTGTAATTTTATTTTCGTCAACCTGCTCCGAATTAACACTTTGATTGTCTTTGTTTGCGTTTGTATTATCCTTTCCGCAAGCAGTAAAGCAACAAAATATTGTAACTGCAAGTAAAAGGCAGATGAAGTTTTTAAATGTTTTCATTAGTTTATCCGCTCTTTCGTAAAATCATTATATAATTTATATTAAGTATATCAAAAAAGCCTTAAATTGTAAAGACTAATTAGTTTACAATGCTTTACTTTTCATATGTTATATTTTATAATGATAAAGAAATGCGAGGCGTATAAAATGCAGTTATTTAACGGAAGTCCGTCGGATAAGGGAAGACTACAAAAAGAACTGGCGGTATATGAAGTTTTAGACCAATTACAAATTTTGTATGAAAGGGTTGACCATGAGCCTGCCGATACAATGGCAATATGTAAAAATATTGAAGAGGTTTTAGGTGCCGAAATTTGTAAAAATCTGTTTTTGTGCAATCGCCAAAAAACAGCATTTTATCTTTTGCTTATGCCTGCTGATAAACCGTTTAAGACAAAAGAACTTTCAAATCAAATCAATTCAGCAAGACTGTCGTTTGCCGGCGCTGAGGATATGCTGAGATTGCTTAATATAACCCCTGGGTCGGTAAGTATAACGGGTCTTTTGAATGATACCCAAAACAGCGTTCAACTGCTTATTGATTCTGACCTTTTTTCTGAGGATTATATCGGTTTTCATCCCAGTATTAATACGTCAAGCGTCAAGGCAAAACTTGACGATATGCTTAACAAGTTTTTACCCGTAACAAATCATACATATAAGACAGTTCACCTTACAGGTGAGGAGTAAAAATGCTAAATTTTGACAAACTTCTTGTTTTGGCAAAATTAGTGTTGACTATAACGTAAAATTCTATTATAATGTTAAAAATATAAATATAACGGAGGAATAAATATGGCAATCTTTATTAACGAACCGTCACATACATTTAACGAATATCTCCTTATTCCGGGATATTCTTCGAGCGAGTGCGTACCTGCAAACGTTAGTCTTAAAACTCCCCTTGTAAGATTTAAAAAGGGTGAGGAGTCGGCAATAACTATGAATATACCTATGGTATCGGCAATTATGCAGTCGGTATCGGGTGACAGATTGGCTATAGCGTTGGCTACCGAAGGCGGTGTTTCATTTATTTACGGCTCTCAGACCGTAGAAGATGAGGCTGCTATGGTTGCAAGAGCAAAGAATCATAAAGCAGGTTTTGTAATCAGCGATTCTAACGTAAAGCCTGATGACACCCTGGCTGATGTTATCGCACTTAAAGAAAAAACCGGTCATTCTACCGTTGCGGTTACTGATGACGGTACTGCTAACGGCAAATTGCTTGGTGTCGTTACCGGTCGCGATTACCGCGTTAGCCGTATGGACCCTGCAACACCCGTCAGTGGTTTTATGACTCCGTTTGATAAACTTATTGTAGCAAAAGAGGGCACAAGCCTTAAAGAGGCAAACGATATTATTTGGGATAATAAACTTAATTCATTACCCATAATTAACGACGCTCAGCAACTTTGCTATATGGTATTCCGTAAAGACTATGATACCCATAAGCAAAACCCTAATGAGTTGCTTGATGCATCTAAAAGATACGTTGTTGGTGCCGGTATTAATACCCGTGACTATGCCGAACGTGTTCCTGCACTTGTTGAAGCAGGTGCCGATGTTCTTTGTATCGACTCGTCCGAAGGTTTCTCTGAATGGCAGAAACTTACTATTGATTGGATAAGAGAGCATTATGGCGATTCAGTCAAGGTTGGTGCAGGTAACGTAGTTGATGCCGAAGGTTTCCGTTTCTTAGCCGATTGTGGTGCTGACTTTATTAAGGTTGGTATCGGCGGTGGTTCTATCTGTATCACTCGTGAGACTAAGGGTATCGGCCGTGGACAGGCAACTGCTCTTATCGAAGTTTGCAAGGCGCGTGATGAGTATTTTGAGGAAACAGGCATTTATGTTCCTGTTTGTTCTGATGGCGGTATCGTTTATGACCATCATATTACTCTGGCTCTTGCAATGGGTGCCGATTTTGTAATGCTTGGCCGTTATTTTGCAAGATTTGATGAGAGTCCCACAAACAAGGTTAATATTGGTGGCAACTACTTTAAGGAATATTGGGGCGAAGGTTCTGCAAGAGCGAGAAACTGGCAGAGATATGACCTTGGCGGGGATAAAAAGTTGTCCTTTGAAGAGGGTGTTGACTCTTACGTTCCTTATGCAGGTACACTTAAAGATAATGTTGCTTTGTCGCTTTCTAAGGTTAAATCTACCATGTGTAACTGTGGTGCGCTAAGCATTCCCGAATTGCAGAAAAAAGCAAAACTTACACTTGTTTCTGCAACAAGTATTGTTGAGGGTGGCGCTCACGACGTCATCCAAAAGGAAAAGACCACAGCAATTAAATAAAGTTGTTTTCAGCCGTCTGCTACAACAGACGGCTGTCTTTGTTTTGGTTGACGAAGTGTTCTTATAGTGTTATACTTTATTTAATTAATAATGTTTTTAAGGGAAAGATTTTATGAAAAAAATCGCAATAATCGGTGGCGGTGCGGCAGGTCTTGCTTTGGCGGTAATGCTTAAACGAAGGGCATCGCAATATAGCGTCACGGTGTTTGAAGCGTTGGACAGGGTTGGTAAGAAACTTGCTACAACCGGCAACGGCAGATGCAATATCACTAATTTCAATTTAAATAAAGACAGATATCATGGCGATAGCGATTTTGCCATGAGTATAATAGACGAGTTTGATTATATAAAGCAGGAGAAGTTTTTTAATTCGCTTGGTGTTTTGTTTGTTGCACCTGAGGATAATAGGGTTTATCCTAAGTCTTTGCAGGCGGCATCGGTTACCGATGCTCTACGGTTTTCGTGTGCTGACTTGGGTGTTGAAATCTTAACCGAATCTAAAGTACAGTCGGTAAGCAAACAACAAGAAAACTTTTTAGTATTAGTAAACGGTGAAAAGCATAAATTTGATGCGGTTGTTGTGGCAACAGGCGGTTGTGCAGGCGGTAAAATTGCCACTTCGGACGGATATGCGATTTTAAAGGGCTTTGGTCACAAAATCGAGCCTTGTTTCCCAAGTATTGTTCAGGTTAAAACCGAAACAGAAATGGTGCGTCAATTAAAAGGAATTAAGGTTGATGCAAAAGTCAATATTTGCTGTGATAATGGTGAAAACAGTGCTTTTGGCGAAGTGCTGTTTTGTGAGTATGGTCTTTCAGGACCGGCTGTTTTACAGGTGTCACGCCTTTCAAACTACCCAAATGCCGTCATAACTCTCGACCTTATTCCAGATATGACCGAAGAAGAGGTATGTAATGAGATTCTTTTCAGAAAGAACACATTTAAAAACCGTATTGTTACCGAACTGTTTGCAGGTTTTATAAATAAAAAATTAGGTCAGGCGGTAACGAAATATTGTAAAATAAATCAAAGTGCTCTTTTGTCTGATATCAGTGAGCAGGATGTTGTAAAACTTGCTCACACATTAAAGAGTTGGTCGTTCAAAGTTACAGGTAACACAGGATTTGCTAATGCACAGGTTACAGCAGGCGGCGCCTCAACTTCACAGTTTTTCGGGAATTTGATGTCTAAAAAAGTCAAGGGTCTGTTCGCAGTAGGTGAGGTGCTTAACGTGGACGGTGACTGCGGTGGTTTTAATTTGGCATTTGCTTGGAGTTCTGCCAATAAAGCCGCTGATGGAATTTGTGAGTATTTTAAAACTATAAAAGGATAATTTATGCTAATTGTAAGGAACGTAAAACTGCCGTTATCTGCCGATTTTTCAAATTTAAAAAGCCTGCTTTGTTCTACCTTGAATATTAATCAAGATATAGTAAAACAAGTAAATCTTCGTAAAAAGTCGGTCGATGCAAGGGATAAAAACAATGTTCATTTTAATTGTGCATTTGTTTTTTCCGCTTCTGGAGAACAAAGTCTTGTAAAAAAATTAAAAAAGTATTCGGCTGAGAGTTATAAGGAAACCGAATATAATTTCCCAAAGAATGTCCATTCACCTAAAAGGCCATTGGTTGTAGGATTTGGCCCTGCAGGAATGTTTGCTGCGCTTTATCTTGCTCGTGCAGGTCTTAAGCCTATCGTTATTGAGCGCGGTTGTGATGCTGTAACAAGACTTGAAGATGTTGAACAATTTTTCAAAACCAACCGTTTAAATGAAAATTCCAATATTCAGTTTGGCGAAGGCGGTGCAGGTACTTTTTCTGATGGAAAACTCAATACCGGTACTAAAGATTTTCGCATAGAAACTGTGCTTAAGGTGTTGGCAGAGCACGGAGCAGGTGACCATATTTTATACGATGCCAAACCGCATGTAGGAACTGATGTTTTGATAAATGTTGTCACTTCGTTGCGAAAAGAGATAATTTCTCTCGGTGGCGAGGTTAGGTTTTGTCATAAACTTAATGATATAATTGTAAATCAAAATAAGATTGTTGGTGCGGTTGTTTCGTCGCCTGAAGGTGAATATACCATTAATTCGGATGATATTATTCTCTGTATTGGCCATTCGGCAAGGGACACCTTCGAAATGTTAAAGAACAAGGTGCAAATGGAACCGAAACCTTTTGCCGTTGGTGCAAGGATTGAACATAAGCAATCTGACATAAACTTTGCACAATACGGAAGTTTTGCAAATCATCCTGCGTTGGGTGCTGCTGATTACCGATTAGCGGTTCATCTAAATGACGCTAGGGGAGTTTTTACTTTTTGTATGTGCCCGGGCGGTGAGGTGGTCAATGCTTCCAGCGAAGCCCATGGTGTTGTAACCAACGGAATGAGCAACTCAGCCCGTGACGGTCAAAATGCAAATTCAGCAGTGCTTGTAAGCGTTAACATTGAAGATTATTATAAGGATGATGTGCTTGACGGAATGTATTTCCAACGCGAAATAGAACAGAAAGCATATAAGGTAGGTTGTGGGTTGCCAATAAGTCAGACTGTGGGTGACTTTTTAAATAATCAATCAACTAAGGCACCGAGTGATGTTTTACCAACTGCAAAACCCGGTGTTACATTTGGTAAAATTTCCGATGTTTTACCGCAGTTTGTAGTTGATTCCTTAAAAGAGGGTATTGGTTTGCTTGATAGTAAGTTAAAAGGTTTTGCTGATAAAAAAGCGATACTTACTGTCCCCGAAACCAGAAGTTCGTCACCTGTAAGAATTTTGCGTGACAGTAAAACGGGTTATTCGTCGGTCGAGGGTCTTTATCCTTGCGGTGAGGGAGCAGGTTATGCAGGTGGAATTACCTCGGCTGCAGTTGACGGGTTAAAAATTGCCGAGCGTGTTGTTGATAAATATAAAATTTGAAAAAAATATATGTTTTTCGGCAACTTTATACTTTAAATTTAAAAATATTTGTGATATAATTTCTACATTCTTTTTAGCGAGGTACAAATATGGGCGGATTTTTTGGTGTTGTTTCAAAAAATGATTGTGTTTTTGACTTGTTTTTCGGTACTGACTATCATTCACATCTTGGAACGAGAAGAGCAGGTTTAGCAGTATACGGAAAAGAAAATGGCTTTGATAGAAGCATACATAACATTGAAAATGCGCCTTTCAGGACAAAGTTTCTTTCGGATTTTTCAGCGATGAAAGGTAATATGGGTATTGGATGCATTTCTGATTATGAGGCTCAGCCCATTCTTGTTCGCTCGCATCACGGTACTTTTGCCATTACTACGGTTGGCAGAATTAACAATTCTGAAGAAATTATTAAAAATGCAATTTCTGAAAAGGCTCATTTCTTTGAAATGAGTAACGGTGAAATCAATGCTACTGAACTTGTTGCAGCGTTGATTAACCAAAAGGATAATTTCATTGAGGGTATAAAGTATGCTCAAGAAATTATTAATGGCTCTATCAGCATGCTTATATTAACACCAAAGGGTATTTATGCAGCACGCGATAAACTTGGCAGAACGCCTATCGTAATTGGTGAAAAAGAGGACGGATACTGCGCTTGCTTTGAAAGTTTCTCTTTTCTTAATTTGGGTTATCGTCCTTTAAGAGAATTAGGTCCCGGTGAAATTGTTGTAATGGAATCTGAGGGTGTTAAAACGTTGTCAGCCCCCGGTACCGATATGAAAATCTGCGCTTTTTTGTGGATTTATTACGGTTATCCCAGTTCTTCTTATGAGGGTAAGAGTGTAGAGGCGGTGCGTAACCACTGTGGCGAACTGCTTGCAAAACGCGACACTGTAAAGCCGGACTCGGTTGCTGGTGTGCCCGATTCAGGTATAGCACACGCTATTGGTTATGCAAATGCTTCGGGTATTAAATATTCACGCCCGTTTATTAAGTATACACCGACCTGGCCACGCTCGTTTATGCCGCCAACACAAAATAAGCGTAACCTTATTGCCAAAATGAAACTTTTGCCTGTTCACGATTTGATTGACGGAAAAAGCCTTTTGCTGATTGATGATTCGATAGTTCGCGGTACACAAATGCGTGAAACGGTTGAATTTTTGTACGAAAGCGGTGCAAAAGAGGTACATATACGTTTGGCTTCACCGCCGACTATGTTTAGTTGTAAGTATCTTAATTTCTCGCGTTCTACCTCCGAGATGGACCTTATAGCCCGTCAGGTTATTAATGAACTTGAGGGTGGGGAACCTTCAGCAGAAATTTTGGCTGAATATTCAAACCCTGAAACCGAGAAATATCAAGCAATGGTTGATAGAATTTGCGAACAGTTGCATTTCACAACGCTTAGATATCCAAGAGTAGACGATATTATCGAGGCAGTCGGACTTCCTGCAGAATCTCTTTGTACCTACTGTTGGAACGGTAAGGAATAAATTAAATTTTATAAAGAGTAGTTGTCAAAACATCTAAAACACCGTGCTTAACTGCACGGTGTTTTGTTGTTTTATAAAATTTTTCAAAAAATTCGTTAAAAATTCTACAAAGGACTTGAAAATTTGGACAAGTTAGTATAAAATACTAATGCAAATTATTTTAGGAGGTAATTCCAATGGTTAAAGTTGCTATTAACGGATTCGGCCGTATCGGTCGTCTCGCATTCCGCCAGATGTTTGGCGCAGAAGGTTACGAGGTTGTTGCTATTAACGACCTTACCAAGCCCTCCATGCTTGCTCACCTTCTCAAATACGATACCGCACAGGGCGGTTACTGCGGCGCAGTAGGTCAGAACCTTCACACTGTTTCTGCTGACGACGAAGCAGGCACCATCACTGTAGACGGCAAAACCCTCAAAATCTATGCTGAGAAAGATGCTAAGGATCTTCCTTGGGGCGAAATCGGCGTAGACGTAGTTCTCGAGTGCACCGGTTTCTACTGCTCTAAAGAGAAGAGTCAGGCTCACATTGACGCAGGTGCTAAAAAGGTTGTTATTTCTGCTCCCGCAGGTAAAGACCTTCCTACCATCGTTTTCAGCGTAAACGAGAACACTCTTACTGCTAACGATAACATCATTTCGGCTGCATCTTGCACCACTAACTGCCTTGCTCCTATGGCAAAGGCTCTTAACGATTATGCTCCCATTCAGAGCGGTATCATGACCACTGTTCATGCTTACACCGGTGACCAGATGATTCTTGACGGTCCTCACACAAAGGGTGACCTCCGCCGTGCACGTGCCGGCGCACAGAACATCGTTCCTAACTCTACCGGCGCTGCAAAGGCTATCGGCCTTGTTATTCCCGAACTCAATGGCAAGCTCATCGGCTCTGCTCAGCGTGTTCCTACCTGCACCGGTTCTACTACTATTCTTGTTGCTGTTGTTAAGGGTAAGGATGTTACCGTTGACGGCATCAACGCTGCTATGAAGGCTGCTTCTTCTGCTTCCTTCGGCTACAACACTGAGGACATCGTTTCTTCTGACATCATCGGCATGACCTACGGTTCTTTGTTCGATGCTACTCAGACCATGGTTGCTAAGATTGACGACGATACCTATCAGGTACAGGTTGTTTCTTGGTACGATAACGAGAACTCCTACACCAGCCAGATGGTTCGCACCATCAAATACTTCGCAGAAATCTAATTTAAGGTTTCTATAAAAGTTTTCAAAACCTCTTGACTTACTTTTAGTAGGTCAAGGGGTTTTTGTTTGTTTAAATATTAGTTTATTTATCAATAATAATGTACTGCCGTTTTTTAAAACCGCTAAATAAAGAAAACCGCTTTTCCATTACTTGACATAACGGTCGGTTTGCTGTAAAATATAATCTGTATAAATACGCATATATGTAAATTGGAGATATATTATCTTTTATTCGAATACATAATTTTTTAAACTTCCTTTAAAGGAAGAGAAGGAGAACTATTTAATGCCAAAAAATACGTCCACTAACTTTGTATCAACGGACAAGAAAGAAACAGGAAAAAATAAAACCCGTAAAGGTGCCTATAAGCAATCGGCCAATAAGGGTAAGGAATCCGGCAAGAAAAATGATATTAAATCGACTGCTTCCAAAAAGAACACTCAGCAGTCAAATGTCAAAAAATCAAACGAAAAGCATAATTACGAGCGTAAAAGAAGTACCAAAAAACCAACGGTACCATCGTTGCCTGTCAGAATTACACCGTTAGGCGGTCTTGGTGAAATCGGTAAAAACATCACACTGTATGAGTGTGGAAATGATATGTTTTTGGTTGATTGCGGAATGACCTTCCCCGATGAGGAAATGCCGGGTATTGATATAGTTATTCCTGATTTCACATATGTCGTTAAAAATGCCGACAAAATAAAAGGTCTTGTTGTCACCCACGGTCATGAAGACCATATAGGGGCGATTCCGTATTTGCTTAAGGAATTCAATGTTCCCATATACGGTACTGCACTTACATTAGGTTTGATAGAGGGAAAACTCAAAGAACATCATTTGCTCGATTCGGCAAAATTAAACGTTGTAAAACCGGGTGATGTTATCACTCTTGGTTGTTTTAAGGTTGAGTTTATTCACGTTAATCATTCTATTCCCGATGCGGTAGCGGTTGCTGTGACAACTCCGTCGGGTATAATAGTTCAAACCGGTGACTTTAAAATAGATACCACACCTATTGACGGTGAGGTTATTGACCTTGCACGTTTTGCTGAACTTGGCAAAAAAGGTGTTTTGGCTTTGCTTTCGGATTCGACCAACGCTGAACGTGTAGGTTTTACCCAGTCTGAAAGAATTGTGGGTGAATCGTTCTTTAACCTTTTCAAAAAGGCTGAGAAAAAGCGTATTATTGTCGCAACATTTTCCTCTAACATTCATCGCTTGCAACAGATTATTTATGAAGCAGCACGTTGTGGAAGAAAGGTTGCTGTTTCGGGCAGAAGTATGCTTAATGTCGTACAAGTTGCCAGTGAACTCGGCTATTTAACGGTACCTGAAGGTATTTTGATTGATATTGATATAATTAACCGTTATACACCTGACCAACTTGTTATAATAACCACCGGCAGTCAGGGTGAGCCTATGTCGGCACTTCGCCGTATGGCGTTTGGTGACCACAGGAAAGTCGAAATTGGTGCAGGAGATATGATTATCATTTCTGCAACACCTATTCCCGGCAATGAAAAACTTGTCACAAAAGTAATAAACGAACTGTTGAAACTCGGTGCAGAGGTTGTTTATGAAAAAATGTACGATGTTCACGTGTCAGGCCATGCTTGTCAGGAAGAACTTAAAATAATGCTCGACCTCGTTAAGCCCAAATTTTTCATTCCCGTTCATGGCGAACAAAAGCACCTTGTAAAGCATGCCAATCTTGCTTTGGCGGTTGGTGTGCCTGAAAAAAATATTCTTATTTCATCAATCGGTAAGGTTATAGAACTTACGCCACAGTCAATGAAGGTGGTCGAAAGTGTACCCGCCGGCGGAATTATGGTTGACGGATTTGGCGTTGGTGACGTAGGTAACGTTGTTTTGAGAGACCGTAAACATTTAGCCGAAGACGGTATTATAGTTGTTGCACTTTCGGTCGATTCGGTAACAAGAGAGGTATTATCAGGCCCCGAACTTATTTCGCGCGGATTTGTTTATGTTAAAGAATCAGAAAAAATGTTTGATGATGCACGTGAAATAGCCTGCGATATTCTTGAAAAGTGTTATGTTTCAAATTTGCGTGATTGGAACGCAGTAAAGGCGAGATTGCGTGACGGTTTGGCTCGTCATCTTTATGAACAGACAGGACGCAGTCCTATGATACTGCCAATTATACTTGAAATTTAAAATTAAGGAGGTCGACTGCAAATGAAAAAGGTATGGGGAATAGGCAGAATATTTTTGATATTTGTGCTTATGCTTGCAGTTGATGTGTTCACGGCTTATATTGCTCCCGATTATGTGGCAACCGTTTCTGTGATTATGGCTGTTGTCGGGTTTATTGTTGCGGTGGTTTCACTGTTTGGACTTCATACAAACATCGGGAAAATCATTTCGGGTGTTTCAAAGGGCATTTCTACCGCTCAATCAAGGGCTTTGAGCGAGCTAAGAGTGCCTGTACTTATCACTACAGAGTATGGTGAGGTTGTTTGGTATAACCCCAGTTTTGAAAACAGTATCAGTGAGGCTGCCATGATGGTTGGTAAGCATCTTGAGACCGTTTTTGGCGGAGATTTTCTGTTTGACGTTAACAGCATGGGTAATGCCGAACTGAAATTTAATAACAAGGTGTACTCGGTCTATCTTTCATGCGTACATTCCGACGGTTCTGACCTTAGGATTTATTATCTTTTTGATATTACCGAGTTAAACGAAATAGCTGTTAAATATGAGCGTTCAAGACCTGTTGTAGCCGTGGTTGCTATTGATAATCTTGACGAAATCACTAAAAACGCGAGGGATAGCGAAAAAGCATCTTTCCGCGGTGAGGTTCAACGAGAAATTGAAACATGGTGCTCACGCATTTCGGGTATTTGCCGTAAATTATCGGGTGACAGGTACCTTATTGTTATGGAAGAAAGATATTTTTCAAAAATCAGTAAAGAAGGTTTTACTGTACTTGAGAATGTTCGTGAACTTAAATTTGGCGACGGTACTGCATCACTTTCAATAGGTGTCGGTAAAGGTGCCGAGAAGTTTTCTGAGTGTGAGGAACTTGCAAATCAGGCACTCGATATGGCTTTAGGACGCGGCGGAGACCAGGCGGTTGTAAAAACAGCCGATAACGAGTATAAGTTCTACGGCGGTGTTGCGGGTGCAATTGAAAAGCATAATAAGGTAAGAGCAAGAATTATTGCGAATACACTTAAAGACCTGATTATGACAAGCAGTAACGTTATACTTATGGGTCACCGTTTTGCCGACCTTGACAGTTTCGGTTCTTGTTTAGCATTGGCATCTGCCGTTACTACATTAGGCCGTAATGCGTATATTGTTATGGATAAAAGCAAGACTATGGCGGCACCGCTATTAAAACGTGCCGAGGTGCTTGAATCTACCCATAATGTTATAAGCGGCAGCGAGGCAATGGAGATAATTGATAAACAAACATTGCTTATTATTACTGACGTTCACCGTTCTTCGTTCCTGGATTCACCTGAAGTGTACGATAGTTGTCAAAATAAGGTTGTAATCGACCATCATCGCAAGGCAGTCGATTTTATTAATGATGCCGTTATTTTTTACCACGAAACGGCTGTTTCATCGGCTTGTGAAATGGTTGCTGAAGTTTTGCAGTATATGTGTCCTAAGAGTGTCGGTCAGTTAGAGGCTGAGGCTTTGCTTTCGGGTATTATGCTTGACAGCCGTAATTTTGTACTTAATACCGGCGTTCGTACCTTTGAGGCATCGGCATTTTTGCGTAATCGCGGTGCCGACCCCGTTACGGTTAAAAAGTTGTTCTCGGGCTCAATGGAGGCATATAAACTTCGTGCTGAAATTGTAGCATCCGCAATGCTTTTAGGTGGCGACTGCGCTGTGGCAGTAACCGAGTCAAATGAACCTGATACCAGGCTTGCATCGGCTCAGGCGGCTGATGAATTGCTTGGAATAAGCGGTGTTTTAGGTTCGTTTGTGCTTTATAAAATAGGAAAAGAGATTAATATTTCAGCCCGTTCGTTTGGTGGAATGAACGTTCAGGTTATTATGGAAAAACTTGGTGGTGGTGGACACAGAACCATGGCTGCTTGCCAACTTAAAGACTGTGATTTTGACGAGGCAATAGATAGACTTAAAATTGCTATTGACGAGTATAAAAAGGAATTAAAAAAATAAATTCAGGGAGATATTTATATGAAGGTTATATTAAAGGCTGATGTTAAAGGCTTGGGTAAAAAGGGAGAAATGGTAAACGCTTCCGACGGTTATGCCAGAAACTTTTTGTTCCCTAAGGATTTAGCGGTTGAGGCAAATGCAACCGCACTTAATGAACTTAAAAACCGTGAAGCATCAAAGGCGCATCATATTGCTGAGGAAAAGGCTGCCGCCAATGCTTCTTGTGCAAAAATAGACGGCAAAGAGATTACCATTCACGCCAAAGCCGGTGCAGGCGGTAAACTTTTCGGTGCAGTTACTTCTAAAGAAATTGCAACCGAAATAAAAACACATTTTGGCGTTGATGTTGATAAAAAGAAGGTTTCGTGCTTTGATATTAAATCATACGGTAGCTTTACTGCAGAGGTAAAACTTTATAACGGAATTGTGGCTAAGGTCACCGTTAACGTTGTAGAATAAACAAGAGGTGCTTTATGGCAGATAAAAACGATTACGGTTTTGAAGGTATGTCACTGCCTTTTTCCAATGATGCCGAGCAGTCGGTTCTTGGTGCCGTGCTTAATGACCCGCCCAGTATTAATATGGTTATGGACAGACTGAGAGCTGAGCATTTTTATATTCCGCAAAACCGCAGAATGTATGAAATCCTCACATCCCTCAGTGCCGCAAATCAGCCTATTGAGTTTGTATCTATTCTTGAAAAACTCAGAGGCGATGAACTGTTTGATGCGGAGGGTGCTAAAAATTACATAACCAATCTTATGCAGAGTGTTTCTACCTCTGCCAATATTGTCACGCACGCAAATATTATACGTGAGCGTTTTTATGTTCGTTCGCTGATTGTATCCTCTCGTGATATTATTGATATGGCTTCAGGCGGTGCTACCGATGCCAATATGTTGCTTGATGCAGCCGAGCAAAAGATTTATGAGATTCGTCAGGGCAGAGATGTGTCGGGCCTTAAGCAACTTGGCAGTGTCATTGAGGGCGAAACCTTTGTAAGACTATCTAAAATCAGTAATCCCGAAACACGTAAGGAATATATAGGTATTCCTACCGGATTTTCCGATCTCGATAAATTAATTACAGGACTTAATCGTTCTGACCTTATCATTGTTGGTGCTCGACCCGGTATGGGTAAAACTGCATTTGCACTTAACATTGCTCGAAATGTTGCTGTGCAGTCGGGTAAAACTGTTTGCTTTTTCTCTTTGGAAATGAGTCGTGACCAATTAGCCCAACGTTTGCTATCGAGTGAGGCGATGATTGAAAGCGGTAAATTACGTACTGCTGATTTGTCAAATGAAGAGTGGTTAAGGCTTTCACAGGCGGGCGAACGCTTTAAAGATGTGCAAATGTATATTGATGAAACTTCAGGTATTACTGTACCTGAAATGAAGGCAAAACTTCGCAGAATGAAAAATGTTGACCTTGTAATAATCGACTATTTGGGTCTTATGCAGTCGGCTAAGCGCACTGAAAATCGTGTGCAAGAGGTTTCGGATATCACAAGAAATCTTAAAATAATGGCAAAAGAATTGGGTGTTCCGGTAATTTGTTGTGCTCAGCTAAGCCGTGGCACTGAGGTTAAAGGAAAATCTCATAAACCTGCTCTTTCTGACCTTAGAGAATCGGGTTCTATCGAACAAGATGCAGATATTGTACTTTTCATGTATCGTGAAAAGTACTATCAAAATGAGAATACTGACCCTAATATCGAGATTGATGAGCATAAAGCGGAATGTATTGTTGCTAAAAACCGTCATGGCGGTTTGGGCTCGGTAGACCTTTATTGGGATGGTCAGTATACTCGTTTTTCATCGCGGGATGTGATTGGATAATGTTAAATTCAGTTAAAACCGCAATCAGTAAATATAATATGCTAAACGGTGCTAAGACCGTTACGGTGGCGCTTTCGGGCGGTGCGGATTCGGTTGCTTTGTTACATGCATTACTGTCGCTTAAAGACCAATTTTGCATTAGTGTTGAGGCAGCACATCTTAACCATCAAATAAGAGGTGCGGATGCCGATAAAGACGAGGCTTTCGTTATAGAACTTTGCAAAAAATTAGGGGTAAAACTTTATATTGAGCGAGTAAATGTGCCTTTGAAAGCCTCTAACACTAAAGAAAGCCTTGAACTTGCTGCAAGAAACATTAGATATGAGTTTTTAAGTAGAGTATCGAGTGGTATTATTGCAACGGCGCATACTGCAAATGATAATATTGAAACAGTGCTTTTCAATATATCGCGTGGAGCAGGGCTTGACGGTATTAGCGGTATACCGCCTAAAAGAGGCAATATTATAAGACCACTTATTTATGTAACTCGCCAAGAGGTTGAGGCTTATTGCAAAGAGAATAATTTGACTTACTGCGTTGATAAAACGAATTTTGATGTTGCATATTCCCGAAATCGTATAAGGCACAATGTAGTTACCGAACTCGTAAAGGTAAATGATAATGCGGTGCATAATGTATCCCGCCTTTGTAAAAATATATCGGATGATGCCGACATGCTTAATTTATTAACCGATGAGGCATATTCTAAGGCATTTTGTAACGACGGGCTTGATGTTTTATTTCTTTTGGAACAGCATATTTCAATAAGACGCCGTATGATTGCAAAACTTTGCAAATATAAAACGGGTTTAATGCCTGAGGATGTGCATATTAATTCTATTGACGAAATGTGTCGGTCGGGCGGCAAAAGAGTGAGTTTTAAAAATCAGTTTGAGGCGACCGTAAGAAAGGGTATACTAAGGATAGAAAAGAAAGCAGTCCGTGAAAATAAAGAAATAAGTGTTGATACTTTTCCTTTTAAAACCAATCAATTTGTAATTAACAGAGAAAATTTGGAAAATACGCATAAATTTAACAGTTTGTTTTCAAAAAACGCATTGGACTGTGATAAAATATGCGGCGAACTGATATTTAGGCACAGAAAACCTGGCGATAGTATAAGGCTTTTAGGTCGCAACGTGACCAAAACGCTAAAAAAACTTTTTAACGAATCCGATATGCCGGCAGAACTAAGGGAAAGACTTTTTGTTTTGTCCGATGATAACGGTGTTTTGTGGGTTGAAAATTTTGGCGTTGATGAGCGAGTTTTGGTTGACGAAAATACAAAATGTGCTATAATGATTAATAAATTTTAAATTTGACTTATGGTAGTGTTCCTTTTTGGAGAATACTATTATTTATAAGAGCAATATCACCTGAAAGGGGCAGGAAATGAGTAATTTTAAGAAAATTCTGTTGTATATAGGCATACCGCTTATACTTATTTTGGTTGTAGTAGGTGTCGTATACAGTTCAGAGCAGGCAGAAGATGTTGATTATTCTTCAATAGTTGAGATGGTTCGCAATGGTGACGTCAGCGAGTTTGAACTTAATCTATATAACGGTAAACTGAAATATACCACACGTGACGACGGCAAGGAACACGTAATTACTGTTGCAAGTGCAGAAATATTTTATAACGACGTTTCCGAGGCAGTAATCGAATATAATACAGCAGTGTATTCCGCTGAGGATACTACCGATGCAGAAAAAGAAGCCTTGGATATCGACTACAATTACGAGTCGGGCGGAGAAACATCATGGATTGTCAGCATGTTGCCGACCATTATTATGTTTGCGCTTATTATCTTCGGTTGGATATTTATAATGCGTCGAATGGGCTCAATGGGCGGGGATAAGACCATGAGCTTTGGTAAAGCACGCATTAAAAAGGCAGAGGACGACAAGCGTAAGACTACATTTGCCGATGTTGCAGGCGCCGATGAGGAAAAAGAGGAAATGGCAGAACTTGTGCAGTTCCTCAAAGACCCGAAGAAGTTTAATGAATTGGGCGCAAGAATTCCTAAGGGCGTATTGCTTGTAGGCCCTCCGGGAACCGGTAAAACATTACTTGCACGTGCCGTTGCCGGTGAGGCAGGTGTGCCTTTCTTCTCAATATCGGGTTCTGACTTTGTTGAGATGTTCGTCGGTGTTGGTGCATCGCGTGTACGTGACCTTTTTGACCAAGCAAAGAAAAATTCACCCGCAATAATTTTCATTGATGAAATTGATGCGGTAGGTCGTCAAAGGGGTGCAGGTCTCGGCGGTGGACATGACGAAAGAGAGCAAACTCTTAACCAGTTGCTGGTTGAGATGGATGGTTTTGGTGCTAATGAGGGAGTCATTATTATTGCCGCAACCAACCGTCCCGATATTTTGGATAGAGCGTTGCTTCGTCCGGGTCGTTTTGACCGTCAGATAATGGTAAATTATCCCGACGTTAAGGGTAGAGAAGAAATTTTGAAGGTTCATTCAAGAGGTAAGCCACTTGCTCCCGATGTTAACCTTAAAACTATTGCACAGTCAACATCAGGTTTTACAGGTGCAGACCTTGAAAACCTTCTTAACGAAGCCGCTTTGCTTGCTGCTCGCGCTGACCGAAAGGCCATTACCGAGCAGGATATAGAAGAAGCAACCGTTAAGGTTATGATGGGTGCCGAGAAGAAGTCGAGGGTTATAAAGGAAAAGGATAAAATGATTACCTCTTATCATGAGGCAGGTCATGCAGTTGTATCTTATTTCTTGCCAACTCAAGACCCGGTTCACCAGATATCAATTATCCCTCGCGGAATGGCAGCAGGTTTTACAATGTACTTGCCTAATGAGGATAACGGACATATATCTAAAACCAAAATGGAAGAGGATATTTGTTCGCTTTTGGGCGGTCGCGCTGCTGAGGAACTTACCCAGGACGATATCTGCACAGGAGCATCTAACGATATCGAACGTGCTACCGAAATGGCTCATAATATGGTTACTAAATTTGGTATGAGTGCTAAGGTTGGACTTGTTAAATTAGGTACCGGAAATAATGAGGTATTTTTAGGACGCGATTTCTCTTCAACACCTAACTATTCCGAAAATATGGCTGCTATTATCGATTCTGAGGTTCGTGAAATTATTATGGCTCAGTATGATAAGGCTAAGGAAATCCTTAACAGTAATATGGATAAGGTGCATAAGGTTGCTCAACAACTCTTTGTTAACGAAAAAATCAGTGGAGACGATTTCCGCGAAATAATGAACACTCAAGAATAACTCTTAACCGCTGTCGGATAAAAACGACAGCGGTTTTATTGTCAAATGAAAAAGAGTAGTTGACTTTCGTGATTTATCGTGTTAAAATGTTAATACGAAAGGACGTGTTATACGTGGATAAACTTCATAACGAAAGCACTGATATGCTTTTTAAATCTATACTCACATTGCAAAATGTTGACGAGTGTTATTCATTCTTTGAGGATATTTGTACCATTAAAGAAATTCAGTCGATTGCTCAGCGTGTAGTTGTTGCAAAAATGCTGACTGAAGGTAAGGTGTATAGCGATATTGTTGCTGCAACCGGCGCCAGTACTGCTACCATTAGCCGCGTAAACCGTTCACTTAACTATGGTAACGATGGTTATAAGTTTGTTTTTGAAAGATTGAAAGATAAATGAGTTATTCTGATTTTGCTCAATTTTACGACAGGCTTCAGACCGATGTCGATTATAAAAAAAGAACTGAGTATCTGTTAGAAATATTCAAAAGATATGACCGTCTGCCAACGCTTTTGTTAGACCTTGCGTGCGGAACAGGCGGTTTTTCTCTTGAATTTTATCAAAAAGGTATTGACGTAATAGGTGTAGACCCGTCGGTTGAGATGTTAGGCGTTGCACGTGAAAAGTGTTATCAAAAAGGTATAAATATGTTGCTGCTTTGTCAGTCGGCATCGGGACTTGACCTTTATGGTACGGTTGACGGTGCTATATGTTGCCTTGACAGTATTAATCATATTATTGACGAAGAAGAACTGCAAAAATCTTTTAACAGAGTATCATTGTTTCTTGAAAAAGACCGCCTGTTTATATTTGACGTTAATACAATGTATAAGCACCAAAATGTTTTGTCAAGCAAAACTTTTGTTAGTGAAACCGATGATGTACTTTGTTTATGGCGTAATTCGGACTGCACTGAAAACGGTATGGTTGATATACGTCTTGATTTTTTAAATAAAAACAAGAACGGCACATATAATCGCTATGTTGAAGAATTTTCTGAAAGAGCGTATAGTGATGAAATTTTGCAAAAAATGTGTGATAATGCAGGGCTTCAGGTAGTGGCTGTGTTGGGGGATTTGAGTGAAAATTCGCCGAAAGTCAATGAAGAACGAATTATTTATGTAACAAGAAAGAGAAGTTGAAATGGGTAATCTTATAAGATGTATAACAAATGACGGTGCTGTTATGGCGGTTTGTGTCGATAGTACTGATATTGTCGCTAAAGCAGAAAAATATCATAAAACATCTGCTGTGGTTACTGCTGCCTTGGGCAGGGTGCTCACTGCTACCTCTATGATGGGAAATATGCTAAAAGGTGCCGATAATTCTTTGACTGTCCGTATTCAGGGCGACGGACCTGTGGGTACATTGGTTGCCGCGTCTGACTTTGACGGAAACGTTAGGGGTTATGTTACAAATCCGGTTGTTGAACTGCCGCTAAATGCAAAGGGCAAATTAGATGTTGGCGGAGCAGTGGGCGGTGGAACGCTTTTTATAATTAAAGACTTAGGATTAAAAGAACCATATGTCGGTCAGGTGCCGTTGACTTCGGGAGAAATAGCTGAGGATATTACAGCATATTACGCCATAAGCGAGCAGATACCTACAGTATGTGCATTAGGTGTGCTTGTAAACCCTGATTTGACGGTTAAGTCGGCAGGCGGCTTTATAATACAACTTTTGCCGGGCGCAACCGATAGTGATATCGAAAAATTAGAAGAGGGTGTTAATTCGCTTGAAGCGGTAACAAAAATGCTGTCTGACGGTAAAACACCTCTTGATATTTTAAAACTTGCACTTAAAAATTTTGAGTTTGAGGTGCTTTACGAACAACAGGTCGAATATAAATGTAAATGTAGCCGAACCCGTACCGAAGGCGCACTTGCAAGCATTAGTGATGATGATTTGCGAGAAATGATAGAGTCGAAAGAGCCGCAGGAAGTGGTTTGTCATTTCTGTAACGAAAAGTATGTTTTTACGCCTGATGACCTTAAAATGATACTTAAAAATAAATCCGAAAAAAATTAAAAAAATCTTAAAAAAAGTGTTGACAAACTAAAAGCGATGTGGTATTATATCAAACGTCGCCGGTGGTCACCACTAAGTGATTTAGTTGGGAGCATAGCTCAGCTGGGAGAGCATCTGCCTTACAAGCAGAGGGTCACAGGTTCGAGCCCTGTTGTTCCCACCAAAAGGTGGCCTGGTAGTTCAGTTGGTTAGAACGCTAGCCTGTCACGCTAGAGGTCGTGGGTTCGAGCCCCATCCAGGTCGCCACCAACGCCTCTGTAGCTCAGTAGGTAGAGCAGGGGACTGAAAATCCCCGTGTCATTGGTTCGATTCCGATCGGAGGCACCATTTTTTATGCGGATTTAGCTCATCTGGTAGAGCGCCACCTTGCCAAGGTGGAGGTAGCGAGTTCGAGCCTCGTAATCCGCTCCAAAAAAAAGGACGCTTAAAACGCTTTAAGCGTCCTTTAAACTTAATAAGGCGCCATCGCCAAGTGGTAAGGCAGAGGCCTGCAAAGCCTTTACCCCCAGTTCGAATCTGGGTGGCGCCTCCAAAAATCCCGCATGCGTAAGCGTTCGGGATTTTACTTTTTCACTATTCCCTTTTCACTAAATTTCGCATTCGGGATTTTTGGAAGTAAGAAGTAATAGTGAATAGTGAAGAAGTAAGGTGTGGCTTCGCCACGGATTATATATACAATACTCCGCATTGATTTATATTTGTTTTTATGCTATAATACACCCAAGAGGTGAATTATATGAAATTGTTTAATTCTTTTAAAACAAACAAGGAACTTATTAACCAAACAGAATTTGTAAATGTTTATTCTGTAAAATGTGATGAAGAAGTGTATACAATCATTATTCCTAAGAAAAGAGCCAATAACAAAACCATAATTCATTTTGTTGATAATACTATTTGTTGGGAGCAAATTCCTCGTTTCCCCAGAAGTGCAGGGAGACAATATGGAGATAGAATACCTATTTATAAATTTGATGGTAAAGTTTATAATACCATATTTGTGGTAAAAGGAGCTCCGCTTGGCGACCAAGGATTAGACAATGGTATTTTCAGAAGTTCTAAAAAATATGATGAAAATTTTGTGAATTGTATCACCTATAAAATGTTTAAGAGTATGTAGTAGAAATACAGCGGTTTTTAGTCATATTTAATTCGTGTCATTAAGTTCAAAACTCCCAAAAATCCCGTTCACACAAGTGGGCGGGATTTTTACTTCTTACTTCTTACCTCTTCACTCTTACCTCAAATAAAGTTTGATACGGGATTTTTGGGAAGTAAGAAGTAATAGTGAATAGTGAAGAAGTAAGGTGTGGCTTCGCCACAAATCATAAGAATGCTTCACATTGATTTTATTGATAATTTTACGTTAAACAAAAAGCCGTGATTTTTCACGGCTTATTTTTGTATATTAGGATTGTTTGTTCTGCATAAGATATAATCTATACTTACATTATAAAAATCCGCAAGTCTAATTAGTGTTTCTGTAGGTGGCACCCTTTCTCCATTTTCAAATTTAGAGAGGAGTGCTTGTTCAATTCCTGTTTTCATCTGTACGGCAATTTGCGTATATCCCTTGCTTTTACGCAACAATTTTAAATTGTTTTTCATATAAACACCTCTAATGACATTATGTCATAATTTTTTGTTGACAATTATGACAATATGTCATATACTGTATTTAGTCGTTTTTCGACAAAATATTTTTGGAGGTTTCACTATGAAGTTTTGTGAAAATTGTGGTAGGTCGGCAGAGGACAATATTTTAGTTTGCGATATCTGCGGAAGTCCTTTTGACAACCAACCAAATAATGAAAATTTAATTAATGGTACAGCAACCAAAAAGAAGCAAATAAACAAGAAACATGTTATTATTGCTGTCATTCTTGTGATATCAATTGCAGTTGGCACTGTTGCAGGAGTTGTGATTAACAACAAGCAGAAGGAGATGGATAGAATACAGCAAAATCTTATGGAATATGAAGATAATCTTGAAGAAGTATATGAATTGATGATTTTTGGTGGTGAAAAAGCAGAAAAGTATTGTTCTCTTAAAAGTAAGGTGTGGTATAACTGTATTTGTGAGGAAGACAGTTATGAGACCAATATATATACTAAGGATAAATACGGTAGATTTTATTCTGATTTTAATGACGCACTTTCGTCTTTTGCTTTAGGTGAACGTGTTAAATACGATGGTATTTGCGATAATAAAAAAGAAGTTGATAAGTATATTAAAGATTTAAAAGATTATCCTGAAGAATTCGAAGATGAATATAAAGCAATTAAAGAATTGTATGTTGCCTATTCTGATATGGTAGACTTGGCTATTGGTAATTCGTCATATTCTTACAAATCTTTCAGTGAAGCCTTAAAAAATATAAAAGCAGATTTTAAATCAGCAAAAGCAAGTGCACAGACGATTGTATAAGTGCATTAAAGAAATACTGTGAAAACGACAAAGAATTAGCAGGTGCTATTTACTATTATACTTATCGAGAGTTGTCAATAACTCTGTGTGGTAAGTTTTACCGTTGAAATTGATTATAATGAGGAATCTAAAATGAAAAAATTAATTGCAGTAATACTCACACTCGCTTGTCTTTTTGGTCTTGCTTGTGGATGTGGAGAAAATAAAGCCGACAACAGTTCTAAAGCCGATGCCGAAAACGCCTCATCTAAAGTGGTTGAGGAAGCTAAGGCGTGGTTACCCTGTGGCATGGAATTGTTAATGACACCTGAAGAGTTGACAACGGTTCGTAATACCGACACTATTACCAAGACCTTGAAAGAAGACACAATAAATAACGGCTATGAGTCATTTGATAGGTTGCCAGATGAAGAATTAAAAACATTCTATTCCGTAAAATTTGATGTTTTTGCTTCCGCTGTTAGCTACTACTTTGACAAAAATAAAAAGCTATATTCAGTAAAGTTCACCTTATTTCCTGACACCGAGGGACAACTGGAAGACCTGTTAAATAATATAGTAAAATACTATCAAAATTTGACCGATACAAAGCCGACATTTAATGAATGGTCTACACCGAACGTTGTCGGCATGAATTATGAGTGGAACACGTCTGAGATCAAAATACATATCAATACCTATGCCTCAAATCGCGGAGTTTATAATTTAGGAATAGAAATAACCCACCCAAAATATAAAGTGCCCGAAATTAATGTGCAGTAGGATCTATAAATTTGAATCTTGGCTGACTATTATACGTCCCACCGACTGAGCGCGAAGTCGGTATCTGCGACAGACCGTCGCAAAAGCCAAACTAAAAAGATATTTTACTCGGCAGTTGGCTTAATTTGGTTCGAGCCGAGTTGGGGGAGCCAAACGAAAATCCGTTCACTTTATGTGAACGGATTTTTTGTTTTACTAATAATTCCTCGCTAAAGCCTTAAACTTTTGTTTTTTGTGTCAATATATCTATTATACTTTTTGATGTTGACTAATTTTTGGTTATTTGGTATAATCAATAATGTATATTTATATAAATTTCAATTTAGTATATTAAACAGTTTTTGTATAGGTTTTTAATAATTTAATGAGGGATTTGTATTATGAATGATGTTAAAGTAAGCATTATATGTAACACTTACAATCAGGAATCTTATATTAGAGATGCCTTAAACAGTTTTGTTATGCAAAAAACAAACTTTGAGTTTGAAGTTTTGGTTCATGATGATGCTTCAACTGATAACACAGCAAAAATTATTAAGGAATTTGAAGAAAAATATCCCGATATTATTAAGCCTATTTATCAAACCGAGAATCAACATTCTAAAAAGGTACCTATTTCTAAAACTTATGGATATCCAAGGGCTAAGGGTAAGTATATTGCTTTTTGTGAAGGTGATGATTATTGGACTGATGAGTACAAACTTCAAAAACAATATGATGTTTTAGAAAATCATCCCGAGATTGATATGTGTGCACATGCAGCAAATATGGTTTGTGCTGATAATACCGATGAAGTGCTAAGAGAAATTAAGCCTTCCGAGACCGAGACAATACTTATTACGGATGAAGTTATTAAGGGAGGCGGTGGTTATTTAGCAACCAATTCGCTTTTTTACAGAAAAAGTATATATGAAAATGCGCCATCTTTTATGAATAAACTTTCCATTGATTATACTTTACAAATTGCAGGCTCTTTAAATGGCGGTATATATTTCCTTACTGATAATATGTCGGATTATAGGTTTATGGCAAAAAATTCTTGGACATTAAAACACCATAATCAAAAAGAGCGTGTTATTTTGCATTATAACAAAATAATCAATATGTTAAATCAATTAAATATTGATACAGATTATAAATACAGCGATGCAGTGACGTATGCTGTGAAGGAAGCAGAATTTTATATATTGAGAAATAATAACAATAACAAGGGACTTTTGAAAAAAGAGTATAGAGAGTTTTTCAATAAACTTTCTTTAAAGACGCGTATTAAAATATACATTAAAGCAGGATTTCCATTTTTGCTATCAATTAAAAAGATTTTTGTTAAATAAAAGTTGTTGATATAAAAGTTCTATGAGGTAATTTTAATGAATAGTGCAAAGGTTTTTAACAACTTAATATGGCGTTTTATGGAACGTATGGGTTCACAAGGGATAACCTTCATTGTCTCGATAATATTAGCCCGTCTTTTAGACCCGGAAGTTTACGGAGTAATAGCCCTTGTTAACGTATTTATTGTTATTTTACAGGTGTTTGTTGACAGTGGGTTTGGTAATTCTCTAATACAGAAAAAAGATGCCGATGATACGGATTTTTCCACGGTATTTTACTTTAATATAGTGGTGTGCGGTGTACTTTATTTTTTAATGTTCTTGTGTGCTCCGCTTATAGCAAGTTTTTATGATGAGCCTCAGTTAGTACCAATTATCCGTGTTTTAAGCCTTACAATTGTTATTTCGGGTGTTAGAAACGTTCAGCAAGCGTTCGTTTCTAAGAAAATGATATTTAAAAAATTCTTTTATGCTACGTTGGTTGCCTCGTTGGGGTCTGCCGTAGTTGGTATTTATCTTGCGTATGCGGGATTTGGCGTTTGGGCTTTAGTTGCTCAAAATCTTTTTTCAAATTTTATTAGCACTGTTACGTTATGGTTTACTGTAAAATGGCGTCCTAAATGGTTGTTCTCATTTACACGTTTAAAAAATCTCTTTACCTTTGGTTGGAAGTTGCTTGTTTCGTCACTTATTGATACTGTATATAACAATATAAGGCAACTTATAATTGGAAAACTTTATACTTCTGAAGATTTGGCTTTTTATAATAAGGGCAAACAGTTTCCGCATCTTGCTATTACCAATGTAAATGCATCGATTGATAGTGTTCTGTTTCCTGCTTTGTCTGAATCGCAGGATAGTAAAGAAACCGTAAAATCCATGACTCGTCGCGCCATACAGGTAAGCAGTTACGTTATTTGCCCTATAATGATGGGTATTGCCATGTGTGCCGAGCCGTTAATTTCACTTTTATTAACCGAAAAATGGTTGCCATGTGTTCCTTATTTAAGGGTATTTTGCTTTACATATTCACTGTTTCCAATTCATACAGCCAATTTAAATGCAATTAAGGCTCTTGGAAGAAGTGATATGTATTTAAAACTTGAGATAGTGAAGAAAATAGTCGGAATGTCGGTTTTGCTTGTCGTAATGTGGCATAGCCCGTTGTTAATGGCGTATAGTTTGATTGTCTCAGCCGTGATAAGTAGTTTTATAAATGCGTTCCCTAATAAAAAGTTACTGAATTATGGATATTTTGAACAGATAAAAGATATTTTGCCGTCGATTATACTTTCTGCTTTTATGGGTGTTACGGTGTATCTGGTTCAATTTTTGAAGTTGAGCAGTTTGGTTACTTTGATAATTCAGGTTATAGTTGGTATAGCAGTATATGTTTTGTTTTCTTTTTTGACCAAAAACGAAATTTTCGGTTATTTGGTGGATAAAGTTTTAAAGAAATTCAAGTCAAACAAAAATTAGGTTTTGTGTTTATTAAGTTTTATCCGAATTATCATAAAAAATATGCAACTTGCATGGATTTAAGGAGAAATTCTATGAACAAGTTAATTAACGTTACCCGTTCCTCGATGCCTGATTTTGAGGAATACTGTAACGAAATTAAAGAACTCTGGGAAAGCCATTGGCTTACAAATATGGGTGCAAAGCATAAGGCTTTTGAGGCAGGAATTAAGGAGTACCTTAATGCTAAAAACGTGTCATTGTACGTTAATGGTCATTTGGCACTTGAAAATATAATAGCTGCTTTAAATCTTAAGGGTGAAATAATCACAACGCCATTTACTTTTGCGTCAACAACGCACGCTATCGTAAGAAACGGTTGCACACCGATTTTTTGTGATATTGACCCTGTGACTTATACCATAGATGCATCTAAGATTGAGGCATTAATAACCGATAAGACCGTTGCGATTTTACCTGTTCATGTTTACGGTAATATATGTGATGTTGAGAAAATTGATGCAATTGCAAAAAAGTATAATTTAAAGGTTATTTATGATGCGGCTCATGCTTTTGGTGTTACATATAAAGGTCAAAACGTTGCAAATTTAGGCGATGCATCAATGTTTAGTTTCCATGCCACAAAGGTTTTCAATTCTATTGAGGGCGGTGCCGTTACATATAATGATGGTAATCTTACTCAAATTTTGAAGGACCTTAAAAATTTTGGCATTCACGGTCCCGAAGAGGTTGCATATGTTGGCGGAAACGCGAAAATGAACGAGTTTTGTGCCGCTATGGGTATTTGCAATTTGCGGCATATTAATGAGGAAATTGAAAAACGCAGATTGGTGTGCGAGCATTATAAAAAACGTTTGGCTAATGTTGACGGGATAGTTTTAAATACCGTTCAATCCGATGTTCAAACCAATTATGCCTATTTCCCGGTTGTTTTTGATGGCTTTAAAAAGACAAGAGATGAAGTTCAAAAAGAATTAGCCGAAAGTAATATTATAATAAGAAAATATTTCTATCCTCTTGTTAATGATTTTGGCTGTTATAAAGGTCAAGACGGGTTTGATTCTAATAAAACACCGGTTGCTAAATTTGTTTCTGACCGCGTAGTAACCTTGCCTTTGTATGCCGATTTGACTATCGAAGAAGTAGATAAAATATGTGACATTATCCTTAAAGACTAACAATAAAACCAAAAGCCTTACAATTCGTAAGGCTTTTTTATATACATGAACAAATATTTATGTTTGCTCTTGACAAACAATATAAAAAGGACTAAAATTTGTTGGTTGAAAAACAGTTGTTGTTTTGAAAGGGTATGATATTTGTGGAGATGTTACTCAGTTTATCGATAGCATTATTCGCCGGGCTTATGTTGTCGCGTGTCGCAAAATTGTTAAAGTTGCCGGCTGTTACTGCTTATCTTGTTGCCGGTATTTTGGTAGGACCTTATTTGTTGGGTGCTTTTGGTATTGACGGTATTGGATTCACCAGCATGGCAAATATTAAAAGTTATAAACTTTTGTCCGATGTTGCGTTAGGGTTTATTGCTTTTTCAATTGGTAACGAATTTCGCTTATCGCAGTTAAAACAGACGGGTAAACAAGCTACGGTCATTGGTATTTTTCAGGCAGTAACGGCAACCGTTTTAGTGGATTTTGCACTTATTGGATTGCATTTTGTTATACCTGATAAATTGCCGTTGTCATCTGCAATTGTTTTGGGTGCTGTTGCGTCGGCTACTGCTCCTGCAGCAACCTTGATGGTTGTAAGACAGTATAAATCAAAAGGACCGCTTACCGATATTTTGTTACCTATAGTAGCGCTCGATGATGCGGTAGGTCTTGTGCTTTTTGCAATTTCTTTCGGCGTTGCAAGGTCTTTAGAAGGCGGAACGGCAAATATTACTTCTATTATAGTTGAACCTATTTTAGAGGTTGTTTTATCGTTGCTGCTTGGCTTTATAATGGGCATGTTGTTTTCTTATTTTGAAAAGTTTTTCCATTCAAGGTCAAAGCGCCTTTCAATGTCGGTTACGTTTGTTCTTGTGACGGTTGCGCTTTCTATGGTTGAGTTTAAAATAGGAAATATCCATGTGGCATTTTCATCGTTGCTTGTTTGTATGATGTTGGGAACGGTTTTTTGCAATGTGTGTGATTTTTCTGAAGAACTTATGGACAGAATCGACCGTTGGACAGCGCCTATTTTCATACTTTTCTTTGTAATAAGCGGTGCAGAACTTGAACTTGGCGTGTTTAAAGATTTGTTTATTGTGCTTATTGGTTTGGTTTATATTGTTACTCGTTCGGCAGGTAAATATTTTGGCTCGTTTGTTACGGCTAAGGCGGTAAAATGTGATAATAATATTGTAAAATACCTTGGTGTGACGCTTTTGCCACAAGCGGGTGTGGCACTTGGTATGGCAATTAAGGCAGAGTCGTTAGGCGAAGCCGGTCATATCGTAGCCAATATAACGCTTTTCTCGGTGCTTATTTATGAACTTGTTGGTCCTTATCTTACCAAAATTGCTTTGCTTAAAGCAGGGGAAATTAAGCCTGAGGGTAAAACAAGCGCAAGAGGTGTGCACGATAGGGCAAAAAACAGTTGACATAATGTTTTTGGTGTGCTAAAATGCAAGCGGTGAGAACCGCTTGCATTTTTTGTGCATTATCCGAGAAATCGGTTTGCAAATATATGAACTGTACCCATACGGGACAGTATCGGAGGAAATAAAAAATGACAACATCAGAAAAAAGAAAAGCTCAGACTAAAAAGTTGGTTATGGGCGCAATTATGACAGCGTTTGTTATAGTTTTGCAAACTATCGGCGGTGTTACAACGTTTTTTGGACCATTTTCCACAGCGGTTGGTTTAATACCTATTGTTATTGGTGCTGCCATGTGTGGAGTAGGTGTTGGTACCTGGCTCGGTTTTGTTTTTGGCATGGTTGTATTGTTGACAGGCGGTGCTAATTTATTTTTAGCGTTTGATATTCCTGGTACATTAATCACCGTACTTGTCAAAGGAACAGCGTGTGGTTTTGTTGCAGGTTTGGTTTATAAAGCGCTTGAAAAGATAAATAGATATATTGCAGTTTTTGTGGCTGCAGTAATTTGTCCTATAACAAACACTGCAATATTTTTATTAGGTTGTTACATATTCTTTATGGATAGCGCAAATGAGATAGCAGCAAATGTAGGAATGACTGTTACGGGAATGGATTTGTTTTGGGCATTTGCAATGGGAAACTTCTTGTTTGAAGTATTAACAAATGCTGTATTGTCGCCTATAATTGTTCGTGTATTGAAATTTGCAAAAAAATAAAGTGAATATAAAGCCGTAGTTTGTGTTACACAAACTACGGCTTTTTTTTATTTGTTTTTATTGTATATAATTCTTAGTCCATCAAGAAGCAGATTATCGTCTAAAACAATTTCATGGTCGCAGAAGCCTACAACTGTCGGCGCAAGACCTCCCGTTGCTACAACAGTGGTTTTGGTGCCGAGTTCACGTTCGATTCTTGTAATCATACCGTCAATCATGGATGCGGCACCGATTATAAGTCCCGATTTCATACAGTCAACAGTGTTTGAACCTATTACTTTTTGTGGAGCATCGAGTCCAACTACAGGTAATTGTGCGGTTTTGGAAGAAAGTGCTTCAAGTGTTAATTTTATCCCTGCGGCAATAGCACCGCCCATAAATTCACCGTTTTTACCTATTACACTGAGCGTGGTCGCTGTGCCAAGGTCAATTATTATGCAAGGGTAGGGGTGTTTTGCCAAAGCACCTACGGCACCTGCTGCAAGGTCTGCACCAAGTTGTGCAGGGTTATCAATCTTTATATTAAGACCGGTTTTAATACCGGGACCCAACACCATTGCGTCAAGACCAAAAAGTTGTTTTATCGCCCTTGTAACAGCACTGCCGACGGTAGGTACTACCGAGCATATAGCAGCGTCGGTGACCTCGTTTCGTTCAATATTATAAATGTGTATAATATCGCGGATTTCAATTGCGTATTGGTCAGAGGTTCGCCTTGTATCGGTTGCAAGGCGAGCTGTAAATATCAGTTCATCATCATTATAACCGCCGATGGTTATGTTGGTATTGCCAATATCGAAACAAAGTAACATTTTAGTCATCTCACAAAAATAAAATAATATCCTAATAAAATTATACCGAGTATAATGCGGTAATATCCAAACGGCTTGAAATTACGCTTTTTAACATAATCGGTTAAAAATTTAATGGCAAGCATAGAAACTACGAAGGCTACAAGCATGCCGGTGAAAAGCACAGCAAATTGAACGGTATTAAAGGTTGCCGCTGTGTTATCTGCCAAATCTTTAACGTAGGAAGCACATTTCAGAAGGCTTGCGCCAAACATAACGGGAATTGCGAGGAAGAAAGAAAATTCAGCAGCGACTGCACGCGAACAGCCGAGTAGCATGGCGCCGATAATGGTAACCCCCGAGCGTGAAGTTCCCGGTATTAAGGACAAAAGTTGAATGGCACCTATAAGTAATGCGGTTTTATACGACATTTGCGAAATATCGTTTATGCGGGGCTCTTTTCGTTTAACCGATTCAATTACTACAAATATAATGCCGTATATTACAAGTGTTGTTGCAACGGTGGGGAAGTTATAAAAATAAGCATCGATGGCGTCATTAAAGGGAAGTCCTATAATTGCGGCAGGAAGGCAGGCGATAATTACCTTAAACCACATTTCCCAAGTTGACTTTTTGGCAACCGAATCCTTCTTTGGTGAAAAAGGATTAAGTTTTCTAAAATACATGCATATAACTGCCAGAATAGCACCAAGTTGGATTACAACACGAAACATCTCCATAAAAGATGCATCAGAATTTTTCCAAAAAAGTTCCTCAAATAAGATAAGGTGACCGGTACTGCTGACGGGCAACCATTCGGTAATACCTTCAATAATGCCGTAGAGTACTGATTTTATAATCTCAAAAAAAGCAGACATATTATTTTCCCCTTTCCGTCAATTATTCTATAACAAATTCTATTATTTGTCAAACAATATATATGAAGCAGTATTGGTACTAAATGTGTAACCGTGACAAGCCTAAATGAATAAATTGGTAAGGAAGTTAAGTCTCGGCAGAAAAACCGCACGATGCTTGACTGATATTATAATTGCACATAAAGTGCATAAGGAGGATTTTTATGGCAGAAATCAGAGAGAACTGCCCGACATCGTCTTCATCCTTCAAGGAAGCAGTTTGCATTGATGCCGGCAGAGTTTACGACTCGTGTTGTGACCGCGATTGCCTTACCGACCTAAGGTGCTATTTTTCACCCGAAGACCAGCAACTTGTTAACAATGCTGTTAGTGTACGT
The DNA here is from genome assembly GCA_045546915.1 of Acutalibacteraceae bacterium. Lineage (GTDB taxonomy): Bacteria > Bacillota > Clostridia > Oscillospirales > Acutalibacteraceae > UMGS172. The sequence continues at coordinate 54,452 of JAZQDU010000016.1, read as the reverse complement.
ATTAAATCGGCCGAGGTTATAGACGTAAATATTGACGTAGAAGCCGTAACATTTAACCGAGGCTTTTATGCCTGCGACCTTACGTTCTTTTTCCTTGTCGATGTAGATGTTTTCTCGGCACCGCACACCTGTCCGTGCTTGGTTCACGGCATTTGTTTTTACAGCAAAAAAGCCATTCTTTATGGTAGTGAGGGCAACGTAAAAACATTTACAAATGAATATATTGCCGAAGAAAACTGTCCTAAACGCTCAGTGTTTGGCGGCAACAGTCCTAAATGTGTTGTGCAGAGCGTAGACCCTATAGCATTGTCAGCAAAACTTGGCTGTGCCAAAGCCTGTCCCGACCTACCCGGATTTATGCCGGCAAGGGTTTGTTCGGCAGTTGGTGGTACAATTGACACATCATCCCATTCCGGTAATAATACCGTATATGTAACGCTTGGGCTTTTTACAATAATCCAACTTATTCGTAATGTTCAAATGCTTATTCCTGTGTATGACTTCTGTATTCCTGAAAAGCAATGCAACGATTCTACCGATTCACCGTGTGACGTTTTTAGAAAAATTAAGTTTCCGACCGATGACTTTTTCCCGCCCCGCCCATGTGACGCCGATAACGGTTGCGGTTGCACAACCTGTGACGAATGTGACGATTAAATTTACACCGCCGAAACGGTCAGTTTCGGCGGTCTTTTTGTTATTTATGGTAGCAGATAACTTATTAAAGACTGAAAATGCTTGTTTTTTGTCAAATTTGCACAAATTATTTCCCAAAATACTTATGCTCTAAATGGAAAAATACTAAATTTGCTATTGAAATTTTAATAAACAACTGTTAAAATATAATTGTAATATGATATTTGGAAAATTATGGGTATATAATAGTTATAAGAGGTTTTTACGGAGACTTCAGGATTTTAAAATCTTGTCCGAACCGATTTAAATAAACAAAAAAAGCAAGGAGTGACCCAAAGTGAAAAAAACAGAATGCGTCGCTATGCTGTTGGCAGGTGGACAGGGTAGCCGTCTTGGTGTGCTTACGCAGCGCATTGCTAAACCGGCGGTACCTTACGGAGGTAAGTATAGGATAATCGATTTTCCTTTATCCAACTGTACCAATTCTGGTATTGATACGGTTGGTGTTCTTACGCAGTATTCACCGCTTGAACTTAACGATTATATCGGTTCGGGAAAACCGTGGGACCTTGACCGTTCATATGGCGGTGTTCATATTCTTCCCCCTTATCAGAACAATAAGGGCGGTGATTGGTATAAAGGTACTGCTAATGCAATTTATCAGAATATTGAGTTTATAAAGCGTTATGACCCTGAGTATGTTCTTATACTTTCCGGTGACCATATTTATAAGATGGATTATAGCAAAATGATTGCCAAGCATAAGGAATCGGGTGCAGACTGCACCATTGCTGTTATTGAGGTTCCTATGGAGGAGGCTTCTCGTTTCGGCATTATGAATGCTAACGAGGATGGCACTATTTATGAGTTCCAGGAAAAACCGAAGGAACCCAAGAGTAATTTGGCTTCGATGGGTATTTACGTTTTTTCGTGGGATAAACTTCGCAAATATTTGGAAGAAGATGAGGCAGACCCCAATTCTTCTAACGACTTTGGTAAGAACATAATCCCCAACATGCTGAACGCAGGCGAAAAAATGGTGGTTTATCGTTTTGATGATTATTGGAAAGATGTAGGAACGATTGATTCGTTGTGGGAGGCAAACCTTGATTTGCTTGACCCCAAGATTAAGCTTGATTTGTCGGATAAAAATTGGAGAATATATTCGAGAACACCGTCGGCACCGCCTCAGTATATTGCTGACACTGCTTTGGTGCAAAATTCGCTTATCACCGAAGGATGTGAAATTTATGGCAAGGTGGATTTCTCTATTTTATTTGACAATGTAATAGTCGAAGAAGGCGCAACGGTGCAATCATCACTTGTTATGCCGGGTGCTGTTATTAAAAAAGGCGCAACGGTGCAATATGCCATTGTTGCCGAAAACTCGGTAATCGACGAAGGTGCAGTTGTGGGTCAAAAACCTGAGGATATGTCAGACCTCTCAAATTGGGGTGTAACTGTTGTTGGTGCCGGTATAAATATTGGCAAAAATGCCGTTATTTCAGCATCGCAGATGATTAGAGAGAACGTAGAGGACGGTGGAAAACTATGAGAAAGAATAATGTTTTAGGTCTTGTTTTTCCTAATGTTCATGACGAACTTTTGGCAGAAATGACCGCCAAAAGGTCAATGGGTTCGGTTCCTTTTTGCGGACGTTACCGTTTTATAGATTTTTCGTTGTCTAACCTTGTAAACGCAGGTGTTTCTAAGGTTGGTATTGTTACTAAGGCTAACTACCAGTCACTTATGGACCATATCGGTACCGGTAAGGCATGGGACCTTGACCGTAAAAACGGCGGTCTGTATTTCTTGCCACCTTATTCTAATGATGAGGCAAAGGTTTATGTCGGACATATCGACGGCCTTTTTGGCGCAATGAATTTTTTGCGTCATTCAAAGGAAGAATACGTTGTGTTATGCGATGCCGATGTTATTACTAACTTTGATTTAAGTGATATGATTGAGCGACACATTGCAAGCGGTGCCGATGTGACTATTGCTTACAAAAAAGGCAGGATGCCTGCAAATCATCACGATGTTATGTCGTTTGAATTATGTGGCGATAAAATAACAGACATTACTTTTGCTGCCGGTGATTCCGATTGCAATTTTAGCCTTGATATAACTGTTTTATCAAAACAAAAACTCATTGAGATTGTGAATTATGGTTATGAACATAATTTTACAAGCCTTGCGAGGGATATTTTCCAACAAGGTCTTGAAACACTTGATATCCGTGGATATGAGGTTTTACCTTATGCCGCAGTTATGGATAGCCCTGAAAGTTACGTAAGGATTACTCATGAAGTTTTGTCGAGTCCTGATGTAAGACGTGAACTTTTCTGCAAAGAACGTCCTGTTTTTACCAAAACACGTGACGATATGCCCACAATTTATGGCCTTGATTGCAAGGTTCATAATTCAATCATTGCTGACGGTTGTGTAATTGAGGGTACAGTTCGCAATTCGGTTCTGTTCAGAGGTGCTAAGGTTGGTGCCGGAGCAGTTGTTGAAAACTGTATAGTCATGCAGGATGCGGTTATCAATGAAAATGCCGAGATTAAATATGTCACCTTGGATAAAAAGGTTACCGTAGGTGCATATAAAACGCTCAAAGGCACCGAGATTTATCCCATTTACATTCGTAAAAACTCTGAGGTTTAACTGAAAGGATTTTATAAAAATGAAAGTTTTATATGCAACAAGTGAAGCGTATCCTTTCGCCATGTCAGGCGGTCTTGCGGATGTAGCGGGTGCGTTACCTAAAGCACTTAGAAAAAGACTTGTGGGTTGCAGAGTGGTTATGCCCCTTTATGAAACCGTCAGCGAGGAACTTCGCTCTAAGATGCAGTTTGTTACAAGTATTACCGTACCTGTCGCTTGGCGTAGGCAGTATTGTGGCATTTTTGAGGCAAAACATGACGGTGTGATTTTCTATCTGCTCGATAATCAGTATTATTTTAAGCGTAACGGTCTTTACGGTCACTACGATGATGCGGAGCGTTTCGCCTTTTTTGCCAGAGCAGTACTTGAAATGATTCCTCATATAGATTTTGTGCCGGATGTTATTCACTGTAATGACTGGCAGACGGCATTGGTTCCCGTATTTCTTGATACAATATACCGCAAAAACGATATTTACAAAAATATCAAAACTGTTTATACAATTCATAATATTCAGTATCAGGGTAAATACGGTAAAGAAATATTAGAGGATGTTTTGGGTGTTCCGAGTGAGGGCGCACACCTTTTGGAGTATGACGGAGGTATTAACCTCATGAAGGGTGCTATTGAGACTGCAGACCGAGTTACTACTGTTAGTCCCACCTACTCAGAGGAAATTAAAGACCCTTGGTTTGCACATGGTCTTGATGGTATAATTCGTGACCGTGCTTTTAAACTAAGCGGTATTGTTAATGGTATTGATACCGAAGTCTATAACCCCGAAACCGACTCAAATATATGGGCAAACTACAGTGCAGAAGATGTTTCAGGCAAAGCAACCAACAAAGCCGAACTTCAAAAAGCGGCAGGCTTGCCTCAAAAACCTGATGTTCCGGTTATAGGTATTGTATCGCGTCTTGTCACTCACAAAGGTCTTGATTTGGTAAAATGCGTATTTGAACAAATGCTTAACTTGGATGTTCAGTTTGTTATTTTGGGTAGCGGTGAATGGGAGTTTGAAACATTTTTCTATTCAATGGCATCAGCGCATCCTGACAAGGTGTCCTTAAGGTTGGGCTTTGTGCCTGATTACGCCCATAAAATATATTCAGGTGCAGATATATTCCTTATGCCTTCTAAGAGTGAGCCATGTGGTCTTGCTCAGATGATAGCACTTCGTTACGGTACTATTCCCATTGTGCGAGAAACCGGCGGACTTAAAGATACTGTTAAAGATAGCGGAGACAATGAGGGCAACGGCTTTACTTTCTCTAATTATAACGCTCACGATATGGCTTATGCAGTTGAACGTGCCGTTAAAGGTTATGAGAATAAAGAAGGATGGAACATTCTTGTAAAACGTGCTATGGAATGTGATAACAGTTGGGGTAAATCTGCCAACACCTATATTAAACTTTATAAAGAAGTTTTAGGGAAAGGATAAAAATGGTTAAGCATATTATACTTTGGCAATTAAGGGATGATTTGACGGATGCTGAAAAGTTAACTGTTAAGAATGATGCTAAAAAGCATTTAGAGTCGCTTTACGGAAAAATTGAAGGCCTTAAATATATTAAGGTTAATGTTAACGGACTTACTTCATCGAATGCTGATATGATGCTTGATAGTGGATTTGACAGTTTTGAAGCACTTAAAGCCTATGCCGTTCATCCGGAGCACGTTTTTGTGGCCGATACTTATGTACGACCGTTTACAAAGTCGCGTTCATGCCTCGATTTTGAAGATTAATATTAAAAGGTTCCGATTTTTTTCGGAACCTTTTTCTTTTAATTTTATTTAATTTTAATAGTTTCACCCGATTTTATGGAATAAAGTTTTCGGTCGATATCAAACCATATTTCGTAAAGCGAAGGGTTGAAAACCATGCTTGAATCAGCACTGAAAATAAGCGACTTGTACGCTTCAACATAGTTGTAAATTTCAATATTTGTAGCATACCAAATATCAGGTTTACTGGTAAGTTTTTTGCATATATTATCCAAAAGTTCCCAACCGTTGTCCTGCTCAAATTCATATGCATGTCCCCACATGTAGAATAAACGGGCATACCTAACCGAGTTGTAAAGATTGTTAACATCGATATCAAGAAATTCATCAACATAGTTCATAACACGGGGGTTTAGATTACGTACAGTTGGCATCCAAGCATACCAATCGGTAGGAAGCAAAAATTGATTGTTATCACCGCCAAGGGTTCTTGCGTATGCAATATCAAGTTCTTTTAAATATCTTTTTACACAATCATAATCTGTTCCGGGTTGGAAACGAGTAATACCGGTGTCAGGGTAAGCCATACCGCGTATAATTGTGTTATACTTGCTTTCCAATTCGAGACGGCAATCAAGAACATCTTTTATGCCTTCAATGGTACGCAGTGTGCCTGATGCACGGTGATTTAATCCGTGAACAGCAACTTCATGACCGTTCTTTATAATATGTTCTTCAACGTCTGCTTGCTTTAAAGTGTTAGTTGGCTTTTCAGAGTTAAGATTAAAAGTACCTTTTAATCCATAACTACTTAAAACATCTGCAAGTTTTGCGCTGGCAATATTGTTGTCATCATAACTGAATGTTACCGCTTTAGTTTTGCCTTCAGGGAAACGCATGAATTGATATTGCATAAACTACCTCAAAATAATTATTTGTTCAACGCGATATGACGTGCTACATGAACACCGCTTGCCGATGCATGCGAGAGAGAGTGGGTAATACCGCTTCCGTCACCGATAATATAGAGACCGTCATAGCACGATTCAAGATTTTCATTAACCGTTACTTCCATATTGTAGAACTTGACTTCAACACCGTAAAGCAGAGTATCGTCGTTGGCTGTGCCGGGCGCCACCTTGTCAAGTGCATAAATCATATCAATTATTCCGTCAAGTATACGTTTGGGTAATACAAGGCTTAAATCACCGGGGGTAGCTTTTAATGTCGGGGTGATAAATGCTTCATCAATACGGCTTTGTGTAGAACGCCTGCCGCGAATAAGGTCACCAAAACGCTGAACAATAACACCGCCGCCTAACATATTGCTGAGTTTAGCGATTGATTCACCGTAACCGTTAGAATCTTTAAACGGCTCGGAAAAATGTTTGGCAACCAGCAATGCAAAGTTGGTGTTTTGGGTTTGTTTTGCAGGGTCTTCATAACTGTGACCGTTCACTGTAATGATTCCGTTGGTGTTTTCGTTAACAACTGCACCTTTGGGATTCATACAGAAAGTACGAACTTTATCTCCGTATTTTTCGGTGCAATATACGATTTTGCTTTCATAAAGTTCATCAGTAAGATGTGAAAAAACTTCGGCAGGTAATTCAACACGAACACCGATGTCAACTCTGGTGGATTCGGTAGGTATTTTGAGTTCTTTACATACCTTTTCCATCCACTTACTGCCGCTGCGTCCTACTGAAATTACGCATTTTTTAGAAAAATATACATTGTCTAAACAGTTTATTTCAAAACCGTCGTCTGTTTTCATTACCGAAGAAACAGGCGAGTTAAAATAAAAATCAATTTTACTTTCGAGGTGCGAATAGAGATTTTCAAGTACGACATAATTGATGTCGGTTCCTAAATGACGAACCGAAGCGTCAAGTAAATGCAGGTCGTGTGTTATACATTCTTTTTTGAGTTTTGTACCTGCAGTTGAGTAAAGTTTGGTGCCTTTACCGCCGTAGTTCATGTTAATTTCATCGACGTATTTCATCAGTTGCAAAGCCTTATCTTTGCCGATGTAACGGTAAAGAGTACCGCCGAAATCATTAGTAATATTATATTTTCCGTCGGAAAATGCACCGGCACCTCCAAAACCGCTCATAATTGAGCAACTTTTACAGTTTATGCAACTTTTAATCTTTTCGCCGTCAATAGGACAATGACGTTTGCTTAGTTCGTTTCCTGCTTCGAAAACCGCCACTTTTAGCGTAGGATTTTGCTCTATAAGTTCGTAAGCGGTATAAATCCCACCGGGACCAGCACCTATAATAATAACATCATAGTTCATATCCAACACCTCTTCTAAACAATCTATAATACTTATACCATGATTATTTAAATTTTTCAATATCAATTATTTACCTATTGATTCTTATTGTAAAATTCGGTTAAGTCGGCTGTTAATATCGATAATCCTTAAAAACAAAATTAAAACAGGGATTTCAACCGCTATCATAATAACGGTTTGAATAATTCTGAAATATATAGTAGGTATTACGGGTAATGAATACCAAATACATAAAACACTTGTTGTCAGAATCAAACTTCCAATGATTTGTGTTATAAGCACGCTTAAAACAATCCGTTTAATTTTATTAGTGCCATGAAGAAGTAAGCCGAAACAGGCACCGCTTAGAACAGAAATCAGTGAAATCAGCGGTGAAAAACCGCCAAAAAGCAGACTTTGAATAAGGTCTGATAAAAACGATACAAGAGCCGCCTCTTTAAAACTATACATGTTTCCGACAATGGCAACAACTAAAAAGGCAGGGGACATCTTTATAAATTCACCGATTCTTATAGTCAGTCCAAGAGGAAAACTTAATGAGCAAACGGCAGCAAGTGCCGTCATGACACCTAAAAATGCCAAACGCCTGAGTTTAAATTTACTTTGATTTTGCACAAAAAAACACTCCTTATTAGTTCATCTTACTGAATAATAAGGAGTGTTTGACATTAATGCATTGCTTCTTATTATAACAGCGGGATGCGAAACCGTAACCGCAAGCCCAAAGCCCTTCGTCTTTTGAGCAACTCCCCGTCCCAAAAGCACTTAACGCATCGGTTTCTACTCTGTGATAATTATTTATTAGTTAATAAAGGCGTCGTGAACAACCTGAACTGCTCTTTGGCAATCATCAATATTGATAAGAACAGAAATTTTGATTTCGCTCGTAGAAATCATATGAATGTTGATACCTGCATCTGATAATGCTTCAAACATTTTAGAAGCAACACCGGGATGTGTTTCCATACCGGCACCAACAATAGATACTTTACCCATTTTATCATTAATTACAATATCCTGAATGTTCAGTTTATCGCGAAGAATGTTCAAAGCATCAATTATATCGGCCTTTTGGTTCATGGGTGCGGTGAAGGTGATATCCTTAGTACCGTCACGGCCGACCGACTGTAAAATAATGTCAACATTAACATTTTTCATACTGAGTTGGTTGAAAACTTTAAAAGCAACACCGGGGGTGTCTTTAAGACCAACTATTGAAATTACAAGGGTATCTTTATCGCAAGCGACACCTTTAACGAGCATTTTTTCCATTTTAACTACCTCCTTGACAATTGTGCCGGGTTTATTTTCAAGACTTGAAAGAACTTCGAGTTCTACACCGTATTTTTTAGCCATTTCAACCGAACGGTTGTTGAGAACCTGAGCGCCCAAAGTAGCAAGCTCAAGCATTTCATCATAGGTTATCTCGTCCATTTTCTTGGTGCCGGTAACCTTTCTCGGGTCGGCGGTGTAAACACCGTCAACATCGGTGTAAATTTGGCAAAGGTCTGCGTGCATTGATGCTGCTATTGCAACAGCACTTGTGTCAGAACCGCCACGACCGAGTGTTGTGATATCGTCGTGCTTGTTAAGACCTTGGAAACCGGCAATGATAACAATATTCTTCTTGTCGAGTTCGTTTTTGATGCGTTCGCCGTCAACCTTTTTGATTCGTGCAAGCATATGCTTTGAGTCGGTCTGGAATCCTGCTTGCCAACCGAGTAATGAAATTGAGGGACAACCTAATTTTTGTATTGCCATAGCAAGCAACGAAATCGAAATCTGTTCTCCTGCCGACAACAACATATCCATTTCTCTTTTGGGCGGGTTTACAGGGTAAATTTCGTTTGCTTTTTCAATAAGGTCGTCGGTAGTGTCGCCCTGAGCCGAAACAACAACTACAACGTCGTTGCCTTTTTTGTAGTCATCGGTGATAATTTTTGCAACGTTGAATAATTTTTCAGCGTTGGCAACCGATGAGCCTCCGAATTTTTTTACTATTAAAGCCATTTTTTTGCCTCCAAACTTTAAAATCAGCTTTGTTTACAATTAATCAAGTACACGAACGGTAGTGACAACGCTTCCCGCCGTAAGTTTTGATAAAATGTTTTTGAGTTCTCGCTCGGTTGCAAACGGGGTTATGAATGCAAGTTCGTTATCTGCCTCTCCGTTTCGTCCGAGAATTTTTATTTCACCGAATAGTTTTTCGGCTTCATGCTTTAATTCAAGCCTGTCAATGTTTGCTGTGCAACGTACATACATTCTTACAGTATCGTTTTCATAATCAGCGATATAATCGCTTCCGGCATCGTCCCAAGATAAATATTTACGTGCGTGCAGATGCTTTGCACAGTCAATAATATCGGCCACAACTGCACTGGCTGTCGGCAGTTTTCCAGCACCTCTGCCGTAGAAAACAACATCACCTACTGCGTCACCTTTGACAGTGATGGCATTGAATACATCGTTTACGTGTGACAACTGGTTAGTATTGCTTACAAAAGCGGGGTAGACTGTAATTGTGCATTTGTTATCATCGTTTAGTTTTGCTCTGCCGATGAGTTTAATGACGCATCCTGCAAAATCGGCATATGCGGTATCGGCGGCTGTGATTTTGGTAATGCCCTCGGTGTGAACACTGTCGGGATAAACATGTTTACCAAATGAAAGTGCTGCCAAAATACAAATTTTACGGCAAGCGTCATGACCTTCAATGTCTGCCGTAGGGTCTTTTTCGGCATAACCTAAACGTTGAGCCTCTAATAATGCTTCGTCAAAGGACAATCCGTCTTTTAACATTTTAGTCATAATAAAATTAGTGGTTCCGTTTAAAATGCCGACAACCTCAGTAATATTATTTGCTGCAAGGCATTGGGCGATAGGACGAAGTACCGGTATACCGCCGCCTACACTTGCTTCAAACAAATAATTAACATTGTTCATTTCGGCTATTTTTAAAAGTTCTGCACCTTTTTGAGCAACCAACTCTTTGTTGGAGGTTACAACGCTTTTACCTGCCAGAAGGCAAGACTTTGTGAATTCATAAGCAGGATTAACACCGCCCATAACCTCAGCGACAACCTTAATATCGGGGTCGTTCAAAATAATATTAAAGTCTTTAATAAATTTCTCGCTGTAAGGCAAATCGGGAAAATCGCGCAAATCAAGAATATATTTAACATTAATATCGTCTTTTACCCTTTTTGAAATAACTGTTGAGTTGTTTATAAGAACGTCAACTACGCCTGAACCTACAGTTCCGTGACCCATAACTGCAATATCAACCATTTTTACACTTCCTTTAAAATTATTCGCCGAGTATGCGTTTTACTGTTACTACGCCGTCTAATTTAATCAATGATTCAATCATATTTGTTACATCAAAATTGTTTTCCGGAATTCTAACAGATACCGAAACCGAGGCGGTGCCTGAAACTGGCAACCCTTGATTAACGGTCATTATATTACCGCCGCAACTGTAAAGTGTTTGCAAGAAAGCAGATAAAACACCGGCACGGTCGCGTAAGACAGCCTGTAAAGATACTATTTCACCCAACGGATGCGTATACTCAAATACAGAATCCTTATACTTATAATATGCGCTTCTTGAAATTCCGCAAATTTTTAAAGCTTCGCTTGCGGTTTTCACTTGACCTGAAGACAAAAGTTTTTTTGCTTTAATTACTTTTGAGTAAACTTCGGGCAAAACGTCGGTACTTACAAGCAGCATTCCTTTGCTCAATGTATCCACCTCACGAAAACAATGTTCTTGAACAAGAAACACTATAACACATTAAACTTGTAAATGCAAGAACAATTTTTAATATTTGTTTTGCTTTTGCAAAAAACATTTTTGTATATTTTAACTAATTGATTATTGAAGGGCTGTGTGACTTAGTTGGACACCGTAAAACAAAAGGATTTCTTAATAAAATCTGCTTTTTATATTACCGTTACAGTTTTTGCTTATTTTGTGCTGAAACTGTTATCGGGGCCGCTTTTGCCTTTTGCACTTTCCGCGCTCATAACGGTGCTGCTTCAACGATTGGCAAACGCTGTCTCGACAAAGTTTAGAATTAAGAAAAAAGCGGTTTCGGTAGCAGCGGTTTTGACAGTTTATATTTTGGCAGGTTGTCTTTTGACATGGATAGGGTATGCCTTGTATCGACAACTAAACCGATTAATAGACGAGTTGCCTCAGTTTGTGGACCAAGTTTCAGTTGCCTTTCAATCAATTTCCGATAAAATCAACGGGTTTATAGGTCGATTGCCCGATGGTGCCGAGTCTATTGTGGGCAAATTGCCGTCGGCAACTGTTGATTCGGTAACAGGTGAGTTGGCAAATTTTGTAACGACAGTCGCGAGAAACGTTGCAGCAGGAGTACCGCTTGTTGTTTTGGCGGTGGTGGTCATGATTGTCTCAAGTGCCTATTTTGCCAAAGATTATGACGAAATTTGTCGGTATATTAAAGAAAAATTGCCCAAAAACGTGTCAAAAGGACTCGTTTTTGCAAAGAACAACCTTTTAAGCAACGTAACCGGTATGCTAAAGGGTTATGTGGTTATAATGGCGATTACATTTATTGAATTATTTATAGGATTAAGCCTTATTGGTAGCGAATATGCGTTGGTTATAGCGGCGATAACTGCAATTGTTGATATTTTGCCGGTTTTCGGTTCTGGTACTGTTCTCGTACCTTGGGCGATTTTTGCAGCTCTTTTTGGCAACACAAGAAAGGCTATATCGATAATTATACTTTATGTGGTTATCACTGCTGTAAGGAATTTTGCCGAACCTAAAGTAATAGGAAAGCGAGTGGGACTTCACCCGATAGTCATGCTGGCATCGGTATTTTTAGGACTGAAGTTCTTTGGTGCGGCGGGTATTTTGGTTTTGCCTCTTGCGGTTATTGTGGTTAAAGATTTGTGGTTAAATGATGATAAATATAAGTCTGCATCCTTAAAATAAATACTTTGTCCTTCCTCGAAATTGAGCATAAAATGTAGAAGGGGTTTTTATACCCTTAAGATGTTTGATGATTTAAGGAGGGAAGGAATGAAAAAGGTTGCTTTTATAACAACGACCTCAACTAATGCTTTAAAAGGCGCTGAGGTTTTAAAATCGCAAGGAATTAAAAATGAAATAAGGAAAATACAAGGCGGCACCGTTGGTGGCTGCCTTTTTGGAATAACAGTTAACGAGAATGACGCATCCGATTCGCGAAAATTGTTGAATTCGGCCGGTGTTCGCGTGATAATGGAAAGGGTTAATATGTCGTGATATATTTTGACAACGCCGCTACAACCGGTGTAAAACCCAAAGAAGTTATTAGTGCTGTTAACCGTGCACTAAATCAGATGTCGGTCAATCCGGGCAGAGGCGGTTATGAACAGTCGGTCAAGTGTTCGGAAGAAATATACAATTGTCGCAAAAAAATATCAACCTTTTTTGGTGCCGATGCACCCGAAAGGGTGGTATTTACGCCCAACTGCACCGGTGCTATAAACCTTGTTTTGAAAGGAGTTTGCCGTCCCGGTGACCATGTTGTAACTTCAAGTTTAGAACACAACGCGGTTGCAAGACCTCTTTATAAACTGCAGAAAAACGGTGTTGACGTAGATTACGCAGAGGTCATATTTGGGGATAGGGATGCAACTGTAAGGTCATTCGAAAGACTTATAACTAAAGACACCCGATTAGTTGCTGTGACACATGCATCTAATGTTACAGGTTATGTTTTGCCAATAAAAGAAATAGGCATGATTTGTGCCGAGAGAAATGTTCCGTTTATGGTAGATGCAGCACAATCAGCCGGTATACTGGATATCAACATGAAAAATTCTATGATTGATTATCTTTGTATAGCACCGCATAAAGGACTTTATGCTCCGATGGGGATTGGCATACTGATTTCATTGGGTGAAATTCCTGAAACGGTATTTGAGGGTGGTACAGGCTCGTTTTCTGCAGGATATGAACAACCTGATGAATTTCCTGACAGGTATGAAAGCGGAACCTTGAACGTGCCCGGAATTTTAGGCATATCGGCAGGACTTGATTATGTTATGTCACGGGGAACAGACAAGATTTACCGCCACGAACTTCAGTTGGCGGGTTATATTTATGAGCAACTGTCAAAATTAGACGGAGTTGTGCTTTATACACCGAAGCCTAAGTTTGGTGAGTATGTTCCGACATTGTCGTTTAATGTAAACGGTTTATCATCTGACCAAACGGCAACTTATTTAGGTAATGACAATATTGCTGTCAGGGCTGGCCTTCATTGCGCACCGATGGCTCACAGAAGGCTTGGAACTATTGATATCGGCACAGTAAGAATTTGCTGTTCTTCTTATAATACTAAAGACCAAGCCGATGCATTGGTAGAAAGTGTAAAAAAAATAATTTTTCCGAGAAAAAATTTAAAATAACTATTGATACTGAGCAACTTGTATGCTACAATATATTGTGTATTGATAGATATAACCGTTTTGGAAAGGATGTGCGATAATGCAAGAGTTTTTTGTTTCCGTATTTGAGATTATCAGAGGCTTTTTTGCTCAGATATTTTTAGCCTTTGCTGATATCCGTATTGCTGATATTATCGATATTGTTATTATCGCTTACATTATTTACAAGGCGGTTGGCTTTTTCAAAGAAACGCGTGCTAAAATCCTCATAAAAGGCTTGCTTTTTCTTTTGCTTGTCTGGGTTATGGCGCAGTGGTTTGATTTGATTTCGTTAAAATGGTTGCTCGTTAAGTTTTTCGATTACGCCATTATCGCTATTGCAATTATTTTCCAGCCGGAGTTGCGCCATGCTTTGGAAAGAATGGGGCATAGCAGCTTCGGTTGGATTGGAAACAATCACGAGACAGCAGGAAACGAAAAGATAAAGAGCAGTATTGACAATATTTGTAAGGCTTGCAGTTCAATGTCAGACGATAAAGTTGGAGCACTTATTGTTTTCGAGCGCTCGACACCACTCGGTGAAATTACTGCAACAGGTACCGGCATTAATGCAGATGTATCTGAAGAACTTATAAAAAATTTGTTTTATCCGAAATCACCGTTGCACGATGGCGGTGTTGTGGTGCGTAAAAATACCATTTTATCAGCAGGCTGTATTTTGCCTTTGACTTCTAATAACGAACTCAGTAAGGAACTTGGAACAAGGCACCGTGCCGCAGTTGGTATGAGTGAGTCGTCCGATGCTTTGGTAGTTGTTGTGTCGGAGGAAACCGGTAAAATATCGGTATGCATTAACGGCACTATAGAACGTGGCTTAAATCAGGTAACATTAAAAGAAAAACTGTATAGTGAATTACTTACCGATGATAATGATGGCGGACAAAATAAATTCACAAAATTTTTCAAGCGAAATCAAAAGGAAAACCGTAAAACTTCGGAAGAATAATCAAAGTTTTAGGAAAGGAGCGTGACGGAAATGATTAATCTAAACCCGGTATCGTGGATTAATAAATTGTTTGACAATAAAAAGTTTCTTGTAGCTTTTTCGGTTATTTTAGCCATTATTTTTTGGCTTGTCATAGATATTACCGAAAATCCGTCGCGTGATATTACTTTTAACGATATATCGGTTTCGGTTGCTGACCAAAAGGACGATAATGACCGAGCTTTGATACCTCTTGGTGAGTATACTCAATCAGTTTCGGTTACCGTTAACGGTCCGGGCTATATTGTAAGTACCGTATCTAAGGATGATATATCTGTTTCGGTTAAATCATATTCTGAGGTTTCAAAACCGGGAACATATGTACTTACCCTTACCGCGTCGGTTGCTAAAAACGACTGTGAAATAGTAAGCATTTCGCCGTCTTATATCCAGGTTGTATACGATTACAGTACGGCTGCCGAAGTGCCGGTTCAAATTGATGTTTCGGAATATGTAGATTTTCTTGCCGAGGGCTGTGAAATTGACACAGATAAAAGTAAACTTCGTCGTGACGATTCCGAGGGTGCTGAAATAACGTCGCTTTCTGTAAAGGGTCCGTCAGAGTTTATATCGGCAATAAGCAAGGTGGTTGCAAAACCTGTACTGACTAATGCGGAAGTTTCATCTGAATCGCATAATTTCCATGATGTTGTACTTACTTTTTATGATGCGTTGGGTAACCAAGTTGATTCGGGTTCATTACAGTATGATAACGAATTTTATCTTCGTGTGGTTGTGTTTAAACGTGCAATGGTTACAATTGTGCCGACGTTCACTAATCTTCCTGCCTATTACTTGGAATCACAAAGCGGTATGCCTAAGTTTACGCTATATCCTAACAACGAACTTGTTAAAGCAAAGGCAAAACCGATTACGCAAATAGAGGTTAAAGGCCCTGCGGATAAGATAGATGAGCTTAAAGTTAATGGTATAAAACTTGCACCTATCGATTTTTCTCAAATCAAGGAAAACAATGATTCTTTCTTAAGGTCTTTCATACTTGAAGACGGTGTTGAAATTGCAGATGGCACTCAGGAAATTATTGTTGAGATTGATTTTGGTGGTAAACTTTCGAGCAAAGAAATAACCATTACTCCCGATAAAATAAAACTTATAAATACGGGAGAAAGTTCATGGATGGTAAAATACACGGGAGCCATAAAAATCACAATTTGCGGTAATGCCGGTGACATCAGAAAATTAAAAGAGAGCGATATTAACTTAACCGTTGACTGTGCTGAAAACAATGTTTCCAAAACAATTGTTGTTTCAGTCAATGCAAAGTATAGAGCATGGATGACCAATATAAGCGTAAAAAACGTTGAGGTTGATGTAATATAATTAAAAAGACCGTTGGGGCAGAAACTACCCACGGTCTTTTTTGACAAGGACTTGCTGTGTTTCATAAAATGTACTGATAGTGCAAAAAGCGTTATTATTTTTTGAAATGTGGTGAGGTTATGCATGTTTTTGCAGGAATTATTATAGTTGTTTTCTTTATAATCGGAATTGTCAGCGTAATAAAGTGGCTTGTACTTAAAATTGTAGCACCTACAAATGGTGATTCAAGACTTTATGCTGTAATGCTAAGCGGGTCTTCTGCAGATATCGAACTTCAAATGGCAATTGAAACACTCGGATGGGATAGCGGTCTTAATAACGTACGTGCGTATGCTATTGATTGCGGTATAAACGAGGAGTGTAAAGAAACGTGTTATGCTCTGTGTAAGGGGAGCAGAATAAGACTGCTGACAGTAAACGATTTTTGCGAAATGTTAAAAATTTATTGTAAAAAATGAGGTGATTTTAATGTCGGAACTGTCTTTTGAAATCATAAAAGGTACGGTAAAACGTGTTGTTTTCAGCAGTGCCGACACTAATTTTGCTGTTATTGAAATTGAGAACGAAAATGGTACCGAAACAGTAGTAGGCAATCTTAGTAATGTTTCAGTTGGTGAAGAATTGGAACTGACAGGCAGGTTTATGGTACATCCCACCTACGGCCAGCAGTTCAAGGCTGAGGCCTTAGTTAAGACTTTGCCTTCGGGTTCGGCTGCCATTCTTAAATATTTGTCCTCAGGAGTTATAAAAGGAATAGGCCCTGCTACTGCAAAAAAGATAGTAGGGCTGTTTAAAGACGATACGTTTGAAGTTATGGAAAAGGAACCCGAAAGGCTTATCGCTGTCAAGGGAATTAGCCGTGCAAAGGCTATGCAAATCAGTGCCGAAATCTCAAAAAGACGCTCTTTAAGAGAAATTTGCTTGCGTTTGGCGGGTTATGGTATTTCGGCAGATGATGCGGTGTCGGCTTTAAAGGTTTTGGGCGAAACTGCCGCAGAACAAATCGAGTCTAATCCTTACCTATTATGTAACGATGGCATAGGATGGGATTTTGAAAAAGCCGATGAAATCGGAAAACGTTTAAACATACCCGATGATAATGCTGAGCGACTTTGTGCAGGAATAATGTATGTTGTTAAACATAACCTTTTAAACGGTCATACATGCCTACCTAAAGAGCGCGTATTAAAAATAGCATGTGAACTGCTTGACTGTGATACTTATCTTGCCGACGATACTTGTGAAATTCTGTATGAACGAAAAATTTTACATGAAATTATAATTGGAAGCGTACCTTTTGTTTCGGTGACCGAGTTTTTTGAACATGAGTCTTACATAGCCAACCGAATGGCACTTGAACTTTCTTTGTCCGGCAATTTAAAACCCGTTACCGAAAAAGAACTTGAAAAAACAGGTCTTAAGCTTGGTATAACCTTTGAGCAACTGCAAAAATCAGCAATAATAAAAAGTCTTGAATCGAGCATTTTTATTTTAACAGGTGGTCCCGGAACAGGAAAAACCACCGCCGTAAACGGAATAATTGAGGTTATGGAAAGCCGCAATATGAAAGTGGCACTTGCGGCACCTACCGGTCGTGCGGCAAAACGCCTTTCCGAACTGACGGGGCGTGAGGCAAAAACAGTTCATAGATTGTTGGAAGTCGGCAAGTCGGATGACTCAAAAGGCCATGTTTTTGTCCGTAATGAAAAAAATCCGTTAGAAGCCGACGTTGTTATAGTAGATGAAATGTCAATGGTCGATGTTGTGTTGTTTGATGCATTGTTAAGGGCTTTGCGTTTAGGCACGAGGCTGATTCTTGTGGGCGATTCCGACCAGCTGCCGAGTGTAGGTGCAGGTAATGTTCTCAGAGACCTAATTGATTCGGGTGCTTTTTGTTGTATCCGCTTGCAAAAGGTCTTTAGACAAGCGCTTCAAAGTAAAATTATTGTTAACGCGCACAATATTATCAACGGTCAAGAGTTGGAACTTGACTGTCGGGATTCTGACTTTTTTATGCTTGAACAAAGAACAGCACAGTCGGCATTGCGTCTTGTTACCAACCTTTATTGCCGACGTTTGCCCGAAGCATACGGCTTTTCGCCTGCTGATGATATTCAGGTGCTTTGTCCTTCTAAAAAAATGGAACTCGGTACTGTAAATATCAATAATATTTTACAAGAACAGATAAATCCTCCGTTTGAGGACAAGCCGGAGATTGCCTTTAGAGGGTTTGTGCTTAGAAAAGGCGATAAGGTCATGCAGACTAAAAACAATTATGATATTGTGTGGGAAGATGACCAAGGTAATGTTGGTATGGGTGTTTTTAACGGCGATGTAGGCGTTTTAGAGGATATCGATGTTAAAAACAGGGAACTAACCGTCAGATTCGTCGACCGTGTGGCATCATATTCAGGTGAGCAGGTAGCACAACTGGAACTTGCGTATGCAATTACTGTTCACAAAAGTCAGGGAAGTGAATTTGACTGTGTAATATTACCGTTACTTGATTTTCCGTATCAATTAAAATACAGAAATTTGTTGTATACTGCGGTTACAAGAGCAAAAAAATTGCTAATTACCGTTGGAAGTCGAGAGGTTATAAAACAGATGTCGTTAAACGACCGTAAAACTTTGCGCTATACCGCGTTGAAACATTTATTAAAAAATGAAATCTGAATTGAAAATAATATTAAAAGGCTTGCAGGACCTTGTGTTTCCACCGAGATGTCCATGTTGCGGTGAAGTAAATGTAGATGATGAGCCGTGTGATAATTGCCGTACTGTCCTTAATAAGTGCCGTGTTGTCACCGAGACTTGTGATAAATGCGGAAATCGGTTAAGCCGGTGCGATTGTGATAAATTTAATAACCTTTTTACAGCAGTTTGCGGGGTGTTCTGGAATAAAGATGCCGCACAAAGTGCGGTTTATAAAATGAAGTTTTTAGGCGGTGCTTTTGCAGCCGACTATTTTGGACGTCAGGCGGCACTGTGTTTTAAAAGAAAGTTTCCTAAGATAACTCCGGATATTGTTGTTGCAGTACCCGCTACAAAACGTGGAAAAGCAGAGCGTGGCTATAACCAGGCAGAACTTTTGGCAAAGAAAGTGGCAAAGCAGTTATCGTTGCCGTTTGATAATAAAATCCTTATTAAAATAAAAGATAATAAGAAGCAACACGACCTTAATGTCGAGGAACGCCGTGCTAATGTTAAGGGTGTTTATAAGGTGACTAGCGAACTAAAAGGTAAAACAGTACTGCTTGTTGATGATATAAAAACAACCGGTAATACATTAAGTGAGTGTGCAAAACAGTTAAGGCTCTGTGGGGCGGAAGAGGTATATACAGCGGTTGTACTTATTTCGGAGAAAGGTACTTGTAATTTAGACGACGGTGAAATATAATAATTGTAAAGTGAGGTGTGACTATGCCAATAGATGTTGCTATTGATTTGGGAACCTATAAGACTGTAATTTACAGTTACAACAGAATATTGCTTGAAGAACCGACCGTTGCAACGGTTGAAAGTGACACGTTTGAACCAATTTGTTTTGGTAATAGAGCCAAAGACATGGTTGGTCGCACTTCGGAAAACATTGAAACGGTTTTTCCCATTCAACGAGGAATGATAGCCGATTATGATGTTGCTGAGCAGATGCTTAGTGAATATATGAGCAGGTCAATCGGTAAGAGGCTGATTAAACCAAGGGTTATAGTTGCTATGCCTTCGGGCGCTACCTCAATTCAGCGTCGTTCGGTGGCTAATGCAGTCGCAACAGCAGGTGGCAGAAGTGCACAGATAATTGATACTGCGTTTGCCGCTGCTTTGGGAATGGGTATTGATTTCTTTAAACCGGGCGGAAAACTTGTTGTTGATATCGGAGCAGGTGTTACCGATGTAGCGGCGCTTTCGGCCGGCGGTATTGTTCAGTGCGATTCGGCACCGGTTGGCTCGATAGATTTTGACGAGGCAATTATAAAATACGTTCGTAAAGAGTTTAATATTCTCATTGGCTGGTTAACCGCTGAAGATATAAAAATGCAGATTGGCTCGGTAATACCACGTTCCGAGCAGGTCACCATTAAGGCAAAGGGTAGAAATCTTTTTACCGGCATGCCTCAAATTTTTGATATTTCTTCAAGTGACGTTTATTCTGCTATGCGTGATGTGGGTGAGTCCATCTGTAAGGTTGTGAAAGGTGTTATTGAAAAAACCGACCCTGATGTTGTTGCCGACATTATGGCGGATAGGGTTAATGTTGCAGGCGGAGGAGCCAATGTGCACGGAATGGCAGAACTCTTGTCTGACTATTTGAGTTGTGAGGTTTATATCCAACGCGATGCCGAACATTGTGTTGCAAGGGGTGCATATTACGCATTAAAACACCCAACATTAATAAAAAATATTGATTTTGAACTTAGAAATATTCAAGACCTTATCGTTGAATAGTTTTGATTTTCAAAAAAATATACTAAAATGTTAAAAAACACTTGCTTTTTTGATTTGTTTGTGGTAATATACTTGAGCATTTGATTTCGTCGGTTTCCTTGCCGATGGGTTTGATGCCGTTTAACGACACCAAAGCGGGTAGTCCTCTGCTTTTGCGGTAATAAGCCGCCTATGATTTGAAAGTTATGAATGCCTGATGAAAAACTTAAGGAGGAAAATAAGATGGATTTCGTTAAAGAAATTTCTGCCGGTATGCTTAAGGCAGACGCTCCCGAGATTAAAATCGGTAGCACCGTTCGTGTTCACGTTAGAATCACTGAAGGAGATAAGTCGAGAATTCAGGTTTTCGAGGGTACTGTTATTGCTAAGAATAACAGCGGTATTGCTGAAACATTCACCGTTCGCCGCGTTTCTTACGGCGTAGGTGTTGAGCGTGTATTCCCCGTACATTCTCCCAACGTTGAGAAGGTTGAGCTTGTAAGAACCGGTAAGATTCGCAGAGCAAAACTTTACTATCTCCGTGATAGGGTTGGTAAGGCTGCTAAGGTTAAAGAGCAACTTTAATTTTACAAAAACCTTGAAAAGGGAAGCAAGAAAACTCTTGCTTCCTTTTTTGTTTTTATGTATAATATAAGTATAATTTTTGGTTGGAGGTTTAGTTTTGAACGAAAATAATATACCTCAAAAAGAAAATATTAAAGAAACAAAATCTGTATGGACAGAAATATACGAATGGATTGATTGCGCCGTTGCGACAATCGTAATAATTTTGTTGCTGTTCACCTTTGTTTTTAAGCAGGTTGTGGTTGACGGTACTTCCATGAACGACACGTTGCTGCATAAGGAAAGGGTAGTTATATCCGATGTTTTATATAAGCCTCAGTACGGTGATATTGTTGTAATTTCGAGTGAGGTTTTCGGTGATATACCGCTTATAAAAAGGGTAATTGCAACCGAGGGTCAGTGGATAAATATTTTTGACGGTGTTGTTTACGTGGGCGATACTAAAGATACTATGGAGCCTAAGGGTAATGAGTTTACCGAGCAGGCAAGGACCGAACCTTTTGTATCTCTCACTGAAAAGTGCCACGATTATCCTGTTCAGGTTCCTGAAGGTTCGGTATTTGTTTTGGGTGATAACCGTTCGGTTTCGCTTGACAGTAGAGCTGCATCTATTGGATTTATCGATACACATCAGATACTCGGTAAGGCACTTTACAGGGTTTACCCGTTTGATAAAATTGGAAGTATATATAGTAAATAGGTAGTGAAAAATGAGCGAATTACAGAATATTCAATGGTTCCCCGGACATATGAAAAAAACCGAACGACAGATAAAGGAAAGTCTGTCGTTGGTTGACGCCGTTGCAGAAATTGTTGATGCCCGTATACCCGACAGTAGCCGTAATCCGGAGTTGTCGGGTATCGTTGGTAATAAGCCGAGACTTATATTGCTTAACAAATGCGACATAGCCGATAAGAATGCCACTGAAAAGTGGATAAAGCATTATAAAGAACAGGGTATTACTGCAATTAGTCTTGATTGCCGTTCGGGCAAGGGTGTTGATAACTTTGTAAAAGCCGTTAAAACTATATTGGCTGATAAATTAAAGGCGTATGATAAAAAAGGAATGGTGGGCAAACCGTTAAGGGTTATGATTGTCGGTATTCCAAATGTTGGAAAATCGTCGTTTATTAACCGAATGTCTAAAATGGTTAAAGCCAAGGTTGCCGACCGTCCCGGCGTCACAAGGGGAAATCAATGGTTTAAAATTGATGACCGACTTGAACTGCTTGACACTCCCGGTGTTTTGTGGCCAAAGTTTGATGACCCAAAGGTTGGCGAAAAACTTGCTTTTACGGGTGCTGTTAAAGACGGTGTACTTGATATTGAACTCTTGGCTATAAGGTTACTTGAATGTATGTCGCAAGAGTATCCTGAAAGGCTTACAGAACGGTATAAAGTGAACCCCAATGAGTATAATGAGCCATACGATTTATTGTGTGCAATAGGCAAAAAACGCGGAATGATGGTTCGTGGCGGTGAGGTTGATACCGAGCGTGCCGCAATCGTTTTGCTCGATGAATACAGAGGCGGAAAACTTGGCAATATCACTTTGGAATTGCCAAATTCAAAGTAGGTGTATTATGCCGGATTTTACTATCGAAAATAGTTTTAAGGATAAGGGTTATAAATATATCTGTGGAGTTGACGAAGCGGGCAGAGGTCCTCTTGCGGGTCCTGTGTGTGCGGCGGCGGTTATATTGCCTGACGATATATTTATTGAAGGCCTTAATGATTCTAAAAAGTTAACCGAAAAAAAGAGGGAAGCACTTTTTCCTATTATAAAGGAAAAGGCGGTTGCATGGTCGGTTAGTTTTGCTTCGGTTGAAGAAATTGAGGAATTTAATATTTTAAATTCTACATATATTGCAATGAACCGAGCTATTAACAGCCTTAATATTAAGCCTGATTTTGCTCTTATCGATGGCAACAGAGTTCCTAAAGATATTACAGTTGATTGTCAAACGGTTGTTAAGGGTGATGCATTATCGTGCTCTATTGCGGCGGCTTCTATTATTGCTAAGGTTACGCGAGATAGGTTAATGGACGAGTTCCACAAAGAGTACCCACAATATGGGTTTATAAAACATAAGGGTTATGGTACTGCGTTGCATTACAAGGCGGTAGATGAGTTTGGACTTTGCCCGATACATAGACCCAGTTTCTTTAAAAAGTATTTTGAGGGCAAATAATGGATATAAATAAGGAAATCGGTAACGCGGGTGAGGCGTTTGTTGCCGATTATATAAAAAGAAAAGGTTATATAATTTCAAAGCAAAATTATCGTACAAAATACGGTGAAATTGATATTATTGCCGAAAATAATGACGAAATTTTATTTGTTGAGGTAAAAACGCGTTCCGGTAACAGTTATGCGAGTCCTAAAGAGTATGTTGATATTCATAAACAAAGGAGAATTATAACTACCGCAGGCATATATTTAAAGTATAACGGCTACGGTCTGCAACCGAGGTTTGATGTTGCCGAGGTTTATATTGATAACGATGGCAGAATGACGCTGAATTACATTGAAAATGCCTTTGGAGCTGATGTGCTTGCAAATTTTTGACCTTCATAATGATACCTTTACAGAACTTTTTGATTTACATACAACGCTTGATGACACGAGACTTTCCGTTAACACTTATGGCCTTAAACAGTTTAGACGTTCGGTATGTTCATATGCCGTATGGCTTAGCGGTAATGAGATTAGTCCCATCGACCGATACAGACGAGTTTTGCAAAATGGCAAGCAACAACTTAACGATAATGGAATAGGTTTGTGTTTAACGGCAGATGATTTGCTGTCAAGAGAAAGACATTTAGCACTTTTAAGCCTTGAGGGCGGTGCGGTGATTGACAGTGTAGAGCGTGTAAACGCTTTATATAATGATGGTATAAGAACTGTTTCGCTTACATGGAATTATGACAATCATTTGGCAGGAGGAGCGTTAGAAAACGGTTCCCTGACTACTTTTGGTGCAGAAGTTATTAAAGGTCTTAATGAATATAATATCGCTCTTGATTTATCGCATCTTAATCGTAAAAGTTTTTTTGACGCACTAAAATTTACAAAATTTCCGCTTGTTACACATGCAGGTCTGTCCTTTTTAGTTGAAAACAAAAGAAATTTAACCGATGAGCAGGTGCGTGCTGTTTCTCAAAAAGGGGGACTTATCGGTCTTTGCTTTTATAACAAATTTATAGGTCCCAAAAATGTCACCGAAGGGTTTTTAAGAGCAGTTGACAGTTTGCTTTCACTCGGTTGTGAGGACAATATAGCAATAGGCTCAGATTTTGACGGAGCATTGATGGATTTGCCGCCTAAAAATCTTGCAGAAATGCCGACTTTTTATGAAAAATGCAAAAATTGCTTTGGTCAAGTAGTTACAGATAAATTATTTTTTTATAATTCTTATAATTTTTATGTTAATGTTTTGACAAATAAGAAAAAATGATGTAGAATATACGCAATATCTATCCGGAGGAATAAAAATGTTTTATAAAAGTACAAGAGATGCATCGGTTAGGGTGACTTCGGCACAGGCTATTTCACAGGGAATTTCTGAAGAAGGCGGACTTTTTGTACCCGAAACCATACCCACTCTTTCAAAAGAAGATTTTGAAAACATATCTAAACTTGATTATATTGGCAGAGCCAAAGCAGTTTTAGGCCGTTTCCTTGACGATTTTACCGAGGAAGAAATTGATTATTGTGTTAAAGGTGCATATAAAGGCACTTTTGATAATGAACAACCGGCACCTCTTAAAAAACTTTGTGACGGCAAGTATATTTTGGAATTGTGGCACGGTCCCACATGTGCATTTAAAGATTTGGCTCTTCAGATACTTCCTTTTCTTCTTACCACTGCCGCTAAGAAGGTAGGCAAGGGTAAGACGGTTATTCTTGTTGCTACATCCGGTGATACGGGTAAGGCGGCTTTGGAAGGCTTTTGCGATGTTCCTAATACCGAGATTATTGTTTTTTACCCCAACAACGGTGTTAGCCCTATGCAAAAATTGCAGATGGATACTCAAAAGGGTGAAAATGTATATGTTTGCGCTATTGAGGGCAATTTTGACGATGCTCAAAGCGGCGTTAAAAAGATATTTACCGACGCTGATATTAAGGCAAAATTAAGAGATAACGGCATGGAGTTTTCGAGTGCAAACTCAATTAACTGGGGACGTCTTGTACCGCAGATTGTTTATTATGTATCTTCTTATTGTGACCTTTTAAAGGCAGGAGAAGACTTGTCTTGTGGATTCGATGTTGTTGTTCCTACCGGAAACTTTGGTAACATTTTAGCAGCATATTATTCAAAATGTATGGGTGTGCCTATAAGACGTCTTGTTTGTGCATCCAATATAAATAATATCCTTACAGATTTTATTAAAACCGGTACATATGACCGTAACAGAGAGTTTTTCACTACATCGTCGCCGTCAATGGATATCCTTATTTCAAGTAACCTTGAACGTATGATTTACCATCTCGGCGGTAATAATGCAGAATATTGTGCAGATTTGCAGTCACAACTTGCAACTAGCGGTAAATATTCAGTGAGTGCTGATGTTTTGGCTAAACTTCAAGAGGTTTATTGTGGTGGTTTCTGTGATGATATCGGAACATTTGATACTATAAAAGGGGTATTTGATAAGTATAATTATCTGTGCGATACCCATACTGCCGTTGCCTTATCGGTAATGAGCGAGTATGAAAAGAGTTTAGCCGAAAAATGTCCTATTGTTGTGGCTTCTACCGCAAGTCCTTATAAGTTCTCTGCAAGTGTATTAAAGGCTGTTGCGCCTGAAAAATGCTCTGATGATGAATTTGGCATGGTTAGGTCGCTTGAGGAGGTCACTGATACAAAAGCCCCCGCACCTATTTCTGCTTTGTCTGATGCGGTGGTACGTTTCAGTAATGTTTGTGAAAAAGATAAAATGGCCGATACCGTAATGAAGGTTCTCGGAATTTAATTAATACGGGACCGCTGTGCGGCCCCGTACTTTAATTTTAAAGGGACTTTTGCTCAAAAGTACCGCAAGCGGTGTCACCGCTTTTTTCAGCGTGGTGAGGTACTACGTGGATTGAACCTGCATCACAGCAGTTATCCTTGGTGTGATAACGGCAGTTTTCAACTTCGCATTTGATTCCGGTTATTTTGCATCCGCAGTTTTCGTTCATTTTTTGTATTTCCTTTCATAAATTGTTCCGACTCAGTCGGACAAAATTATTATGTGTAGTGTTTTAACAGATACACAATAAAAAAATTAACAAAAGGTGGTGACGGCGATTGGCGCTGTTTACAATTTCAGATTTACATCTTTCGCTGTCAGAAGATAAGCCGATGGATGTGTTTTACGGTTGGGATAACTATGTTGAACGCATTGAGGCTAATTGGAAGCGTGTTGTTGGTGAAAATGATACGGTTGTTATTCCGGGAGATATTTCTTGGGCATTAAAACTTGAGGATTCACTCCAAGATTTGCTTTTTATTGAGTCATTACCGGGTAAAAAAATAATACTCAAAGGCAATCACGACCTTTGGTGGGCGACCATGTCAAAACTCAATGTCTTTTTTGAAAAAAATAACATAAAAACAATAACTCCGTTGTTTAATTCTTTTGTAATGGCAGAAGGGTTTGCAATTTGTGGAAGCCGAGGTTGGATGTGTGATAATTCGGAACAAAACAAAAAGATTATTTTACGTGAAGCAGGCAGACTCGAAACCTCACTTTCGTCTGCGCAAAAAGCGGGACTAAAACCCATTGTTTTTTTGCATTATCCTCCCGTTTACGCTGATGTATGTTGTGAAGAAATAACCGGTGTTTTGAAAAAATATGAAATCGACCATGTTTTTCACGGTCATATTCACGGTTCGGGACTTCACAGGTCGGTAGGTTTTCACGAAGGTATCACATATAAGTTAGTTTCTTGCGATTGTATTGAGTTTACTCCGTACAAAATTTTGTGATTTTTGAGGTTAATTTTGGGAAAAGAGTAAAATTTAAAAATATTTGGAAAAAATTTGAAAAAACAGTGGAAATATTTTTAAATATGTGTTATAGTATTTTGAGAATTTTTTGGAGGTAGTATAATGCTTAAGGAATTCAGTAAAAAAGAAACCAACCGTTATGAGTTGGTAATCACAGTAGACGGCGAGACTTTTGCGGCCGCTATCAAAAAGGCATATCAGCAGAACGGAAAGAAGATTAACGTTCCCGGATTCAGAAAGGGTAAGGCTCCTATGAGCATTATCGAGAAGTATTACGGTGAGTCGGTTTTCTTTGAGGATGCTTTAAATATTATTTATCCCGACGCCGTTCAGTCGGCAATTGATGAGTCAAAGTTGCAGTTTGTTGACGATAAG
Source organism: Acutalibacteraceae bacterium (assembly GCA_045546915.1). Taxonomy (GTDB): domain Bacteria; phylum Bacillota; class Clostridia; order Oscillospirales; family Acutalibacteraceae; genus UMGS172. The sequence continues at coordinate 26,937 of JAZQDU010000016.1, read as the reverse complement.
ATTGATTTTGACCTTGTTTCTATTGATAAAGAAAAGGGAATTGAGTTTAAGGTTGTTATTACCGTTATGCCCGAGGTTGAGATTGACGGTTATAAGGGTCTTAAAGCCGAGAAGGTTAAGACTGTTGTTACCGACGAGGAAATAGATGCTGAGGTTGAGCGTATAGCCGACCGCAATTCAAGAATGATTACCGTTGAAGACAGAGCTGCTGCTAAAGACGATACTGTAGTTATCGACTTTGAGGGTTTTGTTGACGGTAAAGCATTCCAAGGCGGTAAGGGTGAATCTTATTCACTTATTCTTGGCTCTAATTCGTTTATCCCCGGCTTTGAAGACCAGATTATAGGTCATAATGCAGGTGACGAGTTTGACGTAAACGTTACCTTCCCTGAGGAATATCATGCAGAAGAACTCAAAGGTAAACCTGCAGTATTCAAGGTTAAGATTAACGAACTCAAAGTAAAAGAACTTCCCACTATCGATGATGAGTTTGCTAAGGACGTTAGTGAGTTTGATACTCTTGCTGAGTATAAAGCAGACCTTAAAGCTAAGGCTATTGAAAGAAAAGATAAGCAGGCAGAATCAGACGTTGAGAGCCAACTTGTAGAACAACTTATTGGCCTCGTTAAGGCTGAAATTCCTCAGGCATTAATCGAGCGCAGAGCCGAGCAGAGTGTAGAGGAGTTTGCTTACAGACTTCAGTCACAGGGTATGGATATGAAAACCTACCTCAAATACATGGGCGGCAGCATTGATGATTTCAAAAATACATTTATGCCTCAGGCTGAAAATCAGGTTAAGATTCGTCTTGCTCTTGAGAAAATTGTTGAACTTGAAAAATTGGAAGCTACCGAGGAAGACCTCAATGCTGAGTTTGAGAAATTAGCTAAGGATTATGGCATGGAGGTAGATAAAGTTAAGGCTGCTATTCCCGCAACCGAACTTGCAAAGGACCTTACCGTTACCAAGGCTATGGAACTTGTTAAAGCAAATGCAATTATTGCAGAGGTAGACAAGAAAACCGAAAAGACCGAGGCTAAGGCTCCAGCCAAGAAGCCTGCCGCTAAAAAGACTACTACTAAGAAAACCGAAACCAAAGCAGATGGTGAGGTAGCAGAGAAGAAGCCTGCCGCTAAGAAGACAACAACTTCTACCGCGAAGAAGACTACCTCTACTGCAAAGAAGGCAGACGGTGAAACCGCAGCAAAGAAACCTGCTGCTAAAAAGACCACTACCGCTAAGAAACCTGCCGAAAAGAAGGACGCAGAATAATTTATTTCGCGACTTTGTTTATAGCGTGAATAAAAGTTGCATACTTATGTATGGTATGCCAATGATTTGTACCGAATGCGGCAGAATACCATATTCTGCCGCATTATGTTTAAGTTCGAAATTTGCCGAATTTTGTAAAACGAAATTACGGCGGTAAGGAGTTATATTTATGGATATGAGTTTAGTGCCAATGGTAGTTGAACAGACAGGCGCCGGTGAGCGTTCGTACGACATTTATTCGAGGTTGCTTAACGACCGTATTGTAATGCTTTGTGACCAAGTTAACGATACAACTGCCAGTCTTGTTATTGCCCAAATGCTTTATCTTGAGGGTAAGGACCCTGATAAGGATATCCACTTTTATATCAATAGTCCCGGCGGAAGCGTGTCGGCAGGTATGGCAATATATGACACTATGAATTATATCAAGTGTGATGTCAGCACAATTTGTATGGGCATGGCAGCATCTATGGGTGCTTTCCTTTTGTCATCGGGTGCTAAGGGTAAAAGACTTGCTCTTCCTAACAGCGAAATTATGATTCATCAGCCGTTAGGTGCTGCTGAAGGTCAGGCTACCGATATTTTGATTCATGCCCGTCATATTGAAAAAACACGTGAAAAACTCAACCGTATTTTGTCTGAAAATACCGGCAAGCCTTTGGAAGAAATCCAGCGCGATACCGAGCGTGATAATTTCATGTCGGCTGCAGAGGCTACCGAATACGGTCTTGTTGACCGCGTTATTGAGAAAAGATAACAAATTTTTGTTTAACGGAGAGACTTATGTCTAATAACAATAATAACAATTTTCCCGTTTGCGCCTTTTGTGGGCGTGACGAGAGTCAGGTTGACCATCTTGTTGCAGGTAATGGCGTTTTTATATGCGATGAGTGTATTGAAATTTGCCATTCTTTGCTTTTAGAAAAAGACGGTGTACCCTCACAAGGTGCCAAAAAGAACACAAAAAAAGCAAAAGTCCCTGCCGATTTTGCGTTACCTACACCGCAGGAACTAAAAGCACATCTTGACCAATATGTAATAGGGCAGGATGAAGCCAAGAAAACAATCAGTGTTGCGGTTTACAATCACTATAAACGCATTTTTTATTCTGATAAAAGCGATGTTGAATTAACCAAAAGCAATGTGCTCATGTTAGGCCCTACCGGTGTTGGTAAAACGCTTTTGGCACAAACTTTGGCTCGTTTTCTTGATGTGCCTATAGCAATTGCCGATGCCACAACCCTTACTGAGGCAGGTTATGTTGGTGAAGACGTTGAGAACATCCTTTTGAGGCTTATTCAGGCTGCTGATTTTGATGTAGAAAAAGCAGAGCGCGGAATAATTTATGTTGATGAAATTGACAAAATAGCGAGAAAATCTGAAAATGTGTCAATTACCCGTGACGTAAGCGGTGAGGGTGTTCAACAAGCGTTGCTCAAGATTTTAGAGGGCACCGTTTCCAATGTGCCTCCTCAAGGCGGCAGAAAGCATCCCCAACAGGAGTTTATTCAACTTGATACTACCAATATTTTGTTTATATGTGCCGGTGCTTTTGACGGTATTGAAAAGATTGTCGGCAAAAGATTGGGCGAAAGCGGTTTAGGTTTTGGCGCTGAGGTCAAATCAAAACAGCAGATGGAGGATGAAAACACTTCGGATAAGGTTATCCATCATGATTTGGTGAAGTTTGGATTAATTCCCGAACTTGTCGGTCGCTTACCGGTTATTGCTTCACTTGAAGCTATGACAGAAGAGACATTGTACCGTATTATGACTGAGCCTAAAAATTCGGTCATCAAGCAGTATGTTGAACTTTTCAAGATGGATGACATTGAACTTGTCTTTGAAGATGAGGCTTTAAAGAAAATTGCCAAACTCACCGTTGAACGAAAAACCGGTGCAAGAGGCTTGCGTTCAATTATAGAAAATATCCTGCGTGATATTATGTTTGAATCGCCGTCTGATAAATCAATATCTAAAATTGTAATTACCGAAGAATGTGTTGACGGTGGAAAACCTACCGTTATAAAAGATGAACAAAAGAGTTCAAAAACATCATCTAAGAAAAAGGATATTGACATTCCGGTTGCATAATTAATTTTCAATATCGTTTAATGTGTCAAACGCCCACTAACACAATATTTTGTGTTAGCGGGCGTTTTTGTATACTAATAACTGTTACATATAATTTATATAAAATACTCTAAAAAATTTTTATATAATTTTTTAAAATAGTATAATTTTTAAGTAATTAAAGCTAAAAATATAATAAAAATTATCAATAATTTGTCAATTAAATATCGGTCTAACAAGACATGTTTTGTCGATTTTGCTTGTTAAAAAGTAAAAATGTATAAAACATAACAGCTGTAGTTTGGCAAGCCTACAAAAATGCTTTCTGCAAGGCTGGTTTAATTGACTTTTGTGAATGTTGGTATTATAATTATTAAAAAAATAAAGGATTGAGTGATTAAAATGCCGGAGTTCTTACTGAATGCCGAACGCGAGGCTCTTATTAATGAATTTGTTGCGAAATTGCCTGAAATTCGCAAAAGAGCAAGAGTATCGCAAGGCCAACTCGGAGATAAGATTGGCAAGAGCAGACAAAAAATATCTGACATCGAGCGCATGACGGCACCTATGGGATGGGACACTTACATTGCAGCATGCGTGGCACTTGAAGCAATCGGTGCTTTTGATGAAAGGTCAGATGCATGGTATTTTCAGGCAAAGCGTAAATGGTTTGAGTGATTTAGGATAACCCGTATTTGGGTTATCCTTTTTCTTTTAAAAGTGAAGGTCGGTAGATACAGAAAGTTTTTAGAACTTCAGTATCTATCGACCTTTTATCATATTAAGATGTTTAAACATCATATCAATTACTTGGAAAGTTCTTCAATACATTTAGAGCATACGCAACGTTCTTTAAAAACCTTGATTCCGTTTGTATCACCGCAAAAAACGCAGGTTTGTTCATGCTTTTTAAGAACAATTGAATCATCGTTCACAAATATTTCAAATGCGCCTTTGCCGTCTTTAACGCCGAATTTATCTCTGAGTTCCGCCGGGATAACAATGCGACCTAATGGGTCAACACCTCTGACAATTCCGGTAGCCTTCATAAATTCACCTCCGCGTACTTTTTTCTAAATTATATACGTTAATTCTTGGTAAGTCAACTTTTTTTGGCATTTATTTTCACATTTTTGTTGAGATATGGGGTATTTTGTATGTTAAATGTAATATGGGGTGTGTCGGTGATTTTGTCATCGGTGTTTATTTTAATAAAAAATCCTGCTTCATTTGTAATGCTGTTTTCTGATTCGGCAGAGAGTGCAGTATCATTGATTTTGTCTCTTACGGGGATTATGGCTCTTTGGGGAGGAATAATGGAGATAGTTGAAAGAAGCGGTATTACTGAATGGTTTGCAAAGTTACTGTCACCGGTAATTAATATTCTTTTTCCAAAAATTAAAAACGATACACAATGCAAAAGGGCCATAGCAATGAACATGACAGCAAACGTATTGGGTCTTGGAAATGCGGCCACACCTTTAGGATTAGAAGCAATGAAGCGTCTTAGTAAAAAGTCAGGCAATCCTGACACTGCGACCGATACGATGATTACGTTTGTGCTTGTTAATACAGCATCAATTCAGTTGATTCCTGCAACAACAGCAGTGTTGAGGAGTGAATACGGGTCTAAAAATCCGATGTCTATTTTGCCGGCAGTGTTAGCGGCTTCGGTGTGCTCATTAATTGTTGGTTTAATTGCCGACCGTTTGTTAAGAGGTAGAAGTAATGCTTGAAACCATATCTTCTGCAATTCTTCCTATTATAATTATATTATTTCTCTTTGTCGGGTTATATAAGAGGGTTGACGTTTTTGATGCGTTTTTGCAAGGTGCAAAAAATTCACTTTTGACCATTTTTAAAGTTGCACCGTCATTGATGGCTCTTGTTTTAGCAGTTAAACTTTTAAGAGGCTCAAGTATACTCGATTTTATTACAAACGTATTGACACCTGTTTTGTCGATATTCGGTTTTCCGGCAGAAATAATGCCGTTGGCACTACTGCGACCGATTTCGGGCAGCGGCTCAACGGCATTGCTTGCTGATATGTTCGAAACTTACGGCCCGGATAGTAAATTGGGGCTTTTAGCTTCGGTTTTATGTTGTTCAAGTGAAACAACCTTTTATACAATAGCTATGTATTACGGTTCTTGTTCGATTAAAAACACAAGACACACAATACTTGCGAGTCTTATAGCTGATGTTGCGGCGGTTATCTTTAGCGTATTGTTTGTGAATTTGTTTTTTAGCCTTTAACAATTTCTTTTAATGATGGGTTGACTTTATCTTTGTCTGACAAAATCAGTTCCATATCTTTTGGAATAGGCCAATTTATGCCAACGTCAGGGTCGTTCCACATAAGGCCGCCTTCGTCGTTGGGATGATAAAAATCGTCAACCTTATAAACAAACTCTGCCTCGTCAGACAACACTACAAATCCGTGTGCAAAACCGCGAGGTATAAAGATTTGACGGAGGTTTTCAGCAGAAAGAATAACACCTTCGTATTTGCCGTAGGTCGGACTTCCTTCGCGAAGGTCAACCGCTACGTCAAATACTTCACCGCTGATAACCCTAACAAGTTTTGACTGAGGGAACTGTTTTTGAAAATGAAGTCCGCGAAGAACACCCTTTTTAGATTTAGATTGATTATCCTGAACAAATTTTACGTCGATACCTGCAGCAGCAAAATCATTATACTGATAGGTTTCCATAAAATATCCACGGTCATCGCCAAAAGCGGTTGGCTCGATAATCACAACGCCTTCGATGCTTGTTTTGATAAAATTAAACTTACCCATTGTTTCTCCTTTTATTTATCAGCATACATTTTATCATAGTATTTTTGATAAGCACCGCTGGTAACGTTTTCGAACCATTCTTTGTTATCAAGATACCATTTAAGAGTTTTCTTTATACCAACCTCAAATGTTGTTTCGGGATACCATCCGAGGTCATCCTTGATTTTTTGTGGGTCAATACCGTATCTGCGGTCATGACCTTTGCGGTCGGCAACGTGTTTAATCATATGTTCGCCAACTTCTTTGTCGACGTTTTCTTTAATGTATTCAATAATAGTTTTAACGATAAAGATGTTAGGCCTTTCGTTATGGCCGCCGACATTATAAACTTCACCGAGTTTGCCGTCACGGATAACCATATCAATAGCTTTACAGTGGTCATCAACATAAAGCCAGTCTCTTACCTGCATACCGTCACCGTAAACAGGGAGGTCCTTATGAAGCAATGTGTTGTTCATGATAAGTGGAATGAGTTTTTCGGGGAACTGGAACGGTCCGTAGTTGTTGGAACAACGGGTTATATTAATAGGTAATTTATAAGTGTCATAATATGCTTTGACAAACATATCGGCTGCGGCTTTTGATGAAGAATAGGGGGAATGGGGGCAAAGGGGAGTGGTTTCCATAAAGAAACCTGTTTCGCCCAAAGAACCGTATACCTCGTCGGTTGAAACCTGATGGAACTTTACTCCTTGCTTATAGGTATCGTCGCCGATAGTCCAAGCCTTTTTGGCAATGTTAAGAAGATTTACGGTGCCTAATACGTTGGTTTTAACAAAAATCTCAGGGTCGCGGATACTGCGGTCAACGTGGCTTTCTGCTGCAAAGTTTACAACATAATCTATTTCGTTTTCGTTGAAAATCTTTTCAATTGCATCATGGTCACAAATATCGGCTTGAACGAAACTGTAATTAGGGTTGTTCTCAACCGATACAAGATTTTCAAGGTTACCGGCGTAGGTCAAAGCGTCAACATTGATAATCTTAACATCGTTATACTTATTAAGCATATAAATAATGAAGTTTGAACCGATAAATCCGGCACCGCCGGTTACAAGATATGTTTTCATAAAAACTCTCCTATCAAATTATTCTTGGCTGTCAATGTTTAAAATATATTCTTTTAAAGCTTCTTCCCACTGACGCATTTTATCACCAACAGTTTGTTCTAAGTGAAGATTGCGAAGTGAAGAAAAAGCGGGACGCTTGGCTTTTCTTGCCGACTGCTCGGTAGTGCAGGGGGAGATTTCACATGGAATTTTTGAATATTCAACTATTTTACAAGCAAAGTCATACCAAGTACATTCACCGTTGCCGGTACAATGGTAAATACCGTAGTTTTCAGTGTTTGCAATAAGCAAAATATGGTAAGCAAGGTCATCGGCGTTGGTGGGGTTGCCTCGTTGGTCGTCAACCACCGTCAAAACACCTTTTTCTTTAGCAAACTTACGGATGGTTTTCACAAAATTGTTACCGATATATCCGTAAAGCCATGATGTTCTCACAATAAAGTGACGCTTGCATTGGTCGGCAACATTTAATTCGCCGTGATATTTTGAAATGCCATATGCCGTTACCGGGTCACATTTATCACTTTCAATGTAAGGTGCCGTTGCATCGCCGTGGAAAACGTAGTCGGTCGACACATGAACAATTTTTGCATTGATTTTTTCAGCTGCAATACTTAAATTTTTTGGACCCGTTGCGTTAACGCTTTCGGCTAAATCGGTATCGGATTCACAACCGTCAACATTGGTCATGGCAGCACAGTTAATAATGATGTTTGGTCTATGCTGTTCACAAAACTTGAGTACATCGTCGAGTTTTGTGATGTCAAGTTGGTCGACATCGACCGCTAAGATTTCACAGTTTTTGTAAACATCAGGAATTTTGCCGATGGCATTAGAGTCGTTCTGTAGCAAATGAACAATAGCGTTGCCCAGTTGACCTTTACTGCCGGTGATAAGCAACTTCAAAATAAATCACCTTGTCTTTCTGTGTTTCTGTAAAAATTTTAAATATGAAGAAACATGTATTAAAAAATATTTTAAACTTTTTGAACTGCTGCGTTCCCAACAATGGATAACATTTTCTTCTGGTAAAAACATGGTCTTCCCAAATTGTTTTGCCCTTAATGTTAGGTCAGCATCCTCCATATACATAAAAAACCTTTCATCAAAACCGTTTAATTTTTTAAAAGCATCGGTTCTTATAACAAAAAAACAACCTGAGCAAAAATCCACCTCGGTAGGGGAACTTAAGTTTTCGTTTTTCATTGTGTATTCGTCGGCATATTTTGAAAAAATGGGCAAACGTCTTGCCAAAAGGTATTTAAACTTAGGTCTGCGTTTCGGTAACAATTGCTCACTGCCGTCAGGAAACAAAACTTTAGGCGTAACCAAGACGGTATCTTCGTGTTGGTCGAGATATGAACAAAGTGAACTTAAAACATCGTAAGACAATACAATGTCGGGATTTACAACGGCATGGTATTTTGAATTAACCTTCTTAAGACAAGAATTATGAGCTGCACCAAACCCTATATTTCTACCGTTTTCAATAATGTTCACATTATCGAAATTTTCTTTAACAATTTTTAAGGTGTCGTCACAAGAAGCGTTGTCCGAAATGTATAACTTATAATCAACGCCTTTTGTATTGGCTATAATTGAACCTAACGCATTTGATATTTTATCTGAATTGTTGTATGTTACGATACACACCGATAACTCTTCGTTTCGCATATTAACCTCCGCGTTACCGAGTACTTTTGCTAATTTTTTCTATTGTACCACATTATATTTTAATTTTCAACTTAAATTGTAATACATAGTATATATATTTCTTTATTGACAATTAAGTAAAATTAAGTGATAATATTATTAAATAATTTTAATTCATAATTTTAATATCGGAGAGATTAGTTTTGGCAGAGAAAAATTCATCGTCGGTTCATGACGGTCATAGAGATAGAGTTCGCGATAAATTCAGAAAATCAGGGTTTGATTCGATGAATCCTCACGAGATACTTGAAATGTTGCTGTTTTACTCTGTACCCAGAAAAGATACAAACGAAATAGCACACGAGCTTATTAAACATTTTGGCTCGCTGACAGGTGTTCTTGAGGCAAGCGAAGAAGAGTTGGTAAGGGTAAAAGGAATAACACGTAATTCGGCTATTCTCATTAGAATGATATTGCCGTTGTATCGTGAATACACTAAGGACGCAAGTAAGGCTGCCAAACTTAAATCACCGGATGAGTGTGGCTTGTTTTTTCTCACACGCTATAAAGCAGTTCGTAATGAGACTGTAATGTTGGCTTGTTTTGATTCGGGCAACAGGGTTGTATGTGTTGAGGAAATCTGTGAAGGAGACGCATCGGCAGTATCGGTAAATGTAAGGAAAATAATTGAGTTGGTTATGAAATACCCTAAAATAACTGCAGCTGTTATTGCGCATAACCATCCAAATGGAATTTCACTGCCTTCAAGGGAAGATGTTAATGCAACCGAGGAACTCAAAAAGACTTTGGGCGCTATGGGAGTAAGCCTTATTGACCATATTATTGTAGCCGATGATGATTATGTTTCGATGGCTGCATCTTCAGGTTTTGGTTGCCTGTTTAGGTGAATTTTAAAAATCAATATATTGTAAAAAAACCTATTGACAAAGCAATTTTCATAGTATATAATGTTAGGGAACAGTATTGTATAGTGCTGTAATGTTTAGTTTTGGAGGAACGAAGATGAAGAGGATTTTTAAAAGCCTTGTTTCAACAACGCTTGTTCTCGCAGTCATGGTAGCATGTTTTGTGTTTGCTCCCGTGTCAACTGTTTCTGCTGCTGAGACTATTGCAATTAAAGGTGTTGAGACTGTTTCGGGCGATACCGTTACTGTTGATATCAATATTACCAGTAATCCCGGTATAGTTTCGATGAGACTCTTTGTTGATTACGACACCTCCGCTTTAACACTTGTTGGTGTTACCGATAACGGTAAGTTTACAACCAAGCAGTTTGCTGATACATACGGTAATGGCTATACCATGCTTTGGACTGACGGTGCAACCACTGCAAATAAAACCTTCACCGGTTCAGTTGCAACATTAACGTTCTCAGTTAATGACGGTGTTGAGGATTTGACAGGCGCTTTTGTTACCTTGTATACCAAAAAAACAAACGATATTTTAAGAATTAAAAATGCTAATCTTGACTTAGAAAGCGTTACTCCCGTTTTCACAAACGTTGTGATAAATAAAGATTGCTTATCGGGACATGATTTTGGTGATTGGCAGGAAGATGCAAACCAGAGTACAGCCTCAGAAATTCTTCGTTATAAAGTTTGCTCGCGTTGTGGATTTAGAATTGAAGAGACGGTTCCTGCTGTTCAACCGTTAAAGTTTTCCGGCGCATCGCTTACTTTGCAGGATGATTTGGTTATAAACTATAAAGTTAACGAGACCTTATTTACCGAGGTTGGTTATACTGACCCTTATGTTGTATTTAGTATAAACGGCGTTGAGACAACGGTTAACGATTATTACGTAAAAGACGGTAAATATGTTTTCGATTTTGAAAATATTGCACCTCATAAAATGAATGACGTTGTATATTCTACTCTTTATGCATATTATGATGGTGATTTGTGTGCCAGCGAAACTCGTGAGTATAGCATTTATCAATATTGCTATACAACACTTGGTAGGTATAATTCTGATACGTATGCTAAGTTACGCACCTTGATTGTAGACCTCCTTAATTATGGTTCTGCAACTCAGGAATATATGAGTTATAAGACTAACACTTTAGTTAATAAAGACCTTACTGAACAGCAAAAAGCATGGGGAACAACTGTTGAGCGTCCTCTTGTATCTGTTCAGAACCTTACATACAAAACCATCGATAATCCCACTGTAACATGGGCAGGTGGCGGTCTTAACCTTAATCAATCTATCGCTATGCGATTTAAGATAAAAGCCTCTGATATTAGTAACCTTAGTGTTAAGGTAACTAATGATGTTGGCCAGGAAGCAACAATCACAAGTGATAAATTTGAAAAAATCAGTGACGGATATTACGTTTACTTCGAAGATTTTAGCGCTGCACAGATGAGTAATAAGGTTTACTTGACTGTATACGAAGGTGATACTATTGTAAGTAACACAATTAGTTACAGCATTGAATCTTATGCTTATGCAAAGCAAAACGATGCAAACAAGACTCTTGTCAAATTAGTTAAGGCTATGATAAAATATGGCGATTCAGCCTATGCGTATACACATTAAGAGAGGAACTTTAAAATGGAAAAAATGAAGTATGTTGAACCTCAAATCGAAGTTACAATGTTAGATTCAGAAGATGTAATTACAACAAGTGTTGTACTTCCTGATGATGATTGGGAATAATTGAGTATATTTAGGTTTTAAAATGATATCTAAATTTGTTTTGTTTAAGGAGGGATTTCAATTGGATAATATGATTTATATTGAACCCGAAATGGATATAACTATGTTTGTTTGTGATGATGTTATCACAACAAGTACGGGAAACACTGAGATAGGTGGCGACGGTACACCCGGTAGCCACGAGTCCGAGGTTGTACTTCCTGATGATACTTGGGAATAATAAACATAATAGGGTTAATGCATAAGTGTTTGTGTAATCCTTCCATACTACAATTTAAAGAGAATAAGGGTTGCTGCATTTGGCGGCAACCCTTAAAATCGTGTAATGAGGGTATGAGCAACAATGAAACTTAAATTAGCTGAAAAGATAATTTCTGTTGAAAATAAGTATGAGTATATTCAATATGCCTGTAAAGATTACGTGGTTGGTTCTGTAAACTACGATTTTGCTGTTAGTGCGTCCGATGAAGATTTGGATAAAGAAATAAGTAATTCTAAAGAGCCGGTGCCTGAATGGTATGCAGAATTTATATGTATTTACCGTAAAATTGCTGAACAGTTGCCGAAATATAACAGATTTGTTATGCACGGTGCCGCAATTACTTATAAAGAAAGCGGTTTGCTTTTTGTTGCTCCAAGCGGAACAGGAAAGAGTACTCATATAAAACTTTGGAAAGATTTTTTCACAAGTGATGTGGACATAATTAATGGCGATAAACCTATATTAAGTATCGATAATGACGAGGTTTATGTCTATGGCACTCCTTGGGCAGGTAAAGAAAAATGGCAAAAAAACCGCAAATCTATTTTAAAAGCAATTTGCGTGATAAAGCAGTCTAAAACTAATCGTATTGTTAAAATTAACCCTAAAGACCAATTGCCGATGCTGTTAAAACAGGTTTATTTGCCAAAATGTCCTGTCGCATTAAAACAGACGTTGGAGTTGTGCAATAATCTTTTTGAGAACGTTCCTGTTTTTGTGTTAGAGTGTGATATATCAAAAGAAGCGGTGCTGACTGCAAAGAGTGCTATTTTTGGAGAAATATAAAAAAGGTGTAGATATATGAAGATTAAAGATGGATTTGTAAAACAACAAATGGGTGATAAATTTATAGTTGTAAGCTCTGGAGATTTAAGTAAAGAGTTTCACGGGATGATAGAACTTAATGCGACTGCTGCTGATATTTGGGATTTGGTATCGCAAGGTTTTACTTTTAGTGATGTTGCTAAAAAGTTGTCTGAAAAGTATAATATTGAACTTTCTAAAGCCGAACTTGATACAAAGAAAATCATTGATAAAATGATTTCTGCCGGAGTATTTGAAAATGAATGATACATTATCTGCTGAAGCGGTTTTAAACGAAAAAGGCTATTTGGCCGAATCGGTTGTAGGATTTAGTATGTATCCGTTACTTAAAAATCGCCGGGATTCCGTTATTGTTGAAAGGATAACAGCACCACTAAAAAAATATGACGTAGTATTATTTAGACGTGATAAAAAATTAGTATTACATCGTATTGTAAAGATTACAAAAGACGGTTTTATTATCCGTGGAGATAATTGCATTAATAATGAAGCTGTTAATGAGAATCAGATAATAGGTATCATGACTCGGTTTGTCAGAAAAGGCAAACAGCATCACGTTAGTGAGAAAAGTTATCGTTTGTATAGTGTCTTAGCCCCTTGTTTTTATCCTTTCAATTTTATTTATAGAAAATCTATTAATCTTATGAAGAAAATATTGAGGAGGCACAATGACAACCTTCAAAAATGAATATGAGTATCTTGTGCATTTAGTAGCATGTGCCCTTCAAGATAAACAACCTGCCGAAAAAGGCGAAAATTTGTCATTTGATAAGGTTTTTCAGTATGGAAAAGAGCATGAAGTAGCAAATATTGCATTTGTTTCGGTTGAAAAATTAAAATATAAGCCCAATGATGAATTGTATATAAAATGGAAGACAATATATGGTTTGTCAGTTCAGCGACATATCAATCAAATGCAAGCACGACAAACAATAGTAGATGCATTGAATACTGCAGAAATACGCCATGTTGAAACACAGGGAACTGTTATGAAAACATTGTACCCTTATCCTGAATGGCGAATGATGAGTGATATTGATTTTATCATTGATAAAGAAAATTTGCTTTATGCTGAGAGTGTTATGCAGGGTTTGGGTTATAAAACTAAAAATATCAATGATATTGAGATTGATGCATACGGCGAAAACGGTATAGTTGTTGAATTGCATTCTATGTTTTTTAATCCTAAATCGGAGTGTTACGGCAGCATAACCGACGCATTTTCTACATCTTCAAGGATAGGGAATACTTATTCATACCGTTTAAGTGACACAATGTTTTATTTATATAATCTTTTGCATTGTGTAAAGCACTTTGTTCAATATGGTGCAGGTATACGTAGGATAATGGATATGTATATCATGCGTGCTAAAATGATTGAGAGTGTAGACAAACAGTTTGTGAATGATGTTATTGATAACAGTGGATACAGAGCCGCTGTCAGTGAGATTTCTTCGGTAGCAGATAAGTGGTTTTTGGATGTAGAAGTAAACCATGATATATCAGATATTGAAGAACTCATTTTTCAGTCAAATAATCATGGGACACAGCAAGTTTTAATTAAAAACGATTATATGAAATCAAACAAAAAAGGCGAGAAATTTTTCAAACTACGCAGAGTCTGGAGTTTGATTTTTCCACCAAAAGAAACTATATATAAATCATATCCAACCTTAAAGAATAAAAAAACGCCCATTGTTTTTTGTTGGGTTTATAGATGGTTTGTTATTTTAACCGATTCTGAAAAAAGAAAAAGTGCAAATAACCATGTGTCATTAATAAGAAAGACAAAAATTAAATAACATATCAACTAAAAAGTATGCCTGCAGTTTTGTAGGCATACTTTTTTATGGTGTATTATATAGAAAAGTAATTTATTATTGTTTTGACTTAGTTATTAGCCATAAATTTAAAAATCTACTTGCATTGGTATAATCAATGTGATATAATGAACAAAAGAAATAAAAACATTTAAAAATCTTTATAAAAACTGTTAATTTTGCACAATAAATGATAGTATTTGTTGTTTTGATAAAATAATTTCAAATTCGGCAGACCGCCGTGCCTTAAATCGGGTGGTTGCATCGTGGTTTTGTACCGTACGCCGCTTACGGTACTTTTTATGCGATGTGTAGCGGCAGAATGGAGATACATCATGAAACAGTACGACATCAACAACATCAAAAGCATTGCTTTGCTGGGACACGGTTCTTCCGGTAAAACATCTCTTGCCGAGGCATTGCTTTATTCCGCAGGAGTTACCGACCGTATAGGTCGTACATCAGACGGAACTTCTGTTATGGATTTTGATGCTGAAGAAAAAAAGAGAAGTGTATCGGTTTCTACCTCTGTGTTCCAATTTGAATATAATAATAAAAAGATTAATCTTTTAGACGCTCCCGGTCTTTTTGACTTTGCAGGTGGTGTCAGTGAGGCTCTTACAGCCGCTGATAGTGCAATAATTGCTTTATCCGGTAAGTCGGGTCTTACGGTTGGTGCTCAATTGAATTATGATTCTGCACGTGAGTCAGGCGTTCCGGTTGCATTCTTTATCGGTAAACTTGATTCGCCACGCGCTTATTTTTATCGTGTTATTTCTACTCTTACTGCCCACTACGGTGCAGTTATTTGTCCTGTTGTGATTCCTTATGTTGAGGGTGAAACGGTTGTTTCTTACATAGATTTAATTGACGGTAAAGCATATAAGTTTGACGGTATAAACAAAACTGAGACCGATATGCCTGAAAATGATGATATCTCCAATATGCGCGATGTTATGTTAGAGGCAGTAGCCAGTGTTGATGAAGCACTTATGGAAAAATATTTTGGCGGTGAAGCCTTTACTGCTGACGAAATCAAAGGTGCTTTGGCAAAAGGTATGCAGTCGGGCGATATTTGTCCTGTATTTGCAGGTGTAAACCAGACCGGTGCAGGTGTTGGTTTAATGCTTGAAATTATGTCCGAAATTGCTCCTGCTGCTACTGTAAGAGAATATAATGTTGTAAAAGGTGATGCAGAAGGCACCGAAAACTGCAACGTAACTGCACCTGCTGCTGCAGTTGTTTTCAAGACTATTGCAGACCCGTTTGTTGGTAAACTTTCTTACTTTAAGGTTATTTCGGGTTCGCTAAAGTCAGATATGAAACTTATAAATTCCCGCACGGGCGACGATGAAAAACTGGGTAAACTTATGTGGCTTAAGGCTGGCAAACAAGAAGAAGCCGACGTGATTAATGCAGGTGATATCGGCTCGGTCGCAAAACTTGGTAATGTAAAAACAGGGGATACTCTGTGCGCTAACGGTAATGTTAAGATTTTGGCTGCCAAATTCCCGACACCGTGTCTTTCAATGGCAGTAAAAGCGGTCAATAAAGGTGAAGAGGAAAAGGTTTCTCAAGGTCTTGCCCGTCTGATGGAAGAAGACCCCACACTTGTTGCTTCCACAAATAAAGAAACCAGAGAGCAGATTATATCGGGCCTTGGTGAACAGCACTTGGATGTTGTTGCATCTAAATTAAAAGCCAAATTTGGTGTAGAGGTAAAACTTGAAACCGCTAAGGTTGCATACCGTGAAACTATAAAGAAAAAAGTTAAGGTTCAGGGTAGACATAAAAAGCAGTCGGGCGGACACGGTCAGTTCGGTGATGTTTGGATTGAGTTTGAGCCGTGCGACAGCGATGAGATGGTGTTTGCTGAAAATGTATTCGGCGGTGCAGTTCCGAAAAACTTCTTCCCCGCAGTAGAAACAGGTCTTCGCGATTGTGTTAAAAAGGGCACTCTTGCCGGATATCCTGTTGTTGGATTAAAGGCTACGCTTGTTGATGGTTCATACCATCCGGTTGATTCGTCTGAAATGTCGTTTAAGATGGCTGCCGCTGCCGCATATAAGGCGGGTATACCTCAAGCCAATCCTGTCTTGCTTGAGCCTATCGGTACGCTTAACGTAACTGTTCCCGACGATGTTATGGGTGATGTTATCGGTGATATTAATAAGCGTCGCGGCAGAGTACTGGGAATGAATCCGGTTGCCAATCGAAAGCAGGAAATTATTGCCGATATCCCGATGTCTGAAATGGGTGATTTCCCAACAGCAATGCGTTCAATTGCTCAGGGCAGAGCAGTATTTACATTTGAGTTTGCTCGTTATGAAGAGGCACCGCCTTTTATATCACAAAAGGTAATTGCTGAAAATCAGGAGAATTAATTTTTAAATTCCGCAACAAATGTTGCGGAATTTTTTTATTTGTATATATGCTATTTTAAATAATATTTTTATTAAGCATTGATTTTTTATACAATTTCTGTTATATTATAAAAATATATAGTGAGAAATTATGCGATGAGGTGAAAAGGGTGGATTTTGAGATTATCGAAAGCAAGGAAAATAAACTGATAAAATCTGTCCGTAAACTCATTTCATCGTCTGCGGAGCGCAAGAGCGAAGGCTTATTTGTGCTTGAAGGGGTGCGCCTTTGCAATGATGCCGCATTTAACGGATACAGTATTGAAACGCTTATATTGTCGGATGACTTTGTTGACCTTGCAAAAATTGATACCCTTTATAATGTTTCAAAACGCAGGGTAAGACTTAATTTATCGTTGTTTAAATCGATTTGCGATACTGTTAATCCACAGGGTGTACTTTGTGTAGTTAAAATTCCTGATACGGTATATTCCGGTGTTAAAAGTATAAATGACGGCAAATATATAATGCTTGAGAATACTGCTGACCCGTCAAACTTGGGGGCTATTGCCCGTACAGCAGAGGCTTTGGGTATTTCGGGAATTGTTATGTCTTCGGGGAGTACCGACCCTTTTTCACCCAAGGCACAGCGTTCCGGTATGGGAGCACTTTTACGACTTCCTATATTTATCAGCAAAAATATACTTGATGATTTAAATTCACTTAAATCAAAAGGTTTTTCTATTTATGCTTCGGTTGTATCGGGTGAGGCTGAAAGTTTATCTTTGGTTGACTTTGCTAAAAATTCGGTTGTTCTTATCGGTAATGAGGCAAACGGTCTTACCGAAGAAACAATTGAACTTTGTGACAGGAAAGTTACTATAAAAATGACCGGCAGAGCTGAATCACTCAATGCTGCCGCTGCTGCCGCTATATTTATGTGGCAAATGACGGGTAATAACAATGAGTGTTGAGTATTGGGTATGGTTGCAACAAGTTCTTGGAACCTCAACCGATGTTGTTCATAGGGTGATAGAAGAATACGGCGATGCAAAGAACTTTTATTTAGCAGATGATAATGAAAAAATTATACGTTGCCACCTTAACAAAACTCAGGCAGAACGGCTGCACAAGGTTTCGCGTAAAACCGTTTTTAACATTATAAACGATTGCCGTAATAACGGCATAAGAATTGTTACTCCGCTTAATGGCGAATATCCAAGAAAACTTTTTAATATACCTGACCCACCGTGCGTCCTTTATATAAAAGGTAAACCGCTAAATGTTGATGCTTTACCTACTGTTTCAATAATAGGTCCGAGAGATGTGACCGATTATGGCAGATTATGTGCCGAGGTTATAGCCAATACTCTTTGCTCTTGCGGTTTTGTAATTGTAAGCGGTGGTGCGTTGGGCGGTGACAGTGCAGCGCACATTGGTTGTATAAAGGCAAATGGGTTTACTGTTGCTGTATTAGGCGGAGGAATTTTAAGCGGATATCTTAAAGAAAATGAGGAATTAAGAAACAATATTTCCAATAACGGATGCCTTGTAAGTGAAGACCCACCGAAGACTCCTGTTAGAAAAGGTACATTTCCTCGCAGAAACCGTATATTGTCCGGATTTTCTGACGGTGTTATAGTTATTGAGGCGTCTTGCAAAAGCGGAACTTTAATAACTGCTAGGTATGCTAATGAACAGGGTAGAGATGTTTTTGTTATTCCCGGTAATCCAACCTTGCCTCAGTATGAAGGCTCTAATTTGCTTTTAAATGACGGTGCAAAACCGCTTTTAACGATAAACAACGTTATTGATGAGTATTTTTATTTGTACCCAAATGCTATTCATAAACCAAAAAAGAAATTGTTATTACCTACATTAAAGCAGGTAATTACAAATATAACAAACAGTATAAGCATAAAACCTGATAATAAAAATGAAAATACAATAAGTGAGTCACCTACCGAAGGGTTAACCGACAATGCAAAATTATTGCTGACCGTTATCAATGAACATGGTTACGAACCTTTTATATTAGATGATTTACTTATAAAAACAGACCTTGATGTGAGTGTTGTACTTAGCACACTTACTGAACTTGAAATTTTTGGGTTTATCAAATCGATTCCCGGCGGTGCATACCAAAAGGTTTAAAATTTATATATTATATCGAAAGATGTGAAACTATATTATGTCAAAACTTGTAATAGTTGAGTCTCCTTCAAAAGCAAAGACGATACAAAAGTATTTAGGGGCAGGTTTTAGCGTAATGGCCTCAACCGGTCACGTACGCGATTTGCCAAAATCGACAATTGGTATTGATATTGAGCATGACTTTGCTCCTAAATATACCAATCTTGTTGCAAAGAAAGAGGTTATTAAAAAACTCAAAACTGCGGCAGCAGAAAGCGATTATGTTTATCTTGCAACCGACCCTGACCGCGAGGGTGAGGCGATTTCATGGCATCTTGCACATCTGCTTGACCTTAATTTAAACGAGGAAAACAGAGTTGTGTTTAACGAAATTACCAAAAGCGGTGTTACAGCAGGTATGAGTAATCCCAGAAGCGTTGATATTTCGCTTGTAGATGCTCAGCAGGCGCGCCGTGTGCTTGACCGTCTTGTAGGTTATAAAATAAGTCCGTTTCTTTGGAAAAAAATCAAAAGCGGTCTTTCGGCAGGACGAGTACAGTCGGTGGCTTTGCGTCTTATTGTTGACCGTGAAAAGGAAATCAGAGCATTTGTTCCTCAGGAATATTGGACAATTGATGCTAAACTTGTAAAAGAGCGTCAAAAATTTATAGCAAGGTTTTACGGTACTGCTGACGGTAAAAAGGTTGAAATTCCTGACGAATCAACCGCCAATAAAATTCTTGATACTGTCAACAGTGGAGAGTTTAAGGTAGAAAGTATTAAAAACGGCACAAGGACCCGTCAGCCTGCTCCTCCGTTCAATACCTCTACTATGCAACAGGAAGCCTCTCGTAAATTGGGCTACGACGGTAAACGTACTATGCGTATAGCCCAGGCACTTTATGAGGGTGTTGATGTTGCCGAAAAGGGTACTATCGGTCTTATTACTTACATGAGAACCGATTCGTTACGCGTTTCTGAAGAAGCAAGGGCTAACGCCAATAAATATATAACCGAGCGTTACGGAAGTCAATATTTGCCCTCAAAACCCCGTTATTATAAGGCTAAAAAGGGTGCTCAGGATGCTCACGAAGCCATAAGACCTACTTCGGTTGACCTTCCTCCCGAGGTTGTAAAGTCTAGCCTTACTGCTGAGCAATATAAACTTTATAAACTGATTTGGGACCGCTTTATTGCAAGTCTTATGTCGGCTTGTTTGCAGGATACCGTTTCGGTTGATATTATAAATTCGGGTTATCTGTTTAAGGCCAGCGGTTATAAAGTTAAATTTGACGGTTTTACTGCACTTTACGTTGAGGGTAAGGATGAAGCCGAAGAAGAGGCTAACAGTATTCCTCAGTTAAATAAGGATGAAATCCTTAAGGTTGACAGTACAAAAGGTGTTCAATCCGAACAGCATTTTACTCAACCTCCCGTAAGATATAATTATGCTACACTTACAAAAGCGCTTGACGAAAACGGTATAGGCAGACCTTCTACCTATGCTCCTATTGTTACAAATATTGAACAGCGCGATTATATCACTAAAATAAATAAGGCATACGCTCCCACACCGTTAGGTGAGACTGTTACCGATTTGATGTGCGATTATTTCAAAAAAATCGTAGATGTGAAATTCACTGCAGGTATGGAAGAAAAACTTGACGAAATTGGTGACGGTAAGCGCAACTGGACCGATACCATTCGCGAGTTCTATGACGATTTCTTTAAAACATTACAAAACGCCGAAAAGGAAATGAACGGCAAACGTATCAAGGTGCCCGATGAGGAAACCGAAGAGGTTTGTGAACTTTGCGGAAGAAAAATGGTTATCAAATCAGGCCGTTTCGGTAAGTTTTTGGCTTGTCCCGGTTACCCTGAGTGTAAAAACACCAAACCCATTGTTCCTGAGGTGCCCGGTACTTGTCCTATATGCTCAAGTAAACTTATTCAGAGAAATACTAAAAAAGGGTATAAGTTCTTTGGCTGCTCGTCATATCCTAAGTGTAAGTTTATGACATGGGATGAACCGACTAAGGATGTTTGTCCTGATTGCGGCAAGACTTTATTTAAGACAAAGGGTAAAAGGCACTGTTTAAACGAAGGTTGCGGATATGAAAAAATAACCGCACGCAAAGGTGCAAAAAAAGAAACAAATAATGAGGGTTAAGGTAGTAGGTGCAGGTCTTGCCGGTTGTGAAGCGGCATATATGTTAGCCAAAAACGGCATAAATGTTGACCTTTATGAGATGAAACCCCAAAAATATTCTCCTGCTCATAAAATGCCTTCATTTGCTGAACTTGTCTGTTCAAACTCCCTTAAAGCCGAGAGATTTAATTCGGCAGCAGGTCTTTTGAAATGGGAAATGGAAAAACTGGGCTCGATTTGTGTTGCTTCAGCAAAGTTAAACAAAGTTCCCGCAGGTGGAGCATTGGCTGTTGACCGCGAGTTGTTTTCTCAATATATTACTGAAACTATAAGAAAACATCCCAATATTAATGTTTTCTGCGGTGAGGTAACCGATATTAATACAGATGAGTATACGATTATTGCGACGGGGCCTCTTACAGACGGTGTACTCGCCGAAAGAATTAAGACTTTATGTGGTGAGGATTACCTTAACTTTTTTGATGCTGCGGCGCCAATTGTAACAGCCGAAAGTATTGATATGTCAAAAGCCTTTTTTGCCAGTCGTTACGGCAAGGGTGATGGTGACGATTATATAAACTGCCCTATGAATAAAGAGCAGTATGAAAATTTTAGAAACGAACTTGTAAATGCCGAAAAAGCGGTACTGCATGATTCAGATAAAGAATGTAACGTTTACGAAGGTTGTATGCCGATAGAAATATTGGCTTCAAGAGGTACCGATGCAATAAGGTTTGGCCCTATGAAACCCGTTGGGCTGACCGACCCCAATACAGGGCATCGTCCTTGGGCGGTATTGCAACTTAGAAAAGAAAATGAACAATCTACTATGTATAACCTGGTAGGTTTTCAAACAAACCTGAAATTTGGTGAACAAAAGAGGGTTTTCGGTATGATACCGGGACTAAGTAATGCCGAGTTCGTGCGTTTTGGAGTTATGCACCGAAATTCGTTTATTAATTCACCAAAAGTTTTAAATAGGGATTTTTCCATGAAAAAATTTCCCAAAATAAGTTTTGCAGGGCAAATTTGCGGTGTTGAAGGTTATATGGAGTCGGCGGCATCAGGTATAGTTGCGGCACTTCATATTCTTAATAAAATAAAGGGTAATCCATCAGTTGATTTTCCTGAATTTACAATGATGGGTGCTTTGTCGGAACATATTGTTAACAATACCACTGCAGATTTTCAGCCTATGGGTGCAAATTTTGGCGCGTTGCCACCTCTTGATGTGATAATAAGAGATAAGCAAGAACGGTATTTAGCGTTGAGTAATCGTTCGGCTGAGTGGTATAACAATAATTTTTGAAAAGGGATGAGTGAAATGAAAATTGCTGTTGATGCATTTGGCGGGGATAACGCTCCGCTTGAAATTATAAAAGGTTCTATTGATGCTAAAAACGAGTATGGTGCCAATATTGTACTTGTAGGAAATAGCGAAATTATAAATAAGTGTGCTGTGGATAACGGTTTGAATCTTGACGGAATTGAGAT
Organism: Acutalibacteraceae bacterium; assembly: GCA_045546915.1. GTDB lineage: Bacteria > Bacillota > Clostridia > Oscillospirales > Acutalibacteraceae > UMGS172. The sequence goes on along the minus strand of JAZQDU010000016.1, from coordinate 4,341 downwards.
TGTTAATGCTGAAGCAGTATTTGACATGCACGATACTCCGACCGATATTCTCAAATCAAAAAGGAACACATCACTTGGTATAGCCTTTGATTTAGTCGCTGACGGTAGTGCCGATGCAATCGTTTCTGCGGGAAGTACAGGTGCTATTGTTGCAGGCGCAACCTTTATTGTAAAAAGAATAAAGGGTGTTAAGCGACCTGCTTTAGGCACAGTTTTGCCTACAAGTACCCGTAAGTTGATGCTTATGGATGTTGGCGCTAATGCTGAGTGCCGTCCTGAAATGCTTCGTCAGTTCGGTATCATGGCTTCTTTATATCTTAAAAATGTTGAGGGAATTGAAAATCCTGAAATAGGCTTACTGAATATAGGCACAGAGGATACTAAAGGCGGTACTTTGCAGTTAGAGTCTTTCGCCTTGCTTAAAGATAGCCCTATTAATTTTATCGGTAATGTAGAGGCTCGTGATTTACCTGCAGGCGTTTGTGATGCCGCTATTGCTGACGGTTTTACAGGTAATGTGGCGTTAAAACTTTACGAAGGCGTTGCTATGAACCTTATGAAGATGATTAAAGGTGTTTTCCTCTCCAATTTCAAAACTAAAATGGCATATCTTCTTGTAAAGCCTAAACTGCGTAATTTGAAAAAGTTTATGGATTATAGCGAGGTTGGCGGAGCGCCTTTGTTAGGTGTTAAAAAACCGGTTATTAAAGCACATGGCAGTTCTGATGCTAAGGCTATAAAAAATGCTATTGGTCAGGCAGTTCGCTGTGTTGAAACCGATGTTGTGGGTAAGATTTCTAATGACCTTGCTAAATTAGAGTCGGAAGAATAAATTTTTTAGGAGATTAGACATGGAAGAGTTTGAACAGATATTAGGGTATAGGTTTTCCGACCCCGAGTTGCTTTGCAGAGCACTGTCTCATTCGTCTTATACCAATGAATCGAAATCGGTACGAGAATCCAACGAAAGACTTGAATTTTTGGGTGACTCGGTACTGTCAATTATAGTGGCTGAGTATCTGTTTAAAAACTACTCTAAATTGCCTGAGGGTGAACTGACAAAACTGCGAGCATCATTGGTTTGCGAAAAATCGTTAGCCGCTTTTGCGCGTGAGATTGACCTTGGAAGATTTTTGTTTTTGGGCAAAGGAGAGCAGCAAAACGGCGGCAGGGAAAGACCCTCTATTTTGGCAGATGCTTTTGAGGCTGTTTTGGCGGCTATGTTTTTAGATGGCGGTATGGATGTTTGTAAAAAACATGTTTTGCGTTTTATTGAGAAGGAACTTAAGAACCATACCGTTGAAGAGGCTTTTCACGATTATAAGACTCAACTTCAGGAAATAATTCAGCGAAATCCTGAGGAAGAACTTGTATATGTTTTGACAGGTGAAGAAGGCCCTGACCACGATAAGCGGTTTACTGTTCAGGTAAGGCTTAATTCCAATGTAATCGGTACGGGTGAAGGTCACAGTAAAAAACAGGCTGAGCAGTACGCTGCAAAACAGGCTTTGATTTTAATGGGCGAAGAGGTATGAGTCACGCTAATATTTCGGTGTTTGTTCCGCATTTAGGTTGTCCTAATATGTGCAGTTTTTGTGACCAGAAAACTATAACAGGTTCGGTTTTATTGCCTGATGAAAACGCTATAAAACAAGCGGTTTTCGATGCTGTTAATTCACAAAATTATAATTCTCAGGAAACTGAACTTGCTTTTTTCGGCGGTAGTTTTACACTTATTGACCGTGAATTTATGCTTTCTCTTTTATCGTGTGCTTATGAGTTTGTTAAAAACGGCAGTATTAAGGGAATACGCGTTTCTACAAGACCTGACGGCATAACACCTGAAATTCTTGATATTTTAAAATCGTACGGTGTTACCGCTATTGAACTTGGCGCTCAAAGTATGTGTGACGATGTTCTTGCCGCTAACTTAAGAGGTCATACGGCAGATGATGTAAAATCTGCCTCTAATCTTATAAAGCAGTACGGTTTTGAATTGGGTCTTCAGATGATGACGGGGCTTTATAAAAGTTCCGATGAAAAGGATATAGAAACTGCAAGAAAAATTATTGAAATAAATCCTTCGACTGTAAGAATATATCCAACCATTACATTAAAAGGTACATATCTTGCTAAGTTGTTAAATGAAGGATTATATGTTCCGCAAACTATTGACCAAGCGACAAACCTTTGCGCCAAACTTTATGATATGTTTGCTGACAAAGGTATAACTGTAATCCGTTTGGGACTTCACAGTATAGATGAGTCGGCCTATTTAGCAGGCCCATGGCATCCGTCGTTTGGAGAACTGACTTTTAGTAGAATATTCTTTAACAAAGTTGATAATGAGTTAATGTTAAAACCCAAGGGTAACTATCTTTTGTCGGTTAATCCAAAAGATGTATCAAAGGCAATAGGGCAAAAGCGCGCTAATATAAATGCGTTTAAAGATAAAGGTTATATATTGAGGGTTGCTCAAAACGAAAAAATCACACCATCTTGTTTTGAACTTATACCCGAAAGGATGAATTAAAGGTGTTTTTAAAGTCTATCGAGATTCAAGGTTTTAAATCTTTTGCCGATAAAACGGTATTGCGTTTTGGCAAGGGTGTTACTGCCGTTGTTGGCCCTAACGGAAGCGGAAAAAGTAATATTTCCGATGCTGTTCGTTGGGTTTTAGGCGAGCAGTCAACCAAGAATTTGCGCGGTCAGTCAATGGAAGACGTTATTTTCAGCGGTACTAATGACCGCCGTCCTCATGGTTTTGCCGAGGTGACGTTGGTTATTGATAACAGTGACCGAAGCCTTAATTTTGATAACGATGAGGTCGCTGTTACACGTAGATATTATCGTTCGCACGAGAGCGAGTACCTTATAAACAAGGCTGTAGTGCGACTTCGTGATGTTCATGAACTTTTTATGGATACAGGTCTTGGCCGTGACGGATATTCTATGATAGGTCAGGGTAAGATTGATAATATTGTTAGTTCGAAGTCAGATGAACGACGTGATATTTTTGAGGAGGCAAGCGGTATTTCACGATACCGTTACAGAAAATTAGAGGCTGAACGCCGTTTGGCTCAAGCCGATGATAATATGCTAAGACTAAAAGATATTATGTCTGAACTTGAAAGCAGAGTAGGTCCTTTGGAGGAACAATCAAAAAAAGCCGAAAAGTTTATTGAACTTGCCGCCGTAAAAAAGGAACTTGAGATTGGTCTTTGGCTTAATTCTCTTAATCAGTCGGGCGATGCATTAAAGGCACAGGATGAAAAAATCACCATTGCTAAAGCGCAGTATAACGAGGTTGAAAGCAATCTTTTTGATATTGCTGCCGGTATTGATTCGGGCTCGGAAAAGTTTTCATCTATAACTGTCAGAATTGATGAAATGCGCCGTACAGTTGCAGGATATGAAGAGGATATTACTCGAATCAACGGTGAAATTAATCTTCATAAAGCCGCTATTGATTATAATAATGAGACTGTTGAAAACCTTAAAAAGGATATTACAGAATTGCAGGATAGTGACGAAAAATCTAAATTAGAGATTGAAAACCGTCAACTTCTTATTGAGGAAAAACGCAAAGAAACCGAAATTTTAAATGAAGAGGCTAATAAATTAGAGTCTGAACTCAACGGACTTATCAGTAACAGTGAAACCATTTCACGCCAAATTGAAGAACTTACTAAGAAATTAAATACTTATTCTGCTTCAATTTCAGAACAACGTGTAAAAATGGTTACTGCCCAATCTTCGTTAACCGAAATTGATTCGAGAAATACCGCTATTGATGAGTTAGTAACCGAAAAGAAGACAGAAGTAGAAAAATTATCAACCGAGCTTCACGAGTTAGAGGAGTTTTTATCTAAGGCTTATGAAACTGCTCTTGAATGTGAAAACGCATTAAAGGGAAGAGAAAAAATACTCGAATCCCGCAAACAGTCACTTGAAGAAACTAAACAAAAACTCGACAATAACAGACTCGATTCTGAGGATAAAAAACGTCGTGTTGCGATTTTGGAAGAACTTGAGCGCAACATGGAAGGAATGGGATTGCCTACAAAGTCGGTCGTAAAAGAGGCCGAAAAAGGATTGCTCAGGGGCATTCACGGACCTGTAAGCAAACTTATTAATGTTCCGAAAGAATATGCAGTTGCTATTGAAATTGCATTAGGCTCTGCCTTGCAAAATGTTGTAGTTGAAACCGAAAGTGACGCTAAACGCGGTATTGAGTTTTTGAAATCGCAAAATAAAGGCCGTGCCACGTTTTTACCTGTTTCAACTATTAAGGCACGTCAACTCGATGAAAAAGGCATGGAAAATGCTTTTGGCTATGTT
>JAZQDU010000015.1:0-46422 GCA_045546915.1 Acutalibacteraceae bacterium | reverse complement strand
TCACTGTGAGACCTGTCTCACAATATCACTTAATATTCTTATTTTTGAGATAGGTTAGTTTGAAAAATATGTACTCCCGTTACGCACATTTGAAAGTGCGTAACCCACTATGACACTTATCTGTAGAAAGTGTCAATTTTTATATAAAAAATGAATAAGGGAGAACACTTCTTTACGAAGTGTCTCCCTTTAGGTGTCTTTTTTATTTTTTTATAACATTTTTGCAGTCAAAAGAATTGAACCGCTAAATGCAAAGCACTTAGCGGTTTGTTGATTTTACGGGCGTAAACGGTCGCGGTCGCGGGGGAAGGCGGTTGCTTGTTTGATGTTATCAAGGCCCAAAATATTTTGAACGATTCTTTCAAGACCCAATCCCATACCGCCGTGAGGAGGCATGCCGTATTTGTGCATGGTGAGATAATCTTCAAATTCTTCTATATCCATGCCTCTTGCCTTCATTTTGGCAACCTGCATTTCGTAGTCATGAATACGCTGACCGCCTGTTGTAACCTCTAAACCATTGAGCAACATATCAAAACTCAAGGTGTATTCGGTGTTTTCGGGGTCTTCCATTGCGTAGAACGGACGCTTAACAGTGGGGTAATGTGTTATAAACACTATAGGTGAGTTGTGCTCTTTAAGGAAGTATTCGCCCAGCCATTTTTCTTCTTCAGGCGCAAAGTCGGGTTCTAAAAGTGAGAGTTCGCCTTGTTTTCCGGGATGAGCATCGGCAAATAGCTTTTTTGCATCCATAAACTTTATTTTTGGGAAGTTTTCAAGTTCGGGTAATCTTGCGTCCTTGCCAAGATACATCTCAAGTTCGGGAGCATACTGTTCGTTAAGTGTTTTAAACATAAACTTGAACATTCTTGCTTCAAGTTCCATTAAATCCTCGAACGACTCAATGAATCCCATTTCAAGGTCGAGCCCTTGGAATTCGTTTATATGGCGGTTGGTACTGTACTTTTCAGCGCGGAAAACGGGGCCTACGGTAAACACCTTTTGAAAAACGCCAACCATCATTTGCTTGTAGGTTTGAGGGCTTTGGTTAAGGTAGGCTTTTTGTCCGAAATAGTCAACCTCAAACATATCGGCGCCACCTTCGGCACCTGCGGTAACCATTTTAGGCGGGACAAACTCGGTAAAACCTTCGTTGCGCAAAAATTCGCGGAAGGAGTAAAGTACACCGTCGGCAATTTTAAGAATAGCCCTTACCTTAGGGTTGCGAAGCGATAACACGCGGTTATCGAGCAGGGTGTTAAGATTAAGTTTGTCGATTTTTTTATCGTTGCCGATTTCAATAGGCGGAATTTCAGCCTTGCCCGAAATTCGTTTCATTTCGTTTATGCGAATGTCAAATCCCAAGCGGCTACGTTCTTCTTTTATAAGAGTGCCGTCGATAACAACACATTCTTCAACCGAAAAATCCTTAATATCGACGTTAGAAATGCCTTCTTCCCAAATGCACTGAAATACCATGCGTGCGGTTCTGACAATAACAAAAGCAAAACCGCTCATTTCCCTTATGCGGTGCAAGGTACCCTTTAAAGTAACCTTGTCGCCATCGGCGATGGTACCGTTTTTAAAGCCGTCGATAACATATTCGATATCGGTGGTGTCTACTTTTTTTTCGATGTTTAAAAATTCCATTTTTATGTCCTCCTTATAAGGTTTTATAATTTTCTTAGTTCTTCAGCCACTATTTTGTTGACGGTGTCAGGTTTGGCTTTGCCTTTCATCTCGCGCATTACCTGTCCAACAAAGAAGCCAACAACTTTCAGTTGTCCTTGCTTGTATTGAGCAACGGGGGTGGGATTGGCATCGATTATTTGTTTTACTGCCAGTCTTACAGCCTCGCTGTCATCAATTTGTTCTAAATTGTGCTCTTTTATATATTTCTCAGCATCAAAATCGCCACGTGAAAAAAGCATGGCCTCAAAAACCTGTTTTCCGTTTTGTTTGCTTAATTTGTCGTTTAAAATCAAGTTTATAAACGATGCAAAAGTGTTGGGGTTAAGGTTAATATCTTGTGAATCCATCGCTTTTTCGTTCATAAAAAAGAGCAACTGACTAATTATCCAATAACGAACTTCCTTAGGGTTGTTGCAAAGAGCAACAGTGCGTTCAAAAAGGTTTGCAATGTGTTTATCTGATGCCAATAAAAGTGAATCGGCATTGGATAAACCATATTCTTTTACGTATCTTTCTGCTTTTTGCTCGGCAAATTCGGGTAGCGAGTTTTTAAGTTTTGCCACATATTCGTCAGAAAGCAATACGGGCGGAATATCGGGTTCGGGGAAATAGCGGTAGTCCTCAGCATTTTCCTTTGACCGCATTGCAAAACTCTGTCCTTTGCCGTCGTCCCAACGGCGTGTTTCCTGTAAAATTTCACCGCCGTGCTCTAAAACTTCGATTTGCCTTGCCGATTCATATGCAATAGCGCGCCTAATTGCCTTAAATGAGTTAATGTTTTTCATTTCGGTACGGGTGCCAAATTTGGGTTCACCCTTTTTCCTTACCGAAAGGTTTACATCGGCACGCATAGAGCCTTCTTGCATTTTGCAGTCCGAAATGCCAAGATAAAGGAATAAGGATTTGAGTTTTTCAAGATAGGCTATAACCTCATCGGCCGTTCTGAAATCGGGCTCTGATACAATCTCTATCAGCGGCACTCCGCAACGGTTGTAATCAATATAAGAAACATTGCCGTCGTCCGAATGAATGAGTTTTCCGGCATCCTCTTCCATGTGAATTTCGTGTATACCAATCTTCTTTTTACAATCGCCAACCGAAATTTCTACCTTGCCGTTTTCAGCAAACGGAAGATAAAGTTGGGATATCTGATATGCTTTGGGCAAATCGGGGTAAAAGTAGTTTTTTCGGTCGAACTTATTGTAGTTATTAATCTCGCAACCTAAAGCCAAACCAGCCTTAACGGCAAACTCAACCACCGATTTGTTAAGTGTTGGCAATGTTCCGGGAAAACCGGTGCATACAGGACAACAATGGGTGTTGGGTGCGCCACCAAACTCGGTTGTGCAGGAGCAGAAGATTTTGGTTTTGGTTGAAAGTTCAACATGGACCTCAAGGCCCATTACAATTTCCCATTCCATGTCACTTCACCTCCGCTTTTTTAAGGTGATGGTCGGTGATTTGCTGGTACGCAAAACCGCAGTTGAGTACCGTTTGGTCACAAAACGCCTTACCTATAAGTTGGGCTCCTATCGGCAGACCGCTTTTAGTAAAACCACAAGGTACCGATAACGCAGGCAACCCCGCAATATTTGCCGAAACAGTGAAGATATCCGAAAGGTACATCTTAAGAGGTTCTTTTAAAGATTCACCCGTTTTTGGAGCCGCAACCGGAGTTACGGGACATAGCACAAGGTCAAAATTTTTGAAGACTTCATCGAACTTTTGGGTAATTATAGCCTTTACTTTTAGTGCTTTGCGGTAGTATGCGTCGAAATATCCGCTTGATAGTACAAAGGTTCCAAGCATGATTCGGCGTTTCACTTCGTCGCCAAAGCCTTCGGTACGGGTGTCTTTATATAAGTCTGCAAGGGTTTCTGCCTCGGCTCTTAATCCGTATTTTACGCCGTCAAACCTTGAAAGATTTGAACTTGCCTCGGCTGAGGCGATTATATAATATGCCGCAACGGCATATTCCATAAACGGCAGACTGATTTGCTCTACAATAGCACCTCTTTCGGACAAAACGGTTGCTACTTGTCTTACGTTCAGGGCTATCTCACTGTCAAGACCGTTTGCTTCAAAACATTCTTTTGGCAGGCCGATTTTAAGCCCTGTAATGTCGGCGTTAAGGCTATTTAAAAAGTCAGCTTTTGTGTTAATTGTAGTGCTGTCATTTGGGTCGGCACCGGCGATTATATCCATCAAAGCGGCACAGTCACGCACATCTCGGGCGAGGGGGCCTATCTGGTCAAGTGATGATGCGTGAGCCACAAGACCGTAGCGCGAAACAGTGCCGTAGGTTGGCTTAAAGCCTGTAACCGAGCACAACGCGGCAGGCTGTCTTATACTTCCGCCCGTGTCTGACCCTAGCGCAACAACGGCTTCGCCAGAGGCTACCGCGGCAGCCGAACCGCTTGAAGAACCGCCTGAAACGTGGTTTGTGTTAAACGGGTTGTTTACTGCCTTAAAATATGAGGTTTCACCCGTGCTGCCCATGGCAAATTCGTCAAGGTTGGTTTTGCCCAAAATTATTGCACCGTTTGCCTCTAATTTTTCAACAACGGTGGCATCGTAAAACGGCACAAAATCATTTAAAATTTTTGATGCACAGGTTGTTTTAATGCCTTTTGTGCATATGTTGTCTTTTATTGCAACAGGAACGCCGGCTAACGGGCCCAAAGCTTCTCCTGCTGCTATCAATTTATCAATTTCTGCGGCTTTTTTCAGTGCCTGCTCGCCGTTTACGGTGATGTAAGCGTTTAGTTTGCCGTCGGTTTGCTGTATTTTTTCCAAAGTTTTGGTTACAAGTTCTAAAGAGGTGAGTTCTTTCTTTTTTATTGCAATACCCAAATCAACGGCGCTTAAATTGGTAATATCCATAATTTCCTCCGTCATTCCACCGTCTTGGGTACGGTAAAGTATTGCTCGGTGCTTTCCTTTGCATTTTGCAAAATATCCTCCCGTGCGCAAGAGGGACAGATTTCGTCCTCACGCAAAACGTTGGTGATATTTGCTATATGAGACAACGGCTCTACGCCGGTAGTGTCAAGGCTGTTTAGTACATCCATATATCCCACAACGGCTTCGAGTTCCGTTTTTATTTTCCCTTTTGAGTTTTTGTCGAGTTTCAGTTTTGAAAGTTCGGCGATATGCTCTACAAGTTGGTCTGATATATGCATATTTTACTCCTTTACTTAAAATAAAAAAACCGCCTTTATCCCTAAAAAAGGGACGAAAGACAGCTTCCGCGGTACCACCCTGATTAGCCCAAAAGGCTCACTTTAATGAAATTAACGCTTGTCTCACGTGCGGTTCTACTAAGATAAACTTTTCTTCCGCCGGCGGGTCTTGTCTTAGACCTGATGGATGTCTTTCATCGGTTGATTTGTTGCCGTTTTTCACCAAACACGGCTCTCTTTTAACAAAGCAAAAGACTACTTTTCCAAAAACACCTTTAATTTTAGTTGATTATATATTATTATCTCTTGGTTGTCAAGTTTTATTAAAAAAAGAGAAGTATTAAAAGGTAACAAAATTGACATCAAACTGTAATGTAGTTGAAACGATTTTTCCCAATATAGTGTGTATAATGTAATAAACACAATATATATGTGGTGGTGAAGGCAGTGAAAAAGGTAAAAATAAAGGAGATATTAAGCGTAATTTCGGTTATGGCATTGCTTTTTTGCGCTTTTTCGCCTGTCGATGTTGAAGTTTTGAAAAATTCTGCCGATGCAGATACTACAGTTTCCACATATACTACGGCGTTTGCTGCACAAGAATCCGGCTTTCAAAGTGACAAGGTCGAGAAAAAAACAACCGATGTTAATAATGCGCTTTATATGAGTGATGAACAACTTGCAAATCGCTTTGTTTCAATGCTTAATATAAATAACGCCTTTAACGATGCTCTTGAAGACGAAAAAATGATGGTAGTATGTTCAGCCGTCAGTCTTTCTGAATATGCGCAGGATGTAGTAGGCTACGGCCTTTGCGTAAACACCTGCCTTGCAGAGGGCTTTGCTGAAAGTTTTTACGGCAAGAAGTTGTCGGGAACAGGCTACGGTGACGCTGAGGTACTTAAAGGTTACATCGCTCTTCCGCAGATGGGAATGGATATTAATGTTCATACCTTGGTGTCGTTCGATTTGACCGATGACGGATATGAGGTGCTTTCTTGCATGAGGAGTTATGACGGTGGCGAGGAATATGCCACCTGCCTTGTAAAATCCCTGTTTGTTAGAAACTCGGCTTCTGAGTTTGGTTTTAACCTCGTCTCGTGTGAAGTGCTTTAATACTAAATGTTGAAAAATTCATAAATTCGGTGTATAATAACATCGAACAGTAGCCGGTGCGATGTTCGTACCGGCTTTTAGTTTACCGATATTAAATAAAGGAGTTTTGTTGTGCAAAACAAATATTTTATAAAATTTTCAGCATATTTTTGTATTGCGGTATGCTTGTTTGGGCTTACAGCCTGTAAAAAGAATGAAACCGAAACCGACAGTTTGCCTTCGAACACCGAGAGTGCAAATACATCATCGGTGCTTTTGCCGGTTGAAGCAACATTTGATGAAAAGTATACCAAAATGTTTCCTAAAGGTGACGGCGACGCTATAAATGTAAAAGGCAACTGTGCGATGAATGTTTTGCCGCGTTCGGCAAAAATGTATGACCCAACCAGTTTTGAGGCATTAAACCTTGATACCACGTATACTTTTGCAGACGGTTTGGGTGTAGGTAGTACATGTGCCGAGTTTATGGAGCATTTTGGTATAGGCAGAGGATATTATGTTGCGGTTGACAGCGACGGTAATGCGGTTGACATCTCGAAAAAGCAAGATAAAAAGTTCACCTTTACGGCTATATTGAAGTTTGATGAAGCTCAAAGAAAGATGTCATATTTCTCGGCAAATATGATTTCGAGTAATGCAGAGGGGCTTCTGTCTGCCGGAACAAGATACTTGATGGGTGTCGATATAGGAAAAGACCTTTTGGTTGTAACTTTAAGCGTTAAAGGTGACCTTACGGTTGAGGAATTCGATATTATACATTACATAATCTAACCAAGACATACATATCTAAATAAAAAAAGGGGGCATGAGAATGAAAAAAGAACACCGACGCGGTATAGCAATACCGGGACGAATCATCATGGCGGCGTTGCTTATTCTTATGCAAATTGCCTTTTTTACCGTAGTTGGAATGTCAATTTCCATTTGGGCAACGGCGGTTCACCGCTGTATTCAAGTGTTGTCGCTCGTTTTGGTGGTTGCAATTATCAGCAAGCGCGACAATCCGAGTTATAAACTCGCATGGATAATTTTTATTATAATAATGCCTTTTGTGGGCGGAGTGCTTTTCTTCCTTTGGGGCAACGGAAAAGCCCGACCGGTACTCAAAAAAAGATATATTAGAAGGCACCGAGTCAGCCGAAAATATCTTTTGCAAAACCATTCCGTGCGCGAGGCTTTGCGTGAACGCGATATCCATCATGCAAGACAGTCGGAGTTTTTATACAGGGAGTCGGACTGTCCTGTTTATACCGATACATCGGTTGAGTATTTGTCGCCGGGCGAGAAATTTTTTCCGCGTATGCTTGAAGAATTGAGCAATGCCGAAAAGTTTATTTTCTTGGAATATTTTATTATAGCACGTGGCGAAATGTGGAACAAAATTTACGCAATATTAAAGCAGAAGGCCGCTGCCGGAGTAGAAGTGCGTGTGATTTTCGACGACTTTGGCTCGATTTCGCGTCAGAATAAAAACTTCATTAAACGGCTTCGAAACGATGGAATAAAGGTTATTGCGTTTAATCGTATAAGAGCGTCTATCGACCTGTTTTTAAACAACCGTGACCATAGAAAAATATGTGTCATCGACGGGTATGTTTCTATGACCGGCGGCATGAATATTGCTGATGAGTATATCAATAAAACCAAACCCCACGGACATTGGTTAGACAGTGCCGTTATATTAAAAGGACCTGCAACTGCCACTTTTACTGTCTTGTTTTGCGAAATGTGGAGTTGTTTCAGCCGTGAAAGACTTGACCCATCAAAGTATATGGTATATAATTTCCCTGTAAATAAGGGATTTGTTCAGCCCTATGGCGATAATCCGCTTGACTCAGTGCACCATCCCGGTGAAGGCATTTACAGGCAGATTTTGGGCACGGCGAAAGATTATGTTTATATCACATCGCCGTATCTTATTTTGGATAATACCATGGTGGCTGCTGTTACATCTGCTGCAAAGGCGGGTGTCGATGTGCGAATTATTACACCAAAAATCAGAGATAAGTGGTATGTTCACCCTGTAACAAGGTTCAATTATCAGGAACTGCTTGAGGCGGGCGTAAGGATTTTTGAGTACACACCGGGATTTATTCATTCCAAACTTTTTGTTTCTGATGATGCAGTGGCAACCTGCGGTACAATTAATATGGATTATAGAAGTTTTTATTTCCATTTTGAGTGTGGCGTTTGGCTTTGCGGTGTTGATGCCGTTAATGATATTAAACAACATTTTCTGCAGATTCAGGAGATAAGCGAGGAAATTACGCTTAAAAAATGGTCAAAAAGGCCTGTCATGCAGCGCATCATGCAGGCAATACTTAACGTTTTTGCACCGTTTATGTAATTTTAATGTATAGGATAAGTTCTAAAGAAACGGAGAAAAGATATGTATCCGAATAATGATGGTTTTAATAGAGATTACACACAAAATAACACTCAACCGACGGTGCCTTTCGGTAATACGGCGGGGGGCAATTATTCCGTAAACGGCGGTATGCAAAACGGAACATACAGTTATACCCCAAATCAAGGCCATAATGTGTACCAGCCCCCGGAACAACCGCCTAAAACTCCCAAAAAAGAGAAACGTACATTTGGTATAGGTGCTATAATCCTTTGCATTTTTTTGTCGGTAACATTAAGCGTTGTATCTATGGCGTTTATTATTCCGGTGTTGTTTGGTGATGAAACTAAAAACGACAATTCTTCCGGAACACCCTCTACTTCGTCTGAGGTAGCACAAAACAATGGTGGCAGTATTGAAGGTATTATACAGGTCGGCCCTGACGGTAATGTAACAACATCAATTGAGGCGGTATATGAGAAAGCCGCACCTTCGGTTGTCGGTATTCGTGCCACTTCCAGTTCCTACGGCATTTTCGGTGGCGGTGAATCGGGCGAGGGCTCGGGCGTTATATATACAACCGACGGGCATATTGTTACGAACTATCATGTTATAGAAAATGCTGTCAAGGTACAAAGCGGCAATTCAAAAATTGAGGTTTTTCTTTCTTCCGACACTAAAAAGCCGATTGAGGCAACGGTTGTAGGATATAATATTTCAGCCGATTTGGCGGTTATAAAAATTGATAAAACGGGGCTTCCTGCAATAGAGATAGGCAATTCTGACAGTGTTAAGGTCGGACAGTATGCCATAGCAATAGGTTGTCCTGGTGGACTTGAGTTTATGGGTTCGGTATCTTACGGTATTATAAGCGGTCTTAACCGAAGCATTACTATCGATTCTATCGGTGAGATGAAACTGATTCAGACCGATGCTGCAATAAATCCCGGCAATTCGGGTGGTGCTCTGCTTGATACTAAGGGTAAACTTATTGGAATTAACTCGTCAAAATTGGTCGATGAAAGTTTTGAGGGCATGGGATTTGCCATACCTGTAAACCGTATGATAGAAGTTGTTACCGATATAATCGAAAATAAGGACAACCCCACTCCGTATATCGGTGTTGAGGTTTATACATATAACAGTGCGTATCTTGAAAAATACGGTTTCCCGCACGGCGCCGTAATAAAGAGCGTTGTAAGTGGCAGTCCTGCCGACAATGCACGACTTGAAGCCGGCGATATTATAACTGAGTTTAATTCGGTAGCCATTGAAGAGTACACCGATTATATTGACGCACTTGAAAAATGTGAACCCGGCACCAAGGTATCGGTTAAGATATACCGTTACGGCAGGTATTACGTCACAACCGTTACAATAGGCTCTAATAACAGCAGATAAATCAAAGGAAAAGCAGGAGGGCAAGTTATGTATACCGGACTTAACAGTACAGGCATAATGGGTATTGATGCCTATATGGTACAGGTCGAGGCCGATGTTGCTCCCGGCTTTTCCTCTTTTGATATTGTGGGGTTGCCCGATACTGCCGTCAAAGAATCGCGCGATAGGGTAAGGGCGGCTCTTAAAAACAGTGGGTTTACCTTTCCTAATACCCGAATTATTATAAATCTTGCGCCTGCCGATGTTAAAAAGGCAGGTTCTATGTACGATTTACCTTCTCTTTTAGCCATACTTCTGTCGTCGGGGCAGTTGAAACCGGTTGACAGTATTGACGAATGTGCCTTTATTGGCGAGTTGGCACTTGACGGTACGCTCCGTGGGATAAACGGTATGCTTTCAATGGCTATTGAGGCATCAAACAGAGGTATAAAGCGGTTTTTTGTGCCTGAGGATAACGCTTATGAAGCGTCGGTAGTGGAGGGACTTAAAATTTATCCCGTAAAGAGTGTAAAGCAACTTTGCGACCATCTTTCAGGACTTACCGTAATAACACCCGTTTCGGCGCCGCAGTTTGATGTAAAATTAAACCGATATAGTAACGATTTTGCCGATGTCAAAGGTCAGGCGGCGGCAAAGAAGGCGCTTGAAATCGCTGCAAGCGGAGGACATAATGTACTTATGATTGGACCTCCCGGCTCGGGCAAGAGTATGCTTGCTAAAAGATTGCCCTCAATATTACCGTCAATGACCTTTTCAGAATCTGTTGAAACCACTAAGATTCATTCGGTAGCGGGGCTTTTGCAACCCGATTCACCTCTTATAACCGAGCGACCTTTTCGTGCGCCACATCATACCGTATCGGCGGCGGGACTGTCGGGAGGAGGAATGGTGCCAAGACCGGGTGAAGTGTCATTAAGTCATAACGGAGTGCTTTTTCTTGATGAGTTCCCTGAGTTTACCCGCCAAGCGATGGAAACCTTGCGAGCACCCATTGAGGACGGCAAAATAACCATTTCGAGAGCAAGCGGCAGATTTACATATCCTTGTGAATTTTCACTTGTTGCAGCCATGAACCCGTGCCCTTGCGGATACTTTGGGCATCCAAAAAAGAAGTGTATTTGTTCGGTTGCTGCCGTTAAAAATTATCTTGGTAAAATTTCAGGGCCTATGCTTGATAGACTTGATATCCATGTTGAAGTAGCACCCGTTGAATATAGTGAACTAACCGCAAAATCAAGCGGTGAAACATCGGCAGAAATTAGAAAACGTGTTGAAGCGGCGCGAAAAATCCAAAACGACCGTTATGAAGGAACGGGTATTACTTGTAACGCAAGGCTTAATTCGGCATTAATTGCACAATATTGCCAGTTGACCGACGATGCTGACGCAATACTCAAAGTGGCTTTTGAAAAAATGGGTATGTCGGCGAGGTCGTATGACCGCATTTTAAAAATAGCACGAACAGTAGCCGATATTGACCGTTCTGAAAAAATATCATCAGGTCATATAGCCCAAGCAATTCAGTTCAGAAATTTAGACCGAAAATATTGGAATGAACTGTAATATTAATTGAAAACAAAAAAACAAAACCCCCAACGGCTGTGCCGTTGGGGGTTTTATGGTGCGCTGTAAGGGACTCGAACCCCTGACCTACTGGTTCGTAGCCAGTCACTCTATCCAACTGAGCTAACAACGCATGCGGCTTTTAAACTGCCACAATATAATATCACACTGTTTTAAAAAAATCAATAGTAAATTTCAAAAAATTATATTTTTTGTTTTGATGTGTAAAATATAATCGAAAGGGTGGTTTTATGTGTACGGCAGTTTGTATGGATTTAGGCAGTTTTTATTTTGGCAGAACGCTTGACGTTGACCGCGATTATGGGCAACGCGTGGCAATAGCACCAAGAAATTTTGATTACAGATTTACAGGTGCACCGCAAATGAGTGCCAAGTTTGCCGTAATAGGTATGGCAAAGGTAGAAAAAGGATACCCTCTGTTTTTCGACGCAATTAACGAAAAAGGGCTTTGCATGGCGGGGTTGCGTTTTCCTTCGTTTTCGTGCAAAGGGATTATATCTTCATCTAAAACCGCGGTAGCACCGTTTGAGTTTATTCCGTTTGTGCTGTCAACCTGCGACTCTGTGCAGGAGGCAGAAATTTTGCTAAAATACATTGAACTTGTCGATGTTGCGTTTAGTGAAAACTTGCCGATAACACCGCTTCATTGGATAATCTCGGACCGACACTATTCACTGACGGTCGAGAGCACCGAAAAAGAACTTTATGTTTATAAAAATGAGGTAGGTGTTTTAACTAATAGCCCAAAATGGCCCATGCAGATGTTTAATCTTAACAATTATAAATCGCTAACCACTAAACCGCCTCAAAATACATTTTCAAACAATATTTCTCTTAAAAATTACAGTTTTGGCTTGGGTGCGTTAGGTCTTCCCGGTGATTTGTCATCAATGTCGAGGTTTGTAAGAGCCGTTTATTATAAATATAATATCGTCGCTGATAAAAATCCCGAAACAGATTTTTTCAGGGTTATTAACACATGTTTTCAGCCAAAGGGATTAACCCAAACGGAAGATTGTGTTTTTGAGTATACGGCATATACGTCATGCTGTAATGCCGACCGCGGGGTTTATGGCTACCGAACCTATGACGATGAAAATCTAAGAAGAATAGACATGCATGATTTTGATTTAGATAGCAGTACTCTTTTTTTAGAGCAGAAAATTTATTGACACTAAATTTAGGGCATGATAAAATTAAAATACTAAAATCAAGGGGTATTTCAATGAGAAAATATGTGCGTTTTTCTGCTTTAATGCTTGTTATGATGTTAATAATATCAGCCTTTGGCGGTTGTCGCAAAAAGAATGAAGAAGATATCACTTCAACAATTTCTGCTTCAACCGATGATATTAGTTTTGTAAATAAGGACGGCGGTTCAACCTATAGAATTGTGCGACCTGAAGAAAATAATGTTGTTACCGCTAAGGTTGGCGCAGATGTTTTTCGTGCAATTAAGCAAAAATATGGGGTTAGTGTTCAAAACGTATCCGATGAAGTATCGGGTGACGGCTTTGCTGAGATTATTATTGGCAACTGCAACCGTGAGGAGAGCAAGGTTGCATATGATATGTTGCTTTCAAGCGGGGCAGTAAATTTTGACGAGTACATAATCTGCACGATTTCGGACGATATTGTAATCATCGGTATGACCGATAACGCTACGCTGATGGCGGTTGAGTATTTTATTTCCAATTATATAACCGGTGATGTTATTGTTGGAGGTATAAACTATATTCATAAGTCGGAAAATACTTATCAATCGGTTAGCATTTTTGGTAAGACAGTTTTAAACGATATAAAAATAGTAAGACCTATTTACAATGTTTCATATATTACCCAGATGGAAATTGATAAATTGGTTGAAAATATCCGTTCTAAAACGGGGCAGGAAATAGAGGTTGTCAATGATACGGTTGTATCGAGAGACGATACCGCTGAACTTGAACGAACAACCCCTTGCGAGTATGAGATTATTATCGGCAACTGCGACCGAGACGGGGTTACCAAATATGACGATTCAAGTAAAGGTGTTTATGAGATTAGAATAGAGCAAAAGAAAATTTACCTTAACGGTGGCAGCCCTTATGCAACGGCTTTGGCGGTTACCGAGTTTACTAACCTTGTTAAGCAGAATACCGTTATCACCTCTGATATGAGTGTCGAAAAAGGCGATTATAACAAGGTTGTTAAGACATATGATTCTGCCGAGTATTATTATCCGACATGGACCGAGGATTTTGACGGTAACGAGATAAACTATACTAATTGGAACGTAGAGTGGGATGTGCAATCAAGCGTCACACATGCCGACAACGGAAAAATCCCGTACAGAGGAAGTTTGTTGCATAAGAACAATTATGTAAAAAAGGGCAAGTTGTATATTTGCGGAATAGAGACCGATAATGCCTATTACGGCGGAATGTTTCATACCATAAATAAAATGGAATATCTTTATGGGCATATAGAAATATCTACTCTTCACCCAAAAGGATTAGGTTTTTGGACAGCTCTTTGGACACAGTCGTCAGCGTACGGCGAAAACGAAATACCAAGTAATGAGCGCTTGTATTTTATTGAGGTTGATGTTGAGGAATGTTACGGAAACGGTGGCGACTGGGCATACGGTAACGTTTTTGCTTGGCCTACAAGTTTAGGCCGTCAGGAGTTGTCGATACCGGCTAACAGTGGCACAATTCTTAAGAGTAACCGTATTGAAAATTACGACGGACGAGGATTTTATATGGATTTTCACACCTTCGGTTATGAGTGGATAGATAATACCCATGTGAGATTCACCCGTGACGGTTATGTTTATGCAGATGTTGAATTAGACGAGCCTGCTATGCGTCACGCTTATTTGCAACCTACGTATTTAAGGCTTAGTATGGCTTGCGGTTCGGGTAACCACGGTCAGCCTACAACCGATAAAAATGAGTGGCAAAATACAAATAAATATATTGTGGATTGGATACACATTTATCAAAAGAAGGGGCAAAAACTCTTCTTGTCAAACCAGGGCGGTTGGAAAGAATATGTAAGATAAAAAAACGGCAATGCGAAATTTCGCATTACCGTTTTTTACTATGCTTTTTCTTTTTTTGCCGAAGTTTCTGCCTGATGGATTTTATAAAGTTCCTCAACGGCAAACGATAGTTTGGTAACTACGTTTTGTTTTTCAGGGTAACAGTAGAACGAGTCTTTGTCGGTCGAGATATCAACACAGTCGAAAGGTTTTATATAACAATAATCATATTCAACGTGCAGTCCGTACATACCAAGCGGTTTTCTTTGAACAAGATAATCTTGTCCTCGGTAGTACCCCTTTAGTATAAAACCGTTTTCAGGGTCGTGGGTGAGAGTAGCGTCGCCTAAATGTTCAAATTTCATACATCTCGGCAGTGAGTAAACATCAACCTTGTCTTCAAAATAATATTCGCCGTTTTCTATTTGTTTTCTTACTTCGCTTCGTTCCCACTCAAACCAGTCGGGTATGTGTGAAAACTCGGTTGGTCCGTTTTGCGCAGAAAGTGTTCCGTCGGTGTTCATCGTCCAACGCTTGCCACATTCGGTGCAGTAAAGTTCGGCGCCTTTTGATGCCATAACGTGCTCTTTTTTACAAGCAGGACATTGATATAAAACTTTGTGCAATCCTTCGGCTCTGAAAGGCTCATCAATTATTATACCTTGTTCTTTTTGCCATTTGTATTCGTCGTATTGTAAGGCGTTTCTCACAGCCTCATTTATTTCGTCAACCGACATCCTTTCGACGTCTTCTTTGGTCAAAAGTTGTTCGATTGTTGTATAAAGAGGAACTTTGCGCTTTTTTCTGAAATTCCAAAACGGAGTTCTCAGATAGTTCCCGTGGTGCAAAACGATAACTACCGGAACCTTGTTTGATTTGATTAGTTTACCCAAAGCGTCGGGCAAAATGGCGGTGGTGCCAATAGGCGAGTAGCGGGCTTCGGGGTACATACCAAGCACGTCGCCTTTTTTGAGAACCTTGCGGATTGCTTTTATAAGGTGCAGGTCGTTAGTGAATTTTCTCTTGCATATGCAACCGATAAGTTCCATTAAAAACGGTCGGCGGTAATATCCGTCAATATTGGTTATATTGTTTATACGGTGAGGGTATGTGCCGACGGCACAAAGTTCAAAATCGATAAAATACTGGTGGTTTGAAAGTAAAATATAAGGAGGTTTCAGGTCCTTCATATTAATTTTTTCGATTTTATAATCTTCGCCCAAAAGCATGATTTTACTTAATATATATATTAGCCAAGTGAAAAACCTAGGTTGGCGAATGGGATATTTTGCGGTGTTGTAATGTTTTTTATTTTTATAATTTACTTCCATAAATTTCCTCCGTTGTTAAGCCCCTATAAAATTAGTATAATATAATTTGTGTGTTAATACAAGTTTTTGTTTTGTCAAAAATTTTACAATTAGTAATTGCCCATGCCTTGAAAACAGTTGCTTAAAATGGTATATTAAAATAAATAGTTTTTAAAGTAGGTAGATTTATGATTTTTAACGGTTTTCAAAAATTGACGTTGCTCGATTTCCCCGAAAAAACGGCTTGTACTTTGTTTTTGGCGGGGTGTAATTTTCGTTGCCCGTTTTGTCATAACGCGTCACTCGTAACCCATATTGAAAATCTTGAAACTTATACCGAGCAAGAGGTTTTAAGTTTTCTTGAGAAAAGACAAGGCTTGCTTGACGGTGTTTGCGTTACCGGCGGTGAACCGCTTTTGCAACATGGGTTAGAGGATTTTTTAATAAAAGTAAAAGGTTTGGGGTATTCGGTAAAACTTGATACAAACGGAAGTTTTCCCCAAAAATTAAAAAAATTGGTACAAAAAGGTCTTGTAGATTACGTTGCAATGGATATAAAAGGCTCAATGGAAAATTACGGCAAGTGTGTAGGAATTGAAGGTTTTGATACACAATATATAGAAGAGAGCATTGATTTTCTTTTGTCGAACGCGGTCGATTATGAGTTCAGAACAACCGTTGTTGCCGAGTTGCACAATGTTGACGATATAAAAGCACTGGCAAGTCGCATAAAGGGCGCAAAAAGGTATTTTTTGCAGCATTTTGTCGACTCGGGGGACTTAATTGGGCAAAATTTAACCGCCGTTTCGGCCGAGGATATGTTACAAATGTGCAATGTCGCGTTAAAATTTGTCGAAAGTGCCAAAATTCGCGGAATTTGATAAAAAACACAAGATATTGAAAAAAAGGTGTTGACAGAACACAATATATTCCGTATAATAGAGCACGGACACACAAAAAAACCGCAATATATTGTGTTTGCGGTAAAAGTGAAAAGAAAAGGGAGGATATAAAATGTATAACGTAATTAAGCGTGACGGTAAAATAGCGTCTTTTGACCTTGCTAAAATCAGTACCGCCATTAAGCAGGCGTTTGAAGCATGCAACAAACAGTATAACGATGATGTTATCGACTTTTTGGCATTAAAGGTAACTGCAGCATTTGAACCTAAGATTGAGGATCAGGCTATTACTGTTGAAAACATTCAGGACAGTGTTGAGTCGGTTCTTATCAAAGCCGGTTATGATGATGTTGCTAAAGCATACATTATTTACCGTCGTCAGAGAGAGAAGGTTCGTAACCTTACTGCAACAATGGTTGACTATAAGGCAATCATTGACAACTATCTTAATGTAAACGACTGGCGCGTTAAAGAAAACTCTACTGTTACTTATTCGGTTGGCGGACTTATTCTTTCAAACTCGGGCGCAGTTACTGCTAACTACTGGTTGTCAGAAATTTATGATGACGAAATCGGCAATGCTCACCGCAATGCAGATATTCACATTCATGACCTTTCGATGCTTACCGGTTATTGCGCAGGTTGGTCGTTAAAACAACTTATTCAAGAAGGTCTTGGCGGTGTTCCCGGAAAGATTACTTCAGCACCTGCAAGCCATTTGTCAACCCTCTGCAATCAGATGGTAAACTTCCTTGGAATTATGCAGAATGAGTGGGCAGGCGCTCAGGCATTCTCGTCGTTTGATACCTATCTTGCACCGTTTGTTAAGGTTGATAACCTTACTTACAGAGAGGTTAAGCAGTGTATTCAGAGCTTTATCTATGGCGTAAACACTCCTTCTCGTTGGGGTACACAGTCACCCTTTACCAATATCACTCTTGACTGGACAGTTCCTAACGACCTTGCCGAACTCAACTGTATTGTTGGCGGTAAGGAAATGGACTTCAAGTATAAAGATTGTAAGGCCGAAATGGATATGGTAAACCGTGCGTTTATCGAAATCATGATTGAAGGCGATGCTAACGGCCGTGGATTCCAGTATCCTATTCCTACCTATTCAATTACTCGTGATTTTGACTGGTCTGAAACCGAGAACAATAAGCTTCTCTTTGAAATGACCGCAAAATACGGCACACCTTATTTCTCTAACTATATCAACAGCGATATGGAACCTTCGGATGTTCGTTCGATGTGCTGCCGACTCCGTCTTGACCTTAGAGAACTCCGTAAAAAATCGGGTGGTTTCTTCGGTAGCGGTGAGTCGACCGGTTCTGTCGGCGTTGTAACTATCAATATGCCGAGAATCGCTTATCTTGCTAAAGACGAAGCAGATTTCTATGCAAGACTTGATAAAATGATGGATATTTCGGCACGTTCACTTAAAGTAAAACGTACTGTTATAACCAAGTTGCTTGATGCAGGTCTTTATCCCTACACCAAGAGATATCTTGGCACCTTTAATAACCACTTCTCAACAATTGGTCTTGTTGGTATGAACGAGGTTGGTCTTAACGCTAAGTGGTTAGGGGCTGACCTTACCAATGAAAAGACTCAGCAGTTCACTAAAGATGTTCTTAACCATATGCGTGAGCGCTTGTCCGACTATCAGGTTGAGTATGGTGACCTTTATAACTTGGAAGCTACTCCTGCAGAGTCGACCGCTTTCCGTCTTGCAAAGCACGACCTTAAGCATTATCCTGACATTATTACTGCCGGCAGAGGTGAGGGCGAGACTCCTTACTACACTAACAGTTCACACTTGCCTGTTGGTTATACTGCTGATATTTTCTCGGCACTTGACGTTCAGGATGAATTGCAGACTCTTTACACTTCGGGTACTGTTTTCCATGCCTTCTTGGGTGAAAAACTTCCCGATTGGAAGGCAGCAGCAAACCTTGTAAGAAAGATTGCTGAAAACTATAAACTTCCTTACTATACCATGTCTCCTACCTACTCGGTATGTAAAAACCATGGTTATATCGCAGGCGAGGCTTATACCTGCCCCGAATGTGGTGAAAAGACCGAGGTTTATAGCCGTATTACCGGTTACTATCGTCCTGTTCAGAACTGGAACGACGGTAAATCTCAGGAGTATAAAGACCGCAAGGTTTATGATATTGCCAATTCTAAACTTACACGTGATGGTGTTGTAAAGGCAGAAGAAACTTGTGCTTGTGAAAACAAGGCAAACGATGGTGTTTGGCTTTTCACAACTGCTACTTGCCCCAACTGCAAAATAGCATGCGCTTTGCTTGATAAGGCAGGCTTTAAGTATGAAAAATTGCTTGCTAACGAGCATGCTGATATGGCAACTTCTTTTGGAATTAAACAGGCACCCACTCTTGTAGTTGTTAAAGACGGTGTTGTTTCTAAGTTTGCCGGTGTTTCCGATATCAAGAAAATGTTGGGAGCATAAAGAAAAATTATGTATGATGTTATAGTTGTCGGCGGCGGCCCTGCAGGGCTTGTCGCCGCCCTCTATGCTAAGAGGGCAAATAAATCTGCGCTTGTAATAGAAAAGGGCAGTTTTGGTGGTCAAATAACCTATTCACCCAAGGTTGAAAACATCCCCGGTTTTGCCGAGGTAACGGGTAACGAGTTTGCTGAAAAATTGGTTGAACAGGTTTTAGGACAAGAGGCCGAGGTTGAATGCGCTGAAGTTTTGTCGATTACCGACGGAAAACTCAAAACTGTTCATACCGATTCGGGCGATTTTGAGGGCAAATCGGTCATTATTGCTACCGGCGCAAAGCACCGCCTTTTAGGTCTTCCAAATGAAGAAAATCTTGTTGGTAACGGTATTTCGTTTTGTGCGGTGTGCGATGGCGCTTTTTATGAGGGCAAAACAGTAGCCGTTATAGGCGGAGGAAACTCGGCTTTGCAAGAGGCAATTTTGCTTTCTGATTTGGCAAAAAAGGTTATTGTTATTCAAAATCTTGATTTTCTTACCGGTGAAGCCAAACTGCAAGAAAAATTGAAAGAAAAAGCCAATGTTGAGGTTGTACTCGGCACTGTTGTCGAAAGTCTTATTGGTGAAGATGAACTCAAAGGCATTGTGGTTAAAAACAATGACGGTGAGCAACACACTTTAGAACTTGACGGTATGTTTGTTGCAATTGGTCTTATACCGCAAAATGAAATTGTATCGAATCTTGTTGATATCGATGAGAGAGGATACATAATAGCGGGTGAGGATTGCAAGACATCAAGAGAAGGTTTCTTTGTAGCAGGTGACTGCCGCACAAAATCTATTCGACAGGTAGCAACTGCTTCGGGCGACGGAGCTGTTGCCGCTATTGCAGCTTGTGAGTATGCCGATTCGATTAAATTATAAAAAAAGCTGTGTACTTTTGGGTACACAGCTTTTTTATTTGTTTATTGTGTTAAAGCAATCGGTAATTTCTTTTGCGCCGGCAAGCCCTTCGCTAAAGGCTGTCGCGCTACCCGATGCTATACCTAATTTCAGCGCGTGGTTAAAATCTTTCGTGGCTAAATATCCCGAAATAAAACCTGCAACGGTAGAGTCGCCTGCGCCGACCGAGTTTATAAGTTTTCCTTTTGGCGCAGTAATTTTGTATCGGTTGCCGTTTTGGTCAAGCAAAACAGCACCTTTTTCTGCCAAGGTTACAAGAACGTTTAAAGCGCCTGCTTGTTGCAATTTTTCGGCACCCATTAAGGCATCTTCTAATGTGTTAATGGGTGTTTTTAAAATTTCCGATAACTCCTTGTGATTGGGTTTTATTAAAAATGGATGGTATTCAAGGGTGTTTTTGAGTAGGTCTCCTTGGGCATCTACCACCGTTTTTACAGATTTATTTTTAAGTTTTAAAAGTATTTGGCTATACATATCGTCGGGTAAAGTTTTCGGTATACTTCCCGAAAGGATAAGGATGTCGACGTCTTTCAAAGCGTCAATTTTCAATAAAAATTCGTTTAATTCTTCGGGTGAAATGTTTGGTCCCAAAGCGTTTATATCGGTTTCGTGTGCACTGCGAAGTTTAACATTAATGCGTGAGAAACCACTTTTTAAATGCACAAAGTCTGTTTTAATGTCGGCATTTTTTAGTTCATTTTCAATATATCCACCCGTAAACCCTGCAACAAAACCGAGTGCAGTTGAATTAAAACCAAATTCTTTTAAGACAAGTGAAACGTTTATGCCTTTACCGCCAACAAATATTTTCTCGTCGGTCGAGCGGTTAATTTCGCCTTGTAAAAGGCAAGGTAAGGTTAAACAATAGTCTATGGCGGGGTTGAAAGTAACAGTATATATCAAAAAAATCACCTCTTTTGAGATTTTACTTTATTATAGCATAAATTTTTGTGTTTTCAAAACAAAAGCCTATTTTTTTGTAAAAACTCTTTACGGCAACTTATAAAAATGCTACACTAAATACATGATTAAAAAGGAGAACGCTATGACCGACAGTAAAACGTTAATCGAAACCAACAATCAAAGATGGCATTTGCTTGATAATATAAGAGGGGTTTGTATAATTCTTGTTGTTGTTTATCATGTACTTTATAATTTAAGTGAACTTTTTGGCGGCAACTATGCTTTTTTCAGGTCTTACGGAATGGATGTTTTTCGGGACTGTTTTGTATCGGTATTGGTGCTTATTTCGGGAATTTCCTGTTGTTTTAGCCGAAGCAATATAAAAAGAGGTATCAAAACCTTTGCGTTAGGGCTAGTAATTACCGCAGTAACTGCCGTTTTTATTCGCGAAAGCATAATTGTTTTTGGAATATTGCATTTTTTCGGTGTTGCTATGTTGCTTTATGGACTTTTGGGTAAGGCAATTGAAAAAATACCCTTTGCTGCCGGTTTTCCTATTTGCCTTTTAATGTTTGCGTTTACCTATCGTTTGGCATATGGCTTTGTAGGATTTTTCGATGCTCTAAAACTTCCATTAATGGCGGTGCCACAAAATTTTTTGTTGTTTGTTTTAGGGTTTGATGTGCACATTTTTTCTGCCGATTATTATCCTTTAATGCCGTGGATTTTTATGTTTTTGGCAGGTGCGTTTTTAGGCAGATTTTTTAAATCGGGCAAGGCGCCTCGGGTTTTTAAATGCAATTTGGTACCGCCGTTAGCCTTTATCGGCCGACACACGTTGCTGATTTATATGTTGCATCAACCTATAATTTATGCAGTAATGTATTTGTGGTTTGGCTTAAAAATTGCTTGACATTTTTTGTCGACGGTGGTATTATTCAAAAAAAGAGAAACCTACGATTGGGAATAGTAGCCTTTTTTATTTGTTTTAAGAGAGCCGTCGGCGGTGGGATGACGGTAGCAAAAATTTTGGCGAATGGACCCATGAGGGCGGCCGAAAGGGGAAACCTTAGTAGAAGCCGACGGAATGCAACCGTTACAGTGCGACTTGTATTTTTAAGTACAGGGTTTTAAGTGGGCGATTTTTTCGTCAATTTGGGTGGTACCGCAGGATTTTTAATGTCTTGTCCCTTATTTTAGGGGCAAGATTTTTTTGTTTTTAGGTGGTTTTTATGAAGTTGTTTACAAAACGATGGCGCAAGCCTGTAATTGACAAGTTGGTTTAAATAAGGTATAATAACGTATATTTTGGAGGAATTAAAAATGAAACTTAACAATGTTGATTTTGAAACTTATTTTAATAACTATCCCGATAAAGAGGGCTATTTTGGCAAATACGGCGGCGCATACATAGATGATAAACTTAAAAACGCTATGGCCGAGATTACCGAGGCATATTTTTCTATTTGCCAGTCGAGAAAGTTTATTGCCGAACTTCGCAGAATCAGAAAAGAGTTCCAAGGCAGACCTACTCCCGTAACCCATCTTGAAAGACTTTCTGATTATTTGGGCGGCAAGGTTCAACTTTATGCAAAAAGAGAAGACCTTAACCATTCAGGCGCACATAAACTCAACCATTGTATGGGCGAGGCTTTGCTTGCAAAATATATGGGCAAGAAAAAGGTTATCGCCGAAACGGGTGCGGGTCAGCACGGTGTTGCTTTGGCAACTGCTGCCGCTTATTTTGGCCTTGAATGTGATATTTACATGGGTTCTGTTGATATTAAAAAACAGGCTCCCAACGTTGCACGTATGAAGATATTGGGTGCCAACGTTATCGAGGTTACTCATGGTCTTGCAACCTTAAAAGAGGCTGTTGACGCTGCTTTTGACGCTTACAGCAAGGAGTATAACGATTGTATTTACTGCATTGGCTCGGTTTTAGGCCCTCATCCGTTTCCTATGATGGTGCGCGATTTCCAGAGTGTTGTTGGCATTGAAGCAAGAGAGCAGTTTATTGAAATGACAGGCCATTTACCAACAAGCATTGTTGCTTGTGTTGGTGGCGGAAGTAACGCTGCCGGTCTTTTTGCAGGTTTCCTTAATGACCCTGTTGATATTTACGGCATTGAGCCTTTAGGCAGAGGCCCAAAACTTGGCGACCATGCCGCAAGCCTTAAATACGGCACTGAGGGTATTATGCACGGATTTAACAGTATAATGCTTAAAGACGAAAATGGCGAACCTGCGCCCGTTTATTCGGTAGCAAGCGGTCTTGACTATCCGTCTTCGGGCCCTGAACACGCATTCTTGCAAGATTTAGGCCGTGTCAAGTACGATGTTATTGATGATGAAGAAACCATCGACGCTTTCTTTAAACTTTCTAAAATGGAGGGTATTATCCCTGCAATTGAAAGTTCTCATGCAGTAGCATACGGTATGAAACTTGCCAAAACTATGGACCATGGCTCAATTCTTATAAACCTTTCCGGCCGTGGCGACAAAGATATGGACTACGTAATTGAAAACTACGGAATAAGGTAAAAATTTAAAACAAAGGCACTACGCAAAGAAAGTTGCGTAGTGCCTTTTAGTTTTACAAAAATTATTTTTTATCTCCCATGGTGAGCACCATGACAGCTTTGACTTTACAAGGTTCTGTCAACAACGCCGATTTTTGTCGCGATATCGCGAAGCTTGTCACCTTCGATCTCAAAATTCATGATTTCATCAAGGTCGTCGCTTTCAAAAGCGTTTGATATATCGTATTCGCTGTGACTAAATAAATTATATGCTTTGCCATCCTTTAAATAATGACCTTCGCAAATACAATGATGTCCGCCGAAGTGAGTTATGGAATACGCTTTGCCCTTCCATATAAACTCAACTTCGCATCTGCAAGAAAGCAACCATTTTAATTCCGCAGCCGATTCAAAAGCCAACTCATCAAAAGCAATTATATTTTTATTCATAGTATATTGTTCCTTGTAATGTTTAAATTCGGGTGCGCCCGAGGGATAGCCACTTCTTGATATTGTTTTCTTAATCTCACCTGGTTTGCCTAAAAAACGCTTATCCTCTTCTTTTTTCGGTTGCCATTCTCCGCCATAGGCACTGCCCATGCCTTTTTCTTCCAAAAGCGATGGAATATATTCTCTTTTTATAATTATACCACTATCTTTTGGTAAAGGCAACTCTCCAAGAATATAAGAGATATAATTTTTAGGAGTATTGTGTCAAAATTTCGTATTTTCAAGGAAATACTGTCCCTTAGGGCGTGGGCGTTCGTTCGGTCATTTTTTCATCATCGGCGTTGGCCCTATCAAAACCGAGCAGAAGCAAATTGATAAAATCGTCATTCGTTAGACATGTCTTGGGAATAGTAGGGATTTTGAAACTGCCACTTCCGGTTGAATCGAATTGATTTCTTAAAAACAGGGGATCTGTGCGGTAATTGAAGTTTTCCAAAGTCATTTTTTATATTCCTTTAATATAGTAAGGCAAAGTCCTTCTACATATCCCCTAAAAACAACAAAAGTTGCACAAATTTGTGCAACTTTTGTTCACTTTTGCAAAAATTATTTTTTATCTCCCATGGTGAGCACCATAACGGCTTTTTGAGCGTGAAGGCGGTTTTCTGCCTCGTCAAAAATCTCGTCTGCGTGTTTTTCAAAGGTTTCGGCAGTGATTTCTTCGCCACGGTGAGCAGGTAAGCAATGCTGAACCATAGCGTCTTTGTGAGCCAAAGCCATAAAGTCTTCATTAACCTGATATTCTTTAAACACCTTTTCTCTAATGGCTTTTTCTTCTTCTTGACCCATCGAAGCCCAAACGTCAGTAAATACAACGTCAGAGTCTTTAACGGCGGCGGCAATATCTTCGGTGCAGGTGAACTTGCCGTTAGCGTCTGCCCATTTGCAAATATCGGCATCGGGTTCATAGCCTTTAGGACAAGCAACTGCTACTTCCATACCCATTTTTATACCGCCAACAATAAGTGAGTTTGCCATGTTGTTGCCGTCACCAACAAAGGTCATTTTAAGTCCTTTAAGTTCGCCTTTATGCTCTCTGATGGTCATAAGGTCAGCAAGAACTTGACAGGGGTGGCAATAATCGGTAAGGCCGTTAATTATGGGGATAGAGCCGTATTTTGCCAAATCCTCAACCTCTTGTTGGGCAAAGGTTCTAATCATAATACCGTCTAAATAACGGGATAAAACACGAGCAGTATCCTCTACGGGTTCGCCACGACCAATCTGAAGGTCGCGTGAACTTAAAAACAATGCCTGACCGCCTAATTGATACATTCCTGTTTCAAACGAAACACGTGTACGGGTAGAAGATTTTTGGAAAATCATACCCAAGGTTTTACCTTTAAGGTAGTGATGTTCGGTGCCGTGCTTTTGTTCGTATTTCAATTGGTCTGCAAGGTTTAAAACCTCTTCAATTTCAGCGCTGCTTAAATCAGAAAGTTTTAAAAGATGATTCATTGTGAGACAACCTCCTTAAAAATGTCGAGAGCCTTATCTAATTGCTCGTAAGTTATGTTAAGTGGTGGCAAAAGTCTGACTTTTTGCTTGGCAGTAAGAAGAATAACGCCTTTTTTGATGCATTCACTAACAATCTGTTTTGCATCGCCGTCAACTTCTATCCCCAACATAAGCCCCATACCTGCAATGGATTTAATGCCTTTTGCACCGGCTAATTTATTTCTTATAAACTCGCCCTTTTTAGTAACTTCTTGCATTAGCGCATCGTCAATGCGGTTTACAATGCTGAGTGCTCCTGCACAAGCCACGGGGTTGCCGCCAAAAGTGCTTCCGTGGTCGCCGGGTTTTAGGGTGTCGACACATTTTTCACCCAAAAGACAAGCACCAATAGGAAGTCCGCCGCCAAGACCTTTTGCGGTCGAAATAACGTCGGGTTTAATGCCAAAATGCTCAATTGCGAAGTATTTACCCGTTCTGCCGTTACCGGTTTGCACTTCGTCAACAACAATAAGGAAACCGAATTTATCGGCAAGTTCTTTAATAAGCTTAACAAAGTCTTTATCGAGGGGATTTACTCCGCCTTCGCCTTGAATAGGCTCAAACATAACGGCGGCGGTTGTTTCATCAACAGCGTTTACAAGAGCATCGCAGTCGTTAGCGTCGATAAACTGAAAACCCGGAGTAAAAGCGCCGAAATCCTTATGGAAAACGTCTTGTCCCGTAGCCGAAAGGGTTGTGATTGTTCTGCCGTGAAAACTGTTTTTAAGGCAGATTATCTTGCCCTCTTTACCGCCGTGGTTATCGGAATAATATTTTCTTGCAACCTTTATTGCACATTCGTTTGCTTCGGCACCGGAATTTCCGAAAAACACCTTTTTCATTTCTGATTTTTCGCACAAAGCCTTTGCAAGAAGTGCGCAAGGTTTTGAATAATAAAGGTTAGAGGTATGTTGCAAAGAGGCAGCCTGTTTTGTAATAGCCTTAATCCATTCATCGTCGGCCATACCAAAAATATTAACGGCAATACCGCTACCTAAATCAATATATTCTTTGCCGTCAACGTCGCAAAGTACAGCACCTTTGCCCGAAACGAGTTCGAGGTCAAATCTGCCGTAAGTACCGGCAACATATTCATTGTCTAAATTCTTAAAATGTTTCATATTACTTTCCTACAAACATAGTACCGATACCTTCATCGGTCAAGGTTTCAATAAGAATTGCGTGGGGGATACGTCCGTCGATAATAAAAACTTTTTCAACGCCTCGACGAATAGCCTCAACACAACATTCAACTTTAGGAATCATACCGCCTTGAATAACACCATTTTTAATAAGCATAGCCGCTTCGCTAACATTAAGTACACGAATAAGCGAATCGGGGTCGTCTTTATCTCTCATGAGGCCTGCAATGTCGGTCATGGCAATAAAGCTTTCGGCTTTGAGTTCACCAGCAATTCTTGCGGCAGCAGTGTCGGCATTAATGTTGTAAACATTTCCGTTTTCATCGCAACCAACTGTTGAAACAACGGGAATATAACCTTTTTCAAGCAAGTCTATAATAGGAGTGGCGTCAATATCGGTGATTTCACCAACATTACCATGAACATCATCAAGTCGTTCGGCTTTAATCATATGGCCATCAACACCGCAAAGACCAATAGCCTTACCACCGGTGGTTTGCAAAAGGTTTACAAGGTCTTTATTGGTTTTGCCCGAAAGCACCATCTGAACAACGTCCATAGTTTCATCGTCGGTAACCCTGAGTCCGTCAACAAAAACCGACTCTTTGCCGATTTTTTTAAGCATGCCCGAAATTTCAGGACCGCCACCGTGAACGAGAACAACCTTAACACCGATAAGCGACATCAAAACAATATCGTGCATAACGGCGTTTTTAAGTTCATCGTTAATCATAGCGTTACCGCCGTATTTTACCACAACGATTTTTCCGCTGTATTTTTGTATGTAGGGCAGAGCCTCGGTTAATATTTGGGCTCTTTGCGCGTTGTTAATATCCATTTTAATCACCTTTTTGTAGAAACTGTTTTAATTGTTCTTAAGTTCTGTAATCTCCGTTAATTTTTACATAATCATAAGTAAGGTCGCAACCCCAAGCGGTAGCAGTAGCGTCGCCTGAGTTTAATGAAATAAGAATTTTAATTTCTTCTTCTAAAAGAATGGTTTTTGCAGTTTCTTCACTAAAATCCACACCGGCACCGTTTTTGCAAACGTCTATTTTGCCTGCTTTACTGCAAAAAGCAACGTCAACCTTGTTTACGTCAAGGTCTGCGCCGCTGTAACCAATGGCACAAAGCACGCGGCCCCAGTTGGCATCGGCACCAAAAATAGCGGCTTTAAGGAGTGAAGAACAAGCAACCGATTTGGCAACTGTTTTAGCAGTAGCAACGTCACTCGCACCGTCTACGTTGACCTCAATAAGTCTTGTAGCACCCTCACCATCACGGGCAATCATTTTGCAAAGATAAGAAGTAACGGCAAACAAAGCCTTTTTAAATTCGGCAAAATCTGCGCTGTCGCTTGTGTCGATAATATCATTTTCTGCCATTCCGTTTGCCATAACACAACACATATCGTTAGTCGAAGTATCACCGTCAACACTAACCATATTAAATGAGTCTTTTACGTCACTTGACAGTGCTTTACTTAACATTTCGTGGGTTATGTTGCAGTCGGTAGTGATGAATACAAGCATGGTAGCCATATTGGGGTGAATCATGCCGGAACCTTTTGCAATACCGCCTATAATACATTCTTTACCGCCCACAGTAAACTTAACGGCGATTTCTTTAATACGAGTATCGGTAGTCATAATGCCTTCAGCAGCATCAAGGCTTCCGTCGTATTTAAGGGTGTTTATTAACTCAGGCATACCGTTTGCAATAGGTGTAATGTCAAGTGGTTGGCCGATAACACCGGTAGATGCTACGATAACATCTTTTGCGCTAATGCCTGTGTACCTTTCGACCAGTTCACACATACCTTCTGCAATTTCTATTCCGTTTGCGTTGCAGGTGTTGGCATTACCGCTGTTGCAAATAATGGCTTGGGCAAAGCCATCAGAAATATTGTTTTTAGTAACGGTCAAAGGAGCACCTTTTACAAGATTGGTTGTATAGGTTGCAGCAGCAACTGCCTTTTTCTCACTAATAATGAGTGATAAATCCTTTTTAAGTTTGTTTTTACGTATTCCACAGTGAACACCACTTGCTTTAAAACCTTTTGCGGCACAAATTCCGCCGTTTATAGTAGTCATTTTAAAAAATCCTCTTCCTTTAAAAATCAAGCCCCGTTGCAGGGTCAACGCCTAACATAATATTCAAACACTCTACGGCTGCACCCGAAGCGCCTTTGCCTAAGTTATCAAACCTTGCCGATACAGTAAAGCGTTCTTCGTTGCCTTCAACAAAAATTTCCATATAATCCTTACCCGATAAATTGTTTGAACCGAGAAGCGCAGGGGAATCACCCTCTAAACTTGAAACATCAATAAACTTACAGTTTTTATACTTATTAATATAAGTCTGTTTTACCGCTTCAATTCCACCGCTTACTTGGCAACCAAAAAACGGCACTGTTACAAGCATACCGCTATAATAATCGTCAACAATAGGGGAGAAAACTGGTTTGTTCTTAAGTTTGCAAATAGCAGCCATTTCGGGCAAATGTTTGTGGGTCTGACCTAAAGCGTAAATTCTTCCGCTATAAAGTTCGTCACTTTTGTCGTTTTCATACTCGGCAATCATTTTTTTGCCGCCGCCACTGTAACCGGTAAGTGAAAAACAAGTGAGCAACGCGTCACAACTCAGAACACCTGCCTCTGTGAGGGGTGCGATTAGAGCGTTAAAACCGCTTGCGTGACATCCCGGCACGGCAACTCTTTTTGCGGTGGGTAATTTCTCGGCAAGTTCTGTATAAAGTTCGGGAAAACCATATACCCATTGGGGATTGGTACGATGAGCAGTCGAAGTGTCAATAACTCTTACGTTTGGGTTTTCAATCATTGAAACGGCTTCGATAGCGGCAACATCGGGCAAACAAAGAAAAGCGATATCACAAGCGTTGAGATATTTTTTGCGTTCTTCGGGGTCTTTTCTTAGCGCTTCGTCAATAAGCATAAGTTCAATATCTTTTCGGTTTTGTAACCTTTCGATAATGCGAAGACCTGTTGTACCTTCACGTCCGTCGATAAACACCTTATACATTTTTATACCGTCCTTTCCGCAAACAAAGCATAAATATACAAAAAACTTTTGATATATTCATAATTATACACAAAATCTGCATAAAATCAAGGTTTTTTTGTATTTTTATATATTTACATAAAAAATATCACAAAACGGAATATTTTACATGGTAAAATGCCTAAAATAATGAAAACTAAATAAATAACCAGTATAGTATTTTAACCGCAATATCTTTTATTGTCAAGTATTATATATATAAATAGGTGTTAGTGTGAACAAACTGTAAGTTTTTGCAAAGGTGTGTTTACTTTTTGGTTGCAGTTTGGTATAATGCACATAAATCATTCGTTTGGGGGAAAAGTATGCAACTCGGCTCTACCGAAATTAAAGTTTGTGCTAAACAAGCCTTAAAAAACCATTGGCCCGAAGCGATAGCGGTTTCTATGACCATGGTGGCTTTGTCGTTGCTTGATGTTATTTTGCAGGCGATACTTACAACCGTTTTCAGGGTTGATACAGTTTGGTCGGTGCTTGAGCCTACCGCGTTGCCAAAGTACAGCGTGGTGGCGGGAGCAGGTATAACTGTTTTTTCGTCTTTGTATGGTCTTTTATTGTATACACCGTTTGTTTTCGGAGTTTTGCGATGGTTTTGGATGTTAATACAAGGCAAAAATTGTGCAATCGGTGATGTCTTTTATTATTTTTCATCGGGAAAACGCTTTTTAAAAGTCGTTTCGGTGTCGTTCTTTTTGCTTTTACGCGTAATTTTAGGAGCAATTGTATGCTTTTTGCCGTATGCGTTGTGCAGTCTTTTGACTACGCCCGAACTTTATAATGCCTTTGGATATTCCATGCCGGTCATAATTTCGGGAATTTTCCCGTTAGAATACTTTTTTGAACTTGCAGGAAGTTTTCTCTTTTTGTTTTGGTGTTCGAGATATGCGCTTTTCTTTGTAGCGCTTTTCGAACAACCGGAACTTTCAGCCAATTCGATGATTTCGTATTCGGTAAAACTTACAAAAGGCAAACTTTTTAAACTGGTAGGTTTTGTTGCAAGTTTTATTGGGTGGTTTTTGTTGTGTATTTTAGTGTTGCCAATGTTGTTTGTTGTTCCGTTTGCGTTGGCATCGTTTGCGATTTACGCTCGCGAGGAGTTAAGATTTTATAATTTTTCGGCAAGTATGCCCGATTTATCAGCACAAAATGGAGTGATTTAAAAAAATTTTTAAAAAATTCAAAAAAACACTTGCATTTTTTAAAAAGGTGTGATATCATACCACTTGCGCTCATAAAGATAGCAGTCGGTCGAGCGTAAAAAACGATTGCAAGTCGGTGTTGATTGCGGTGAGGGTCCACCCGTTCCCATCCCGAACACGGAAGTTAAGCTCATTTGCGCCGAAAATACTTGGCTGGCGACGGCCCGGGAAAATAGGTAATGCCGACACAAAACAGCAACCGCCCAAAAGGGCGGTTGTTTTTTTGCTTTAAATTAACTCTTTTCTTTTTTAAAAAACTGTGATATAATATCATAAACATTTGAGGTTGATTCAAGAGGCGTTTTGTATGAAGGATAAATATGACGTTATAATAGTCGGTGCGGGGCTTAGTGGCCTTTATGCCGCTTATAATCTTGACAGCAGAATAAATGCTCTTGTTGTTGCCAAACGTGATTTGAGGCTTTGTAACAGTAACTTGGCGCAAGGTGGCGTCGCCGCCGTACTTGATACTGTTAATGACAGTTTTGACCTTCACATTGAAGACACTATGATTGCAGGCGGTTTTGAAAATCGGCCCGAGGCGGTTGAGGTACTGGTTAAGGAAGGTCCTCAGGATGTCAGACGCATGATGGAACTGGGTGCCGAGTTTGATAAACAAGACGGTCATATTCATGCAACGCTTGAAGGCGGTCATAGTCGCCGCAGGATTGTTCATCACCGTGATACCACGGGAGAAGAACTTATGCGAACCGTTATAAACGCGGTTAAGGAACTGCCGAATATTGATATTTCTGAGCATACTTCAATTGCTTTTCTTGATGAGGCTAATAACGGATATCATGCTACACTTTTAAAGGACGGTAAACTTGTTAGTGTTTCGGCGTCGTTTGTTATAATCGCTACCGGCGGTTTGGGAAGAATGTATAAATATACTACTAACTCATCGGTTGCAACGGGTGACGGAATTGCTTTGGCACATACTCTCGGTGCAAAAATTGAAAATCTGCACTATATACAGTTTCATCCCACCGGTTTTGCAGGGGATAACTGTCGTGAACGTTTTCTTATAAGCGAGGCGGTAAGAGGCGAGGGAGCGTATCTTGTAAACTGCCACCACGAACGCTTTATGCACCGTTATGACGAACGGCTTGAATTGGCACCCAGAGATGTTGTTTCAAGGAGCATTATACTTGAATCGCGCAGAACCGGTAGTGACCGTTTTTATCTTGATATTACTCACCGTTCGCCGGAGTTTATATGCGACCGATTCCCAATGATATATGAGCGTTGTAAACTTGAAGGTGTAGACATAACTAAGGAACTTATTCCTGTTTTCCCAACACATCATTATCTTATGGGTGGAATAAATGTTGACCTTAACAGCCGAACGAGGATTAACAGACTTTATGCGGTAGGAGAATGTTCGCATACCGGAGTTCATGGTAAAAACCGTCTTGCGTCTAACTCGTTGTTGGAGGCGCTTGTTTTTGGACGACGTGCCGCTGAGGATATAAACCGCAGTTTTAATGATACTTCGGTGTTTGGCAAAGTGCCGTCTTATTCGGTTGACGGTGCGCCCATGCCGACTGGCACCAGAACGTCGATACGAAATATAATGCAAAAATGCCACTTTGTAATACCCAACCCTGAGGCTGCAAGAAAATACCGCCGCGAGGTTGAAGATATAGCATTAAGGCTTACAAATCATCGGTTTGAAATAACCAATGATTATATTGAGGCTAAGAGTCTTGCAACGGTTGCCTCGATTATATTGAAGGAGGTTGCACAGTAATGTTGCAATTTTACGTTGATGACATAATAAAAACCGCCTTAATGGAGGATATAAATTATATCGATATGGCAGCGGACAACCTGTTAGATGAAAGTTTTGTTTCAACAGCACGTTTTATCGCCAAAGCAGAGGGTATTGTCTGTGGAGTTGGAGTTGCCCTTCGTGTGTTCGAGTTGCTGGGTGGTTTTACCTTTAAAAAATATATAGATGATGGTGAGCGGGTTAAAAAAGGTGATATTATAGCCGAAATTTGCGGACCTACGGCACTTCTGTTAAAGGGTGAACGTACAGCACTTAACCTTATTCAGCATATGTCGGGTATTGCAACCATGACTAATGAGGCAGTAAAACTTGTAGAAGGAACCAACGCTACGGTTACCGACACGAGAAAAACATTACCGGGACTTAGAGCATTGCAAAAGTATGCTGTCACTTGCGGTGGTGGCAAAAATCACCGTTTTAATCTGTCAGATGCTGCCATGCTTAAAGATAATCATATTGATGCTTGCGGAAGTATAACCTTGGCTGTGCAAACACTTCGCAAAAAAATCGGTCATACGGTAAAAATCGAGGTTGAAACCCGAACACTTGACGAGGTTAAAGAGGCTTTGACAACCGGCTGTGAAATAATTATGCTTGATAATATGGATTGTGAAACCATGAAAAAAGCAGTTTTGATGGCAGACGGCAAGGCGCTTTTGGAGGCATCGGGAAATATTACTGCCGAAACCATACGACCCGTAGCCGAAACAGGGGTTGATATTATATCTATAGGAGCGTTAACCCATTCGGTCAAGGCATTCGATATTTCACTCAAGGTCGTAAAATAACGGGAGGCTTTGTATGAAGAGGAAAGCGTGTATGTTGTTGGCGTTATTAACCGTTTTGGTGGTTATT
The DNA here is from genome assembly GCA_045546915.1 of Acutalibacteraceae bacterium. Taxonomy (GTDB): domain Bacteria; phylum Bacillota; class Clostridia; order Oscillospirales; family Acutalibacteraceae; genus UMGS172. Next base: position 12,926 of record JAZQDU010000015.1, on the reverse strand, counting down.
GCCAATGTTACATACTTTGTAAAAGATGCGTTTTATTACAGTCTTGAAAATCTGCCTCAAGGCACACCCATACCTTATCATATTGATGAAGAGCAGGGTGCAAATTACAGATTTTCCGATCAAAAATATGTTTTTGACCAACAAAAAGGCGGATATCACGTTTTGTTTTACGAGGTGCCCCAAACCAAGCATAATCCTGCGGGAATCAGGGCTGAAGTCTGCCGTGACAGTACGGGAGAAAAAAGAACTATTTATTGGCAGATTGGTGAAACTGCCAATATGATTAGTTGGGAGGATTACACCGTTGTTATTATAAACGGTGTGACTATTGATTTTTCAAAAGAAAGTTATGACTGTCGGAATTATCCTGATTATAAATACGTTGAAAAATAAATTTAGTTTTGTATTATAATTTTGGTTATAATAAATTTAATAAAAAAAAGGAGAATAATTTATGAAAAAAATCATCTGTAAACGCGAGTATGACACCGAGACGGCACAACTTATTAAAAAGTATACTGCCGGTGAGTTCGGACAGCCTGATGGTTATGAGGAAAGCCTTTACATGACCCCCGATGGCAAATATTTTCTTTACATGAACGGCGGAGAAAAATCTCCATATAAAAAAGAAAATATTAAGAGCATCTCGGCTGAAAAGGCAGAAATCTGGAAAGCAGAGCATTAATAATCGCTTGGCGTTAGCGTTATATTCTTAATGGAGTATCACTTAATGGACAAAAAGAAGACTCGTATAAACAAACGAGTCTTCTTTTTTTTATCGTGTTTAATATCAGTCTATAAACTTTTAATTTCTAATTTTATCAATAATTGATTGGAGATTTTGTATTAATTCCTCAGAAACACCTGTCACATCTAAATACCTTCTATCGTCACGAGACAGCAGAAAATCAGTAGAAACATTAAAAGCATCTGCTATTTTAGATAACATTTCTATAGATGGTTGAATATTTTCATTTTCCCAATTTGATACGCTTTGCTTAGTCACATCGAGTATTCTAGCTAATTCCACCTGACTTATTTTTTTAGCCAAGCGAATTTCGCGGATTTTATCACCTAACATATAAACATATCCTTTACAAAAAGTACAATACTATTGTACATTAATGCTTGACATAGTAAAAATACTATGGTATATTAATTTTGTACTTTACGAGGTGGAATATACCAATGTTAAGAATTTTTAAAATTATAGTATTAATTTTATTTTTGATTTTAGTTTTTAATTTTGGTTGTCCTATTTTGAGTTTATTCGAGGTAACTTGTCCGGCATGTGGGGTTACTCATGCATGGATATATTTTTTAAATGGCAATATTATTAATGCTTTTAACAGTAATCCTATGTTCATTTTTTTAACTATTATGTTTTTTCGTATAGTTTTTTGTGATATAAGAAATATAAAAATTAAAAAAACAGAAATTTTTATATACTTAATTTTGTCAATTATATCGTTTGTCTTTAACATTTTAAGAATTTTTAATTGGTTATAATTCAAATAGAATTATGATATAAAATCAAAACAAAAGGGTGGAATTTGTAAATGGACTCACAAAAAGTTGACATGTTTATTATGTCTAATCAAAAGTATCTTCCTGCAGAAAAGATGGTATTTTTAAAACAAAAATTAGCCGATGCAGATGAAAGCAAGTTTGCTTTGGCATCAGCAGTAGAGTTTAAAGAACCTACAACTATTTTGTTGGTATCTCTGTTTTTAGGCTCTTTGGGTGTTGATAGATTTATGCTTGGTGAAACAGGTATGGGTATATTAAAGCTTTTAACAGGCGGTCTTTGTGGTATATTGACAATTATAGATTGGTTTTCGGTGCAGAAAAAGGCTAAAGAATTAAACTATAACAATTTAATGTTGATTCTTTAAAAATAGGTTTATTTTTAAAGCAGTACATAACTGTATGAAACAAAAGAGAAGGCTCATTTTTGAGCCTTCTCTTTTCTGTTGTTAGTGGTTTTGTACATATAATTGTGATGCTGGTTTTTAACCGAAAATAAGTGTGTTTACAAATTCCCCGATTTTTTATTTTATAAAGATTTTACAAAATCAACTATTCCGTGTTCAAAATCAACGCCAAAACGGTGGTCTTGAGAACCGTTTGCTGTTCGGTTAATACTTCCGACGGTAAAATCAACGGCGAGTTTGACCGCATCGTCAAGGCTTTTGCCCAAAACAATGGCAGAGGTCAAAGCGCTTGCCAGCACGTCGCCTGAGCCGTGATATACCCCCGGTACGCAAGGGGAAAGAAAATATTGTATTTCGCCGGTTTCTTTTTCAAAACAAGCGGCTCCAATGTGTGAATCGTCAAGGCTTACGCCGGTCAACACTACTTTTTCCGCGATTTTTGACAGTTCAAAAAGCAGGTCTTCAATGAATTCTTTTGTATAAGGTCCGCTTTTGTATTCCTTGCCTACAAGTAACAGTGCCTCGGTTATATTGGGTACAATAATGTCGGCTTTTTTACACAAAAGCCGCATTTCTGCAACAAAATCATGGTCGAACAGGCTATAGAGTTTGCCGTCATCTGCCATAACAGGGTCGACAATGACGGTGGTGTCTTTGCTTTTAAATCGTTCAATAAAATCAATAACGGTGTCAACCTGCATTTTAGAGCCTAAATATCCACTGTATATAGCGTTGAATGTAAGATTTAAACTTTGCCAGTGTTCGATAAACGAAGGCAGGTCACAACTCAAATCCCTGCAAGTAAAGTTGCCGGGTACGGCGGTGTGTGCCGACAAAACGGCGGTAGGAATAGGGCAGGTTTCAATACCAGCAGCCGAAATAACCGGTAATGCAACGGTAAGTGAGCATTTGCCAAAGCCCGAAATATCGTGAATTGCCGCTACTCTTTTTTGCTTTTCCAATTTTGTCACCGCCCTTCTAAAAGTATATATATTAAACCACCCGAAGGTCGGTTTGTCAATAGTTGAAAAATAGACTTGGGTGATGTATAATGTGTTAGAGGTGAAATTTAATGCCACGTTTTTTCAAAGAAAATTTCGATAATGCACCGTATTTGGAGGGTGATGATGCCCGCCATGTTGCTAAATCGTTGCGTATAAAGATTGGTGAGGAACTGACCGTTTGTGATTTAAAGGGTAACGATTACCGTTGCCAAGTGTCGGGCGTTTTTGCCGACAGGGTAGATTTAAATATAATCGAAGTCAAGAAAAATGACACCGAACCGAGTGTTTTTGTGACACTTTATCAATGCCTGACAAAGGGCGATAAAATGGATACAATAGTGCGTCAGGCGGTCGAGTGCGGAGTTGGCAGGGTAGTGCCTGTGTTGTCTGAAAACTGCGTATCGCGACCTGATGAAAAATCGCTTACAAAAAAGATAGAGCGTTGGCAAAAAATTGCTAATGAAGCCGCAGGCCAAAGCGGGAGAGGAATTTTACCGCAGGTTATGCCATGTATTACGTTAAAGCAGGTTCAAGAGGAGATAAAATCGGTCGATAAGGCGTTCTTTTTTTATGAAGCAGGCGGTGTGCCGATGCAAACTCAAAGTATAAAAACGGCTGCTGTAATCGTTGGCCCCGAGGGTGGGTTTTCAAAGGATGAGGCGTCGCATTTAGAGCAAGCAGGTGCCACAGTCACAACCTTAGGCCCCAGAATTTTGCGTGCCGAGACTGCACCCGTCGCCGCACTTACCGTTTTAATGCTTAATACCGGTAATATGTAAAATTTATTGAATATATAAAGTTGACAAAACAAGTGGGTTGTTGTAGAATGTAAAGGCGATTTGTTTGGAAAACAACAACCCATTAAAACTGAATAAATTATAAATGCCTCCTTAGTTAAATGGATATAGGAACCCCACCCATTAACAAAATCAAAGATTTTGAATGGGTACCCGGGAACCCTGTTACTCGCATGCGCTCGTAATAATAAACCCCTCATAATGTATGCTTTTTAAATAATCGCTTTAGTAAATGGAATAAACTATAAATGCCTCCTTAGTTAAATGGATATAATAAACCCCTCCTAAGGGTTAGTTATGCGTTCGATTCGCGTAGGGGGTGCCAAAGACCTAACTATTGTTTTTATTGATAGTTAGGTCTTTATTTACTCACCTATTTTGTTAGGTGAGTTTTTTGTTGTATTTTTGAATATTTTGTGGTAGACTAGATATTGCCAAACTAATTTAATATGCAAAGTAGTATTTTTATCCTTAGGGATATTATATACTTTTTTAATTATCCGAATCTGATTGAATTTGAAAAAAAGCAAATTCCTTTATGACAGATTCGGTTTAAACCTATTTTGCATAATTAGTTTGGCGACTATCGGAGTTTGCGTTTTTTGTGCGGTTACTTCGGTAGCCGCATTTTTTTGTTTTTAGGGACAGTACCAAGTTTTGTTGTATTATGACGGAAGGGGTATTTTATGCTAAAAAAAGTCAAAAAAATATCTGGTTCAGCAACTGTCAGAGATTCGAACATTGAATTATACAGAATTATTTCAATGTTTCTGATTATCGCACATCATTATGTGGTCAACTCAGGATTAACAACCGAAAACTACATTTTTTCAAATCCTACATCGGCGAAATCGTTATTTTTGCTTGTTTGGGGTGCATTTGGTAAAATAGGAATCAATTGTTTTGTGTTGATTACAGGCTATTTCATGTGTACGTCAAAAATTTCAGTAAAAAAATTCGCCAAGTTGTTTTTGGAGTTAATGTTTTATAAATATGTTATAAACACGATATTTTGGGTGACCGGATATGCTACGTTTACGCTAAAAGGGTTTGTTAAAGTTTTATTGCCATTTACAGTGGTTGCTCAAAATTTCACAGGAACTTTCTTGCTTTTCTTTTTATGTATTCCGTTCTTAAACATTTTAATACATAATTTAACCGAAAGACAGCATGTCCGCCTCATTGGTTTGATGATAATCATATATGTTTTGTTCGGCACGGTCCCGTTTTTGTCGGTTGATATGAACTACGTGTCATGGTATATGGTGCTTTTCTTTACAGCATCATATATTCGTTTGTATCCTAAGTCATTGTTTGAAAATACAAAATTTTGGGGAATTGCATCAGCGGTTTGTGTGCTTTTGTGTTGTGTTTCAGTTGTCGTTTGTGCATTTTTAAGCCATAGATTAGGAAGAAATCTTGCTTATATTTTTGTGACCGACTCAAATACACTATTGGCATTTTTAACCGGAATCAGTTCTTTTATGTTTTTTAAGAATTTAAAGTTAAAACCGAGCAGGCTCATTAATACAGTGTCAGCCACAACTTTTGGAATTTTGCTGATTCATGCTAATGGTGACACAATGCGTCAGTGGCTGTGGCAGGATGTATTGAAAAATGTTGAAGTTTTCGGTACAAATTGGGTATGGTTGCATGCTGTTTTAAGCGCTGTGGTTATATTTGTAATATGTTTCTTGATTGATTACTTGCGTATTCGTTTTGTTGAAAAACCTTTCTTTGTTTTTTGGGATAAACATTTTGAAAAATTGGCTTTAAAATATGCTGCTTTTGAAGAAAAAGTTTGGCAAAAACTAAAAATAGGCAGTTTAAAAGAAGAATAAAAGTAAAATAATATTATGAAACCTCCAAGGACATTGTTCTTGGAGGTTTTTGTATATTTTAAAAATTCTGTTGTTTTTAAAGTTTTAGGGCAAACTAATAAAAATGATATAAAGGATGGTTTTTATGGCACAGCCACATGATAAAAGTATTGAAAGTAAAGAAAACTTTAAGGTTCCGCTTAATATTTCGGCAACCGAGTTTGACCCGTGTCCCGAAACTTGCGAGGACCTTGTTAACACTTACGGAACGTACAATATTCAGCCGACCGCCGATAATGAAAATGATTTCCCTATGATTGCACAAGGTCTGCCGCCGATTGCTGAACGTGATTTAAAATTTTATCGCGACGGAGATGATTTTAACCCCGCGAGCGACCGCTCAGAAAAGCATTGTCTTTAGTTTATTCTTTTACGAGTACCTTCTCAATTTTGCCGATTATCATATAGTGGTAGTCGGCACCCGGGTACCATTTAAGCGGTTGTTTATCGACAAAGCACTCCTCTTTCATACGGTCGACATACTGTTTTTTGCAAATCAAAACAACCCGTGCCTCGCCAAAATACACAGCATCGCCGTCATACACGGGAGTAAGGCCTAAAAGGCTTGTTTTATCACAATCGCGACCCGATTTTGAACCACAGATTTTATGGATATCTTTGTTTTCTCCGTAAAAACTCAAGGTGAAATAATCGTGTTTTTCGATAAATTCCATCGTGTATCTTTGAGGACGAACAAGTGCTAAAACACTGTCACTACCCCAAACTTCGCCGGCAAATCCCCAAGAGGCAGTCATCATATTATGTGCGTTTTTGTCGCCTGCGGTAATAAGCATATATTCATCGGATATCATTTCAATAATATTGTCTTTTAAATCTTTTGCGGTAATTTCCTTAAACATAAATATTCCTCCTTTAGATTAATTAAACTTTAATACATAATATATTCTCTGTCAATTAAAATATGTTTTAAAATAAACAGCACCCCCAAAAGTTTTAATCTTTTGGGGGTGTTATTGCCCCGACAAACTAAGGAATAAAGAATTTTCCGTTACTTTGTCCGTAGGGGGCAGGTGTTATTTTAAAACAAAGAATTTTAAGGGATCGACGGACTTCCCGTTTTGGGTAAATTCGATATGAAGATGTGTCGGTTCTGCTGATTCATACGGTAGTTCGCCTAAAACGCCGATTTGTTTGGAGGAATCAACCGTATCGTTTTTCTTTACGGTGGGAGATGAGGCAAGACCGCAGTATTTTGCAATAATTTCGTTGCCGTGGTCTATTTTAACCACCCAACCGTATAGGGCATCTTGATAAACATCGGTCACGGTTCCGTCACCCGATGCCATAACCGGGGCATTTAAATCTCCCGCAATATCAATGCCTTTGTGAAGTCTCATATCGTTAAAGGTATTGGAATATTGCAATTCTGTGTCGGAAAAGTTTTTTATAATGTCGCCTAAAAGCGGTCTTATAAAAAAGTTGGCAACGGTTGTTGCGGTTTCCTCAGCAGGCTTAGATTCAATGTCGGTTTGGGGTTTGCTTTGGGTTGACGGTTTTGAAGTTGTGTCAGGTTTTGGTAAAATTTCAAGAATGCTTTGGGTATTGTTTTCGGCGGTGGTAGAGTAGTCGGGCAATTCGCTCTGACTTATGTTTTTAAAAGTTTCTACACCGGTCCACATCGCAACACCGATGGCGACAAAACATAAGCATAGAACAACATAAAAGGTTTTGCCGTTTAAAAATTTTATGATTTTCTCATTGCGGTTATGCTTGACCTTCATTTTTTTATCTCCATTTCATTGTTTTCACGGTTAGTTTTGGCGTTAAATTGGGTAAATATGCTGTTTAAAATAAAATTAATAAGAAAAGTTAAATTTGTGTTCACAAAAAATCCACACAAAAACGCAAAAGATGGGATATAATTTAAACAGTTCGGTAAGGGAGCCGCAACCCTGCCGAACATACCCTCCTCAAAACAACCCCTAAAAAACAACCGACCGGTTATAAAAATCGGTCGGTTGTTTTTTTAAGGATTAAAATAGTACTTGACAAGTTTGTATTTGTGTGTTAATATGGTAGCACACTAAAGCGTTCAAACGCTTTTAAATTTAAGGAGAGTTTTTTATGAAAAAGATTTTAAGTATTATTTTGGCAGTGTTTATGATGGTTGCCTGTTTCGTTGGTTGCGGTGAAACATCCGACCTCAAGAGCATCGAGAAAAAAGGCAAGATTGTTGTAGGTATTACCGACTTTGCACCGATGGATTATCAGAACGAAGACGGTGAGTGGATTGGTTTTGACGCTGAACTTGCAAAAGCTTTCGCCGAGTACCTTGGTGTTGAAGTTGAGTTTGTCGAGATTACTTGGAGCCAGAAAGCAAACGAACTTAAAAACAAAAACATCGACCTTGTTTGGAATGGTATGACTATTACCGAAGATGTTAAAGAACTTATGGATGTTTCGGTTCCTTATTGCAAGAACGCTCAGGTTGTTGTAATGAAGAAGGATGTAATTGGAAATTATGCCGATGAAGCATCTATGAAAGATTTGAGTTTTGCGGTTGAAAAGGGTTCTGCCGGCGAAGAAATGGCTGTTGAAAACGAGTTTAAGACAGTTGAAGTTGATAAGCAGTCTAAGGCTTTGATGGAGGTCGCTTCGGGCACAGCTGACGCAGCTATCGTTGACCTTCTTATGGCAGGCGCAATGATTGGTGAAGGAACTGATTATGAGAATCTTGCATTTGGCCTTAAACTTAACGGCGAGGAATATGGTATTGGAATGCGTCAGGGCTCTGATATAGCAGATAAACTTAACGAGTTCCTCAAAAAGGCATATGAAGATGGCACAATAGCGGATTTGGCTGCTCAGTATAAGATTTCTGAAAACATTATTGAAATCAAATAATTAAGCATTATTTTACTTAGCCGAAACAGAGAGGTATCGTGTGTATACCTCTCTGTTTTTGAACTGTAATTGGTCAAAAAGTCAGAGCAAATAAAAAGATTATTGCTCAGAAAGGGGAAATATGATGGAAACATTTGTGCAACAGTTTCCAATAGTTATAAGCTCATTGAATGAGGGTTTTGTTCAAACTCTCAAACTGTTTTTTGTCACGCTTTTGGGAGCTTTACCGTTGGGCTTGGTCATTTCATTTTGCTCAAAAAGTAAGTTTAAACCTCTCAAATGGTTTACACGAACAGTGATATGGATTGTTAGAGGCAGTCCGCTTATGCTTCAACTGCTTATAATTTTTTACGGACCGGGTCTGCTTTTTGGTGTCCCTATTTGGGGAGGCGGCGAAACAGGCAGATTTATTGCGTCGGCGGTTGCGTTTATAATTAATTATGCCTGTTATTTTTCCGAAATTTTCAGAAGCGGTATTGAAGGTGTCCCAAAGGGTCAGCAAGAAGCCGGTCAGGTTTTGGGAATGACCAAACCACAAATATTCTTTAAAGTTACATTGTTGCAAATGGTTAAAAGAATAGTGCCGCCGATGTCTAACGAAATTATTACACTTGTTAAGGATACGTCTTTAGCACGTGTAATTGCTCTGCAGGAAATTATATGGAATGCAGAAGCATTTACAACGGTTTCTCATGGAATAAGAGGTGCTATATGGCCGTTATTCTTTACAGCCGTTTATTATCTTGCATTTAACGGACTTCTCACTATATTGCTGGGTAAACTCGAAAAGAAACTCAGTTATTTCCAAGTGTAAGGAGGGGTGACTGATGTCTGTTCTTAAAGTAAACAACCTTTGCAAAAGCTTCGGTAAAACTGAAGTTTTGAAGGGTATTGATTTTTCAATTGAAAAAGGCGACGTGCTGTCGATTATCGGTTCGTCGGGTAGCGGTAAGACAACGCTTTTAAGATGTCTTAATTCGCTTGAGTTTGCCGATAAGGGAACCATTACGGTTAATGATACCGTTATTTTTGACGGAGACAGTAACCAAAAGGTCAGCGATGAGGAGTTAAGGCAGAAAAGGTTGCATTTCGGTCTTGTTTTTCAGTCGTTTAACCTATTTCCTCAGTATACCGCGTTGCAAAACATAACCTTAGCACCTAATTTACTTAAAAAGGATACGCCCGAAAATATTGAAAAACGGGCATTGCAACTTATTGAGATGGTTGGGTTAAAAGGTAAGGAAAACAACTATCCTTGCGAACTTTCGGGTGGTCAGCAACAGCGTGTTGCTATCGCAAGAGCATTAGCACTTGACCCCGAAATTCTTTGCTTTGACGAGCCTACAAGTGCGCTCGACCCTGAACTTACGGGTGAGGTTTTAAAGGTTATGCGTTCGTTGGCTGATAAAAACATGACCATGGTTGTGGTTACTCATGAAATGGCTTTTGCCAAGGATGTATCAAGCAAAATTATTTTTATGGATGACGGCGTTATTGCCGAAAGCGGTACTCCGGAAGAAGTCTTTGGTAGTCCTAAAACCGAAAGGTTAAAAGAGTTTTTGGCATCATATAACAAATAAAATTAAATGGAGAGGTTTTAACCGCAACTCCCTTAGGGTGTGGGCGAAAAAACCTCTCCGTTATTTTTATATAAAAAGTCCTCAATTACGTCTGCAAGGTGACAGATGTGCAATTGCTCTTTGTTGCACAGTTTTATTAATTGAATTAAGTTTTTGCGGTTGGTGGTTATATCGTAAACGGTATATTTTGTTTTGCCACCGGCAGATTTACAGGTTGCACAAATGCCGTAGGTTATGTAATCGCCGCTTATAAGATGAGTGGTGGATTTAACAAGAGAATAATGAATATACATTTTGGTCACCTCGTGTATTTCCATTATACCACATATCGTACGGTTTGTGAATAAAAGTGACAAAAAAATATCATGTGAAAAAGCAGAAATAAAATGTGAAAACCGCCCACAATTTATACAAAATACACAAAATATGAATAATATTAACAAAAATACAGGTCGTTTTAATTCGAAGTAAAAAGGGTAAGTTGATGGTTGTTGTCGCAAAGACCCAAATAAATTTGCTTGGGACTTTCAAAACCGCGATTTAAAAGTTCTTTTAGAAGCCATTTTTCATCAAGTCCCAAACGAGATAAGTTTTCGCCCATTATTCTGCCGTCCATAATTATTTCTGTCTTTATAAAATCCTGTGGTGGGATAATGTTCATATCATATGGTGTAAGCGGTCTTTTGGTCGATTTCGGAAGGATAGTCAGTTTGCCGTTGTATTCAAATACAGCGGTATCAATATCGCTGAGGTTAAAATACCCTTCTTTGCGGCACATCACCATAAATTCGCTGAGGTCCAGTTTTGCCTTTTTCATATTGCCTCTGTAAATTTTGCCGTTGCTCATTAAAATTGTAGGGGTGCCGTTGATATATTTTCTGGTCCAAGAGAATTTGCTGGTAAAGAAAGTAAGAATTATCGTTATTGCGCCATAAACAAGCATGGCAATCAGCGGGTTTAGGGGTTCTTCAATTTCGGTGGCAAGTTCGGCGGCAATAGAACCGATGGTTATGCCTGTAATATAGTCGAAAAAATCAAGTTGCGACATTTGTTTATGCCCCATTATTTTGGCAATTAAAAACAACGCTACTGCTGAGAGAATCGACGTGAGAACAACCTTTAAAATTTGCATTTCAGCCTCCGTTAAGTGCGGTTTTTAATAAAAGTTTATCCGTCAAAACGTCATATATTTATCGTTTCAACAAAATCATTGCAGGAGCATTAGAATATATCATTATTAAAAGGGGAAGATAAAGCCGAAAAATGTGTTTTAGGAGCAGATATATGTCTAAAGGTGAGTTTAGCAGAACCGTGCAACTTGAAAAAAATATAAGTGTCACATCGTTTTCGGCGGTGGTTGGGCCAAAAGAATCCGAAGGACCTTTGGCACAGTACTTTGATATCAAGTCAAAAGATGAATTTTTTGAGGAAAAATCGTTCGAAAAAGCCGAGAGTAAACTGCAACAACTGTCGGTTACAACAACGCTTCAAAAAGCCTCGGTTAAGGCAGAGCAGGTAGACCTTATATTTGCAGGTGACCTGCTTAATCAATGCATTGGAAGTGCTTATGGATTAAGAGATTTTGGCATTCCGTTTGTTGGGCTTTATGGAGCTTGCTCGACAATGGCGTTAAGCATTATAATGGCTTCAATGTCGGTCGAATCGGGTGCGGCAAAAAGGGCGATTGCGGTTACATCTTCGCATTTTTGCAGTAGTGAGAGGCAGTTTAGATTCCCGCTTGAATATGGTGGACAACGCACCCCAACGGCTCAATGGACAGTTACAGGGTCAGGCTCGGTGCTTATCGAACAGACCGAGCAGGGAACAGACGCAATTAAAATAAAGGCATATACGATAGGAAAAATCATCGACCTCGGAATTAATGATATGAACAATATGGGTGCTGCTATGGCACCCCCAGATGTTAAAATAAGACCATACCCATAGGGTTACGGCGTTTGGGCCTTAGACTTGTTTTCGGTTGTTATTTCCGCTTTTGCGGTGCTAAAACAAAAATAACTTAAACCTAAAAAACTTCGTCACACCCAAACATCGCTACCCTCGAAGGTATGGTCTTTTTCTACACACAAACTAAATATTAAATAAGGGGGTAACATATTCGATTTGTAGGGACAGGCGTCCCCGACTGTCCGTTAAAAATATACCTCTCAGCTGAATTTCAGCAGAGAGGTTTTTGCTACTTAATGAAAAAAGGTTCGTAAAATTTACTACACAATCAAAAAAGCCAAATGAATTAATACTTCTATCGTTTTTTCTAAGAAAGCAAATAGTCGAACATTAGCCATCTTTTAATTCTTTTATCGTTCTTATTTTCTCAACCGGAGTTTCAACATAACGAAGCAAATCATCAAGTTTATCCGTTACATAATATAGTTCTTTACAATTATCACGAATAAAGTTTTTCTTCATAGCCTGTTCCATTGCATAATTTATATCGTCATAATATCCCATTATATTATAGAGTGCAATTGGTTTATTGTGCCGACATAATTGCTTCAACGTTAGGATTTCAAAGAATTCTTCATATGTTCCAATGCCACCCGGAACTATGATAAAGGCATCTGCATTATCCTCCATTAACTGCTTACGCTGACGCATTGTGTCGGGCAGAATAAGTTCATCACAAAAATCGCAAATGGCTTCGACATTTTCTTCATCGAAAAATTTAGGAATTACACCTAAAATGTATCCGCCGCCGGATTTTACACCTCTTGCTGCGGCACCCATCAGACCGTTACCGCCGCCGCCAAACACAAGTGAATGACCACGGTTTGCCATTTCCTGTCCCATTTTTTCAACTAATTCAATATATTTCTTATCGATAGTTGGTGATGCTGCTCCATAT
>JAZQDU010000014.1:0-11791 GCA_045546915.1 Acutalibacteraceae bacterium | reverse complement strand
GAGCCTTTGTACCTCGATGTTGTTGCAGGTCTTGCAGCTTGCGGCAGAAGCGCTAAGGTTATCGGCGGCCGTTACGGTCTCGGTTCCAAGGATACTCCTCCTTCCAGTATCTTTGCTGTATATGATGAGTTGAAGAAGGACGAGCCCAAGGCTCACTTCACCATCGGTATCAACGATGACGTTACCCATCTTTCTCTTGAAGAAAGCGAAGCACCCAACACCGCAGCAGAAGGCACCATCGAGTGCAAATTCTGGGGTCTTGGCGGTGACGGTACCGTTGGTGCTAACAAAGACTCTATTAAGATTATCGGTGACCACACCGACAAGTATGTTCAGGCATACTTCCAGTACGACTCTAAGAAGACCGGCGGTATTACCATCAGCCATCTTCGTTTCGGCGATAAGCCCATTAAGAGCCCTTACTACATCAATAAGGCTGACTTCGTTGCTTGCCACAACCCCTCTTATGTAATCAAGGGTTACAAGATGGTTAACGATGTTAAACCCGGCGGTGTGTTCCTTATCAACTGCCAGTGGACTGCTGAAGAACTTGACCATCATATGCCCGCTGAAGCCAAGAGATATATTGCTAACAACAATGTTCAGCTTTACACCGTTAACGCTATCGACATTGCTGCCGAAATCGGTCTTGGCAAGCGTACCAACACCGTTCTTCAGTCTGCTTTCTTCGCACTTTCCGGTGTTCTTCCCAAGGATGAAGCCATTGGCTACATGAAAGAAAAAGCACAGAAGTTCATGAAGAAGGGTAAAGAAATCGTTGAAATGAACGAGAAGGCAATCGATGCCGGTGCTACTGCTTTCGTTAAGATTGATGTTCCGAGCAGTTGGGCTAATGCTACCGATAATACTGCTGCTGAAAAGTCTGAAGGCAGAGAAAAACTTGTTAAGATGGTTGACAACATCATGAAGCCGGTTGGCCTTATGAACGGTGACAGTCTCCCCGTTTCTGCCTTTATGGACCATGCTGACGGTACCTTCGAGCAGGGCGCATCTGCATATGAAAAACGTGGCGTTGCCGTTATGGTTCCTGAGTGGAATCCTGACACCTGCGCTAAGTGTAACAAGTGTGCTTATGTATGTCCTCATGCTACTATCCGTCCCTTCGCACTTGATGCTAACGAGGTTGCAAATGCACCTGCTAATATGAAGAAGGCTCCGAAGCCTGTTGTTAAGACCGACTACGTTTATACTCTTGCTGTATCTCCTCTCGATTGTATGGGATGTGGCGTATGTATCGGCGTATGTCCTACTAACTCACTCAAGATGGTATCTCAGGAATCTCAGCTCGCTGAACAGGAGAGCTTCGATTACTGCGTAGCCAACGTTACCGAGAAGGAAGGCGTTGCAGGTTCACAGAACCTTATCGCTTCTCAGTACAAGAAACCTCTCTTAGAGTTCTCCGGCTCTTGTGCAGGTTGTGCTGAAACCGCTTATGCACGTCTTATCACTCAGTTGTTTGGCGATAGAATGTATATTTCTAACGCTACCGGTTGTTCGTCCATTTGGGGCGGCCCTGCTGCAACTTCTCCTTACACCACTAATAAGGAAGGTCATGGTCCTGCATGGGCTAACTCCTTGTTTGAAGATAACGCAGAGCACGGCTTTGGTATGTACCTCGGCCAGAAGGCTATAAGAAACCGCCTTATTGCTCAGGTTGAAGAAATGAGAGCTTCTGACAAAGCATCTGCAGAATTCAAGGCTGCTGCCGACGAATATCTTGCAACTGTTGAAGATGGCGAGAAGAACACTGCCGCTACTAAGGCTCTTATTGTAGAGCTTGAAAAAGCAGCCGCTGCAGGTTGTCCTACCGCACCCGCTGTTCTTGCTGAGAAAGAATACCTCTCCAAGAAGTCCGTTTGGATTTTCGGTGGTGACGGTTGGGCATACGACATCGGCTTCGGCGGTGTTGACCACGTATTGGCAGCAGGTGAAGATGTAAACATCATGGTATTCGATACCGAAGTTTACTCCAACACCGGCGGTCAGGCATCTAAGGCTTCTCAGATTGGTCAGGTTGCACAGTTTGCAGCTGCAGGTAAGGCAATTTCTAAGAAGAGCCTTTCTGAAATCGCAATGTCTTACGGTTATGTATACGTAGCACAGATTGCTATGGGTGCAGACCCCAACCAGACCTTGAAGGCTATTAAAGAAGCTGAGGCTTATAACGGTCCTTCCATCATCATTGCATACTCGCCTTGTGAAATGCACTCCATTAAGGGCGGTATGGTAAATTGCCAGAACGAAATGAAGAAGGCTGTTGCTTGCGGTTACTGGAATATGTTCCGCTTCAATCCTGCTCTCAAAGCAGAAGGCAAGAATCCTTTCACTATCGATTCCAAGCCTGCTACTGAGGACTATAAAGAGTTCCTCCTCGGCGAAGCACGTTATGCATCTCTCACCCGTTCGTTCCCCGAGCGTGCTGAAGAGTTGTTCCAGAAGGCAGCCGACAGTGCTAAGGATGCAAGAGCACACCTCGAAAAACTCGAAGAGCTCTACGGCAAATAATAAGCCAAACTTAAACCTCCCGCGGGAAACCGCGGGAGGTTTTGTTTTGGTTATAAAGCAGTTAAAAGAGTTGACTTTTAGGGCATTTTGGAGTATTATAGTAATGGTTTTGTATGTCAAATTTCGTCAAGTATCTCCGAAAGGATTTTATTATGAGTGATATAAAAGACAACAAGCAGTATGAAGAGTTGCAGGTGCAAAATGCTTCGTATAAAAGTCTTATTGATACTTTAAAAAAGCAGATTGAAGAGCGTGACCGCGATATTCGTGCTTTGCAGGGTGAGTGCCTCAGAAAAGACGGCGAGATTATCCGCCTTACCGGTTCGAGGGGTTACCGCTTGCTTACAAAATACTATAAGGTCAGGGAAACGCTTATTCCGAACGGCAGCCGTCGTTATGCGGTTGTGAGAACTTTGTTGTACCCACTTATCTGGCTTTTAAAAAGAAGTAACAAGAAAAAAGTCAGTTTTAATAAGGTGGTAGACCGCGACGAAGGTTTCCGCAGAATGAAGTATTGCGAGAGGGTAGGTATCATCACCACCGAACACACCCGTTATATCGCCAATATTATCAGCGACTGTCTGTCAAAGTGCGGTCTTAAGGGTGAAATTTACATAAACTCGGTCGAAAGTTATGAGGATATACCTTATATTATTATTTGTCCGCAGTTTTTGAAGGAGTTTCCAAGGCTTTATACCGTTGTGCAGATGGAACAGACCGTCAGCACACGTTGGATGACGCAAGAATACCTTAACATACTTCGTAATGCATATGCCGTGTTCGATTATTCGATGGTTAACATTAATTATTTTAGTGAAGACCCGTCGATTGCCTCAAAACTTTACTATCTGCCGGTAGACTGCTCAAGAAAACCCATTGTTGAGCCTTATGATGGCGAGAAGGAATATGACGTACTATTCTACGGTGCGCCGTATATTGAGCGAAGGCAAAAAATGCTCGACCGATTAAAGGAAAAATACAACGTAAAGATTATTTGCGATAAATTCGGTGCTGAACTTTATGCCGAGATGCAAAAGGCAAAAGTGGTTATAAATATTCACTATTACGCGAATGCCTTGCTTGAAACCACCCGAATTTATGAAACCTTGTCGGTTGGAAGCAGTGTGGTTGTTTCCGAGCGCAGTTCTGACCCTGAGGAAGAAAAACGTCTTGAGGGCATTGTTGATTTTGTTAATGTTGACGATGTCGATGCGCTGTGCGAACGTGTAGGATACTGGCTGTCTCATGAGGAAGAGCGTGTTGCAAAGGTTAAAGCCAATAACGAATTGCTTGCCGACAGAGCAAATGCGCTTGAGTTTTATATGGCAAGGTTCTTGCTTGCTAATGAGTGCATAACTTTTGATGAGTTTTATGATAAATTCGGTAACTTTATTGAGTTCAAGAATAACCTTGTCTGCCTTAGTTTGCCCGAATGCACAGCACGCAGAGAGGCGTTTTCGGAGGACAACAAGTACGGTTTCCAGTTCTTCCCCGGGTTAAAGCATAACCTTGGTTGGGTAGGCTGTGCTATGAGTTATAAGTTCATGTGTAAGAAGGCGCTTGAGTTAGGCCTTAAAAAGTTGCTTGTTTGCGAGGACGACGTGTTCTTCCCTGAGGATTTTGATAAACGTTTTGCCAATATTAGCGACTATATGGTGGCGAATTCTGATTGGGATGTGTTCTCAGGCATTATGGCTGATGTCGGCAGGGTAAAGGTGCTTGGGTGCGTTGAGCACAAAGACGAGCAACTTGTATATCTTGACCGTATGATAAGTATGGTGTTTAATCTCTATACACCTAAAGCGATGGAACTTATTGCTGATTGGAATGAGATTGACCACAATACCGAGACAAACGCCATTGACCGATATCTTGAGAATAAATCATTGCGAGTGCTGACAACGGCACCCTTCCTCGTAGGACACAAGGAGGATTTGCAGTCAACCATTTGGGGACAGCAAAACACGATTTATTCCGAACTTATCGAAAAAAGCAGTGAAAAGGTCCAAAAACTTGTGAACGACTATAAATCGAAAAATTAAAATTACCGCTGTGTATCGTTTGATGCACAGCGGTTTTGTTTATTTTTAATGTTTTTGTGCGTTATGTTAACAAAACTATTGTAAATTCACTTAATATGTGATAAACTATTAATGCCAAACAAACTAAAAAGGAAATTTGTAAAAACCAAGGGATACTACTATCTTTTTAAGGCATATTAATCTTATGACTTTGCAAAAACGCAGACCTCATCGGATTAATGTGCGGTTTTTACCTCCTTTTTTTCGAGTTTGTTTGGCGACAATCGGGGTTATGCGTTTTTCGGTGTGTGTAATTTTGGTTGCACACACTTTTTGTTTTTGGAGTGATTGTATGTATTTTACAAAAAAAGGGTTTAACGAAAGGCTAAAAGGAATCAGAAATAAATTCGGATACACGCAGGAGCAGTTAAGTGCCATATTAGGCATGAAACGAAATACTTATGCCCGTTACGAAACCGATACAAATCCTTCGATAGAAGTGTTGGCTTTAATCTGCCACACGTTGTCGTGCTCGGCTGATTATCTGATTTTTGGGCCCAAACCCGAACATAATGAAGAAGAGGAAAAATAAAAAACAACCGCAAAGCATCATGATGCTTTGCGGTTGTTAGTTTTAAAAAGAATAATTATACTTCGCTGTAAATAACGGTTACGTCAGGATGGAGTTGGAGAATTGAAGCAGGAACCTTGGGGTCAACGGGGCCGTTGATAGAAGCCATCAAAATATCATATTTGTTTTTACCGTTGGCAACAAGAAGGATTTTCTTAGCCTGCATAATCGACATCATACCCATTGTGATAGCCTTTTTGGGAACATCGTCAGCCGATGCAAAGAAACGTGCATTTGCTTCGATAGTCGAGGGGTCAAGCACTACGGGGTGAGTAGCAGCGGTGAAGAAATCGTCGGGCTCGTTGAAACCGATGTGACCATCAACACCGATACCGAGCAACTGAAGGTCGATACCGCCAAACTCTTTAATGCGAGCATCGTACTCTTTACCCTCTTTTTCGAGGTCTTCAGCAGTACCGCAAGGAACATAGGTGTTTGCCTTATCAATATTGATATTATCGAAAAGATTTTTGTTCATAAAATAACGGTAACTCTGGTCATGTGTACCGGGAAGACCTGCGTACTCGTCAAGGTTTACGGTTGTAACATCTTTAAAATCAATTTCGCCTGCTTTGTTTTTCTCAGCAAGTTTCTGATATGTTCCAACAGGGGTAGAACCGGTAGCAAGACCCAAAACGCAATCAGGTTTCATAATAACCTGTGCTGCAATAATGTCTGCTGCAATTTTGCTTAACTCTTCATAAGTTTTAACAGTGATAAATTTCATAACTTTTCTCCTTTTTATTCTGCTTTATGACCTTTTGCAATTATTTTTTCTACAATACGGTCAACATATTCTTCACAGTGCTCTTCACTTTCAACCATTACACGAACAACAGGTTCGGTACCGCTTTGACGAAGAAGAACTCTGCCTCTACCGTTAATAAGTTTTTCTACTTCCTTAACCTCTTGTAAAACATCGGCATCGGTAGTAGCAGCGTTTTTATCTTTAACGCGAATGTTTTTGGTAACCTGTGGATAAAGTTTTACAGGTTCTGCAAGTTCGGCAAGGGTAGATTTGGTATCACAAATTTCTTCAGTTATCATGATAGCTGTAAGAAGTCCGTCACCGGTAGTGGCATACTTTTTAAGTATAATGTGACCCGACTGCTCACCGCCAAGGCCGTAATCGTTTTCCTGCATGCACTCATAAACAAAGCGGTCGCCAACAGCAGTCTGAACGCAGTTCATACCTGCTTCTTCAAGGCTTGCAACAAAACCGCTGTTTGACATAACGGTAGCAACTACGGTGTTGTTTTTAAGCATTCCTCTTGTTTTAAGACGTTTGCCTAAAATGTAAAGCATTTTGTCGCCGTCAACCTCGTTGCCGTTGCCGTCAACCGCGATACAGCGGTCACAGTCACCGTCAAAAGCAAAGCCCAAATCAAGATGTTGCTCTTTTACAAGTTTGCAAAGGTTTTCAATATGGGTTGAACCGCAATCACGGTTAACGTTAAGACCATCAGGGTCGGCACCGAGAATAACAGTTTGTGCTCCCAATGCACCGAATACCTGACGTGCTATCATCCAAGAAGCACCGTTAGCGCAATCAAGACCGATTTTAAGATTTTTATAAGAATGTGATGCCAAAGAAATGAGGTAGGCTACATAACGGTTTCTACCCGAAGCATAGTCGACAATGCAACCGATACGGTCTCTTGTTGCTAAGGGGATATCGTTGCCCTCAATGCCCAAAGCACCCATGTTGCCATCAATATAAGCCTCAATAAACGCAGTGGTTTTATCGTCAAGTTTTTCGCCGTAGCGGTTAATAACCTTAATACCGTTATCGTAGAACGGGTTGTGTGATGCGGTTATCATAATACCGCAGTCAAACTCGTCTTGACGGGTAACGTAAGAAACGCTCGGTGTTGTGGTAACATGAAGCATATAAGCGTCAGCACCCGAAGCGGTAATACCTGCAACGATTGAATATTCAAGCATGTAACTTGAACGGCGGGTATCTTTACCGATAACAATTTTAGGACGGTAGCCTGCTTTGGTGCAACCCGACGCAGAAGTCGAGTAGTACCAACCCAAAAAACGACCTACTTTATAGGCCTGCATAGAGGTAAGTCCGCGATTGGCCTCGCCTCTGAAACCGTCAGTACCGAAGTACTTATTTTTATAGTCGCCGTCAATAGCATTGCGGTCAATAACAATGCTGTCCTGCAAAAGCTCGTCGGTGGTTACGCCGAAGAGTTCGCAAAGAAGAAGAACCTTGTCTATCTGAGGCAATGCCTGACCCATCTCCCATTTTGACACCGATTGACGTGAAACGTCCATCTTTTCCGCCAACTGTTCCTGAGAAATGTTTGCTGCTACACGCAGATTGGTAATTTTCTCACCGATAGTCATATCAAAACTCCTTATTGTTTTTTGAATTGTGCCTCGATGTCGCTAAAAAGCAACATACTATTATAATAATAGCAAACAAAATCTTAATAAACCACCAAGTTTTCATTGAAGTTTTCGAAACCTGTGGTTGCTAAAAATTAAAAGATTGCCAAATTTCGACATATTATGCGACAAATTTTTTGTGTTAAGCAACTTAACAAGGTAAACTTTTCTTTACAACCAAAAAATCGGAAAAATTTGAAGGGAATTCGTCGCAACCACAGGTTGCAGGCGATTGTGTTGCATAAATTATCAAAAAAAAGCCTATTATACACAAAAAATGTATAAATATTTATAATTTTGCGAAAAAAGTGCATAAAAATAAACTTTTTTACAAAAAGGGCTTGATTTTTATATTAAAGCGTGTATAATGTGTTTATTGATAATTTTTTTGGGAGGGTTTTTACCATGAAAGAAATTAAAAAGGTTGTTCTTGCCTACTCAGGCGGACTTGATACATCAATCATTATCCCTTGGCTTAAAGAGAATTATAATAACTGTGAAGTTATCGCCGTTTCGGGTGACGTTGGTCAAGGTACTGAACTTGACGGACTTGAAGAAAAAGCAATAAAGACCGGTGCATCTAAACTCTATGTACTCGACCTCAAAGAGGAGTATGTTGAGGATTATATTTGGCCTTGCCTTAAAGCCGGTGCCGATTACGAGACTTATTTGCTCGGAACCTCGCATGCACGTCCTTGCATCGCAAAAGGTCTTGTTGACATTGCTCTTAAAGAAGGCGCTGATGCTATTTGCCACGGCTGTACCGGTAAAGGTAACGACCAGGTTCGTTTTGAACTTACCATTAAGGCATTTGCTCCCGACCTTCACATCATTGCTCCTTGGAGAGAATGGGATATTAAATCTCGTGAAGAAGAAATTGAGTATGCTGAAGCACATAACATTCCTCTCAAAATTAACCGCGAAACCAATTATTCTAAAGATAAAAACGTATGGCATCTTTCTCACGAGGGCATGGACCTTGAGGACCCTGCAAATGAACCTCTTTATAATAAGGAAGGTTTCCTTGAGATGGGTGTTAGCCCCGAACAGGCTCCCGATGTACCCACTTATGTAACAATTCATTTTGAAAAGGGTGTTCCTACATCGGTTGACGGCAAGGAAATGAGCGCTCTCAAAATCGTTGAAACCTTGAACGAAATCGGTGGCAAAAACGGTATCGGTTTACTTGATATCGTAGAAAACCGTCTTGTCGGCATGAAGAGCCGCGGTGTTTATGAGACTCCCGGTGGTGCTATTCTTTACAAAGCACATGAAATTCTCGAAATGCTTACGCTTGACCGCGATACCTCGCACTATAAGAAACTTGTTGCACAGAAATTTGGTGAACTTGTTTATTTCGGTCAGTGGTTCACACCGCTTAGAGAAGCACTTTCGGCTTTTGTTGATTCTACACAGCAGAATGTTACCGGTGATGTAAAACTCAAACTTTACAAAGGCAATATCATTAACGCCGGTGTAACCTCTCCGTATTCACTTTATGATGACGAAATTGCATCATTCGGTGATGATGAGGGCGCATATGACCAGACCGATTCGGCAGGCTTTATCAACCTCTTCGGTTTGCCCATTAAAGTTCAGGCAAAACTCAATAAAAAATTAGGAAAATAATTAAACTGACGCGGCGGGATTTTGTTCCGTCGCGCTTGTGACATATTAGGAGTACGAAAAATGAAACTCTGGACCGGAAGATTTAAAAAAGAATTAGACCCGAGGACCAACGATTTTAACCGTTCGCTGCCGTTTGACAGCCGCATGTACCGTCAGGATATCGAGGGCTCGGTAGCACATGCTGAAATGTTAGGTGCAACAGGCATAATCCCAAAAGACGATATGAAAAAAATCGTCGACGGGTTAAAGGGTATACTTGCCGATATCGAATCGGGCCAACTGCTTTTTGACGACGTTACCGAGGATATCCACACCTTTATAGAGGCTGAACTTACTGCAAGAATAGGTGACGCAGGCAAGCGTTTGCATACTGCACGAAGCCGTAATGACCAGGTGGCTTTGGACATTCGTCTTTACTTGCGCGATGAGTGTGACGAGATTATTTCTTTGCTGAAATCTTTTGTCGAAACCATTGGCGAAAAGGCTGAAGAATACTATGATACGGTAATGCCGGGATATACCCATCTTCAAAGGGCACAGCCTATTGTTTTTGGACATCAGTTGTTAGCCTATGCCGAGATGTGTTTGCGTGATATCGACCGAATTAAGGATTGTCAGAAACGCATGAACGTGTCTCCGTTGGGCTCGTGTGCTTTAGCAGGAACAACCTATCCTTTGAACAGACAACTGGTTGCCCAAAAACTTAATATGAGCGGCGTTACAAGAAACAGCCTTGACGGTGTTTCCGACCGCGATTTTTGTATGGAATTAGCGGCGGCACTTTCTATTATTATGGTACATCTTTCGCGTTTTTCGGAAGAAATAATCCTTTGGTGTTCGGGTGAGTTCAAGTTTATTGAACTTGATGATGCTTTTTCGACCGGTTCTTCGATAATGCCTCAAAAGAAAAACCCCGACATTGCGGAACTCGTAAGAGGTAAATCGGGCCGTGTGTTTGGCGATACCATGACGCTTCTTACAGCCTTAAAAGGTATTCCGCTTGCATACAATAAGGATATGCAGGAGGATAAAGAGGCAATATTTGATGCGATTGATACCGTAGAAAAATGCTTGACTGCATTTATACCCATGCTTGGTACAATTAAGGTTAATAAACAGAATATGAGAAAAGCGGCTTCGGGCGGATTTATTAACGCTACCGACTGTGCCGACTTCCTTGTTTCTAAGGGATTGCCCTTCCGTGATGCTTATAAAGCAACGGGAGAGTTGGTTGCCCGTTGTATTGAACTTAATACAACGCTTGAAGACCTGCCGTTAGAGGAATATAAAAAGGTGTGTGACCTGTTCGACGAGGGCGTATACACTGCTATTGACCTTGAAAAGTGCGTTTCCGACCGTACTGTTTACGGCGGTCCCGCACCCGGTCAGGTGAAACTTCAGGTAGCAGAACTCAAAGAAAGACTTAACGAGATTTAGTTTTTGTCGCTGTCAAAATCACTTATACTTTCATATTATATAAAGGTTGGTGTAAGCCGACGTAATAAAAAATTAAGGACGGTATAAGTATGAATAACAACGACTTTTACGGATGTAACACCTGCCGTAGTTTTTGTTTTGCGGTAATTCCCGGCATTTTGATTGCCCTTTTTGCCGTAGCAATCGGCGTGATTATCGGAACAGTTTTCTCGGCAACCATTATGGCAAACCTTGCAGCCGTTATTGTATTGGCAATTGTGTTTTTCGTGGCACTCGTTATTTTGGCAGTAGCCCGTTTTTGCCGTTGCCGTAGAGGATAACATTAAAAAAAGATGTGTGGAAAAATCCACACATCTTTTTTGTGTTTTATATCAGACCCAAGGTCCGAAACCTTCGTCTTCTTCACCGGGGACATAATCATCAAAACCGCTGCTCGAAGAGGTAAGATTTAAGGTTACGCTGGTGGTTGTAACCGAATTGCCGTACTTATCGGTAATTACACAGTAGAGTTGTCTGCCGTCGCGTTCGGGAGTCATAGAAACAGAGTATTTGTTGCCGGTAAAACTTGTAGTAAGGGTAAATTTGCTACCGTTTTTGTTTTTAAAATACCACTTGTAGGTAAGACCGTCACCGGTTGCTTCTACCTTTACGGTTGCCATTTCACCTTTTTTCGCCCAAACGCTGGTAGGTTGTTTAGTAATTTTAACTGCTGTCGGTAAACCGATGGTTACGGTATTGGTTGTAACCGAGTTGCCGTACTTATCGGTAATTACGCAGTAAAGTTGTCTGCCGTCGCGTTCGGGAGTCATAGAAACAGAGTATTTGTTGCCGGTAAAACTTGTAGTAAGGGTAAATTTGCTACCGTTTTTGTTTTTGAAATACCACTTATAGGTAAGACCGTCACCTACAGCACCAACAGTAACGGTAGCGGTTTTGCCATTTGCAACCGTAACGCTTGTCGGCTGCGATGTAATTTTAACTGCAACAGGTTCTGCACAGTTCCAAGTAGCGTTTTTAAACCTTGCGTTGTATGTTCCAATAGAAATATTATTTTTGTTTGCCTGAGTTCCTGCATAATTAACGGTGCTTAAAGCATTACATCCGTTAAAGGCATACTGACCTACCGTTGTAAGCGTTTTAGGTATAG
>JAZQDU010000013.1:0-28182 GCA_045546915.1 Acutalibacteraceae bacterium | reverse complement strand
TACTTTGAGTTTTAACTCATTAAAATTTTCGGGTTCTCTTACAAAGTTTTATCGTTGTTTAATTTTCAAGGTCCGCCTGCTCCCTTTTTGCGGGCGCCCGATTATATTAACACATCACTTCTGCTTTGTCAACTGTTTTTTCATAAAAATTCAAAAATTTTACCAAATAATTTATATCTCGCCAAATTGTCCTACTGCCGAGGAAAATGTATCTAACTCACGTACAAAATGTTGCCTATTTATATGTACATGTTAATTAGTCTTGCTTTTTTAAAACGTTTTTGCTATTATAATGTATATATTGATATTTGGAGAAAGTCTATGCCTATTAAAATACCCAATGAATTACCTGCGGTCAAAACACTTGAAAACGAAAACGTTTTTATGATGACCGAGGAAAGAGCGATTCATCAAGATATCAGACCGTTAAGAATTGCCATTGTTAACATTATGCCAACAAAAATTGAAACCGAGACACAGTTGTTAAGATTACTTGGCAACTCGCCGTTACAGGTTGAAATTGAGCTTATACAAATGGCGAGCCATGTTTCGAAAAACACTTCGGCAGAGCATCTTTTGAAATTCTACAAAACATTTGAAGACATAAAAAGCGAGCGTTTTGACGGTCTTATTATAACCGGTGCGCCTGTTGAACTTATGCCGTTTGAAGAAGTTACATATTGGAAAGAACTTTGCGCCATTATGGACTGGGCAAAAACCAACGTTTATTCTACATTATATATATGTTGGGGTTCGCAAGCGGGTCTTTATTATAAATATGGTCTAAACAAACGTCCGTTGCCTAAAAAATTGAGCGGCATTTATTGGCATGAGCGACTTGATTTCCGTCATCCTTTAACACGCGGATTTGACGATAAGTTTTTAGCCCCTCATTCACGTTACACCGAAACACCAGTTGAGGAAATCAGAAAAATTGACGAACTTATGATACTTGCCGAATCTGATGAAGCGGGCGCTTTTATTATTGCCGACCGAGATTGTCGAAACATCTTTATTTCGGGCCACGCTGAATACAGCCGTCACACTCTTATGAAAGAATACGAGCGAGATTTGGCAAAGGGTATTAATCCTGATATTCCCTGTAATTATTATCCTAACAACGACACTTCAAAAGAACCTCAATTTTTATGGCGTTCGCATGCCAACATGCTTTTTGCGAACTGGCTTAATCACATAGTTTACCTACATACGCCGTATGATTTGTCGGAACTTTAATATTATAATAAAAAAGGTTGTGGCTAGTGCCACAACCTTTTTTTGTTTACATTTCAGGTTTAAATGAAGGCATGAGTTGAAGTTTGAAAAGATTTGCCTTGTGCTTTTTATCAATTAACTCTTTCTTTTCGAGGTCGTCAATAACGCCTTCTCTAATATATCGGTCGAGTTCCTCATAGGTGAATCCTAAATTTTCTTCATCGGTTTTACCACAAAGGCCATCAATCGGCACCTTGTCGACCAAAACGTCGGGCAAACCTAACACTCTTCCTATTTCTTTAACCTCTCTTACAGTTAAATTGGCCATAGGACTAAAATCTCCCGCAGCATCACCATAACGGGTTGAATACCCTACCCAATCCTCTGACAGATTGCACGTATTAACCACCCGTCCGTTAAAGGATTGTGCAATAGCGTAAACGGTAGCCATTCTGATTCTCGGAGGCAAATTGACCCTACTTTGCTCAGAAAGTTCAAACGGGAAACTCGCTTTAAGCCCTTCAAATGCGTCTTTAATGTTAACTTCAAAATGCCTTATCTTTAGATGGTCAACCAAAAGTTTTGCCATATCGATATCGTGCTGAACACCACAAGGCATAAGCACACCTATTACCCTGTCGTTACCTAAAGCCTCAACGCAAAGGGCAGCGGCAACCGAACTATCTTTACCGCCTGAAATACCAATAACAGCATTACATCCTTTTCCGTTTTCCTCAAAAAAATCTCTTATCCATTTAACGCAGTCGTTCTTTACTTTTACGGCATCAAACATAAAATCACCTCTATATAACATCAATCTGACACATTTTCATTGTGGTTAAAGCGGCATTATGGCTTTCAACAGAAACCCCTGCACAGCAACTGCTGTCAACCAAAATTCTAACTTCAGGAAAATTTGCTTTTAGCAACAAAGCGTTTGAAACAACACAAATATCGGTGCAAAGTCCGATAAGTTGTATCTCAAAATTGTCACCCTCAGACAAATTTTCTATTAATTTTGGTAATTCTAAAGAACCAAAGGTGGGTTTTTCAATTTCAGTATATTTTTTGCCTCTTAGTGCCGACTCAACGCATTTGTTCAAATTCCAACCGTCAGTACCCTTGATACAATGAGAAACCGGCAGATGTTTACCTTCTAAAGTGTTCATGTAATCTGACTGATGGGTATCATAAGTCACGATTATTTCACCGTCAAAGTCGTTTATTTTTTTGCAAGCATTCGGCACTATTGCCAAAGCCTCATTTGAGCCTAAAGCACCGTCGACAAAATCATTTTGCATATCAACAACAATTAAAAACCTTTTCATAATGCACCTCGTATTTATTATAACTAATTCGGCACTAATTTCAAGTATAATGTATCAACTTGGTTGTAATAGCCTGTGCACTTTAAAACACAAACATCACAAAGACAAATAATATAAAATACAAAAAAGCCTTGACATTAACATTTTAAATCTATATAATATCAAGGTAATATTATCGAGGTGTGGCTCAGTTTGGTAGCTTTGAGCATTCTCCGCTGCCGGTGGCAGATTAAGGAGATGCGAAAAGGCGCAGCGGTCGACGGAGGCGAAGGCGTGTACCGACGCCTGAGAAAACGTCGGGTACCGCAAGAGTAAGCCGCCCAGCGGCGCTCGGTAGTAATGCTTTGGTAATATCTCATTATTCTTTTCAACTTAATAACTTTCGAGGTGTGGCTCAGTTTGGTAGCTTTGAGCATTCTCCGCTGCCGGTGGCAGATTAAGGAGATGCGAAAAGGCGCAGCGGTCGACGGAGGCGAAGGCGTGTACCGACGCCTGAGAAAACGTCGGGCACCGCAAGAGTAAGCCGCGTAGCGGCGCTCGAAAGATAGCATAAAACTGTATTAGCCCTAAAAAACAAAATTTAATATTTTCCGAGGTGTGGCTCAGTTTGGTAGAGCGCCGCGTTCGGGACGCGGAGGCCGCAGGTTCAAGTCCTGTCACCTCGACCATATCGAGTGTTCATAATGGATTTGAGTTATGGACACTCGATTTTATTTTATTACGATGAATTGTCAAACAAAGAGTAACACTCAATTAGAAAGACATGTTCTTTTCGGTGTGTTATGGATTTTGCTGTCAAAATACGATGCTCGTTATACATAAGGACAATACTTACTTAATTAATGTTGCAAACTTAATTGTTTTATGATAAAATAATTGTGCGACACAACTTAATATTTGGACAAACTATAGGAGAAGTGTTTTTTATTTTGGTAAAAACACATTCTCTATTTTGGCTCTCTCTTGTAGTTTGTCAGAAGTTGTGTCGCAGCAATCGGAGTTATGTGTTTTTCGGTGCGTAGCTTCGGCTGCGCACTTTTTTGTTTCATAACGGATACTCGAAAGGAGAAACACAAATGGGATTAATTGATAAAATCGGTGGTAACATTATGCAAGGATTGATGGGTAATCTTTCCGAAGTGACACCCGAAAAATTAACACAGGATTATGGTATGTACTTGATGGATGGAGAAACCATACATACTGGTTTTGTATTAGTAAGAGATGTTGTTATATTTACTGATAAGCGAATAATTGATTTAGATAAACAAGGTGCAACTGGTCAAAAAGCACGTGTTAGCTCCATATATCTTGACTCTATCATAAATGTATCAGCCGAAACAGCAGGATTTGGTTTAGACGATAGCGAACTCAATATTGAATTCATTTCCTCACCGTATTTCAAAGCTAATGGTGGAGTCTCTGTTTCTTCAAGGAAATTTGAATTTCCTAAAAAATATCAGATTCAAGGCATATACAAATGGCTTCAGGAAACAGCCTATACAAATCATTTAAATATAAATAAATAATATTAGAACCAAGTCCGTTATGAACACTTGCAGCAAAAAACCGCTGATTAAATCAGCGGTTTTTTATTTTACAATATTAATTCCATGCATGTCTTTTGGGGCAACAGTCCTTGTGCCTCATAAAATTTCATTGCAGACGGATTACAATTCCACACATTAAGCGTTAAGTTATGGCATCCGCTTTCCTTAGCGAGTTTCATAGCCGATTCATACAACTCTTTACCGATATGTTTACCGCGCAAAGTTTCATCTACGCAAAGGTCGTCAATATACAACGTTTTTATATCGGTCAACACCGAATTATTGACATGTTGCTGAAACACGCAAAAGCAGTAACCCATCACTTCATCATTTTCATTAACCGAAACAAGAATCGGTCGCTTTTCATTATTCAGTAATTGTTTCAGTTCTTCGTGCGAATACTTTGTACCGATTTTAAAAATATCCGGTCGGCCGTTGTGGTGTACCAAATCGACCTGCTTTAACAAATCTATAATTTTTGGAATGTCTTTTTCTTTTGCTAATCTTATCATTTGCTTCTCCTTGCTATTTTTTGTCAAACAAAGCACGTCGTTCGGTCGAAAGTTGCATTAACCTTCTCATTCCGTCAATATCCTCGTTTTCGAGCAGGGTTTTCAGTTGGTTAAACTTATTGATAAACAGATTCATTTGTTCCAAAAGACTATCCTTATTTGCAACAAACAATTCACTCCACATAAGGTCATTTATCCTCGCAATACGTGTAAGGTCGCGGAAAGAGTCACCCGTAAACTTTTCCATGTTTTCCTTATCATTACAGGTCATTAACGTAACAGCGATACAATGAGTAAGTTGCGAAAGAAAACCTATCATTTCATCATGTTCTTCGGGAGACAATGTTGCAACGTTCGAAAATCCGAGAAGTTTTCCCAGTTCAATACAAGTTTCAATCGCCTCTGGAGTATTCTTATTAGTAGGAGTTACAATATAATTAGCTCCTACAAACATCTTATCAGTACTGTTTTCTACACCCGAAACTTCACGTCCTGCCATGGGGTGAGCAGCAATAAACTCAACGTCACTCCGAAGAATGCCTTGAATCTTATACACTATACTGCCCTTAACGCCGGTAACGTCGGTAATAAGTGCACCGCTTTTTAAAAGACCTTGATTTTGCTCAATCCATTCTACAAAAACATGGGGATATAGAGCAAAAATCACAAGGTCGGCCTCTTTTATAATATTTTCATCCGGTTCGGTCGAGCCTTCGTCGATAATATTTTCCTTAAGTGCATAGTCAATAGAACTTTGTTCTTTGGTAATGGCGCTTATATGAAACCCGAACCGTTTTAAAGCCCTCGCGTAACTTCCGCCCAAAAGACCAAGTCCTACAATAAGTATCTTTTTACTTACATCTACTATCATGATAATTCCACCTCTGCTCCGAGACTTTTTATGTCCTCAAAAAATGCAGGATAACTTTTTCTGACCGCATCAACACCCTCTATCGTGCCGCCGATTTTTGACAAAATAACCGACAACGACATCACAATACGGTGGTCATTATGACCGCTTAAAACCTGACCTTTATATTTAAGTTCCTGTTTTGGCACAATAATTTTATTGTCACCAAAAATCAAGCCTCCGCCAAGTTTTAAGAGTTCCTCATGCATTGCGGCTCCTCGGTCACTTTCCTTAGATTTAAGTCGGTCAGTGCCCGTAAAAGTTGCACCAAATTTTAACGAAGCAAGCGCAAACAACACAGGTCCCAAATCGGGGCAGTTAGAAATATCGAGTGTTGGCGTTCCGTTCGAAATCTGCTCAAAATAATCAGAATACACTTTATCGCCCTGAAGACTGTCTGTTTTAAGGTTTTTTACCTCAATATTTGAGCCAATATGGTTAAACGCATCAAGAAACGCAGCATTTGAATAGTCGCCTTCAATTCTACCACAAAATGCCTTCAACCTTGATGCCTTAATTTCAATTTTATATTCATCGACAAACGCTACATTTGCGCCAAAAGATTTTAACGCAGAAACAGTTAAATCAACATACGACCTGCTCTCAAAAGGCGGGATTATCTCAATGCTTGAGTCCTTACCTAAATATACAAGTGCAAAAATAAGGCCTGTTATAAACTGACTGCTAATGTCCCCTCTGATTTTATAATTTCCGCCTTGAAGCCTTCCGCAAAGCACAACGGAATTCTCATTTTTGCTAAAAGTGAATCCTTTTTCACGGCAAAGTGTCTCATATACATTAAGAGGTCTTTCAAATAAACGCTCACTACCGCGAAAGGTTACATTTTTGCCCATACAAAGTGCAAGGGGTATAAAAAATCTAAGCGTACTTCCGCTTTCTCTGCACTGCAACACATCGGGTTCAACCTGCATAAACCTACTTGGTAATAAGGTGACCGTATCCCCGTCGATGGTTATATCCGTTCCCAACGCTTTTAGACAGTCAATGCTTGCAAGAATATCCTCGCTATAATCAACACCTGTCAATGTGCACTTTTGCCCCGAAAGAGCCGCACCGATAAGATATCGGTGTGCCATACTCTTAGACGGCGGCGCATCAATGACACCTTTTAGTGTGCATGGTTTAAATGTGGCTATCATTATTTTCCCTCAAGTAAAAAATCTATTGCTTCCAGGTATCCGTCAGTTCCGTGACCGGTAATGGTTTTTACACAAGCGAGTCTTATATAACTTATCTGCCTAAAATCCTCGCGTTGTTCTACCTTTGAAATATGCACCTCAACGGTGGGTATATTTACCGATTTTACAGCGTCTAAAATTGCAATACTTGTATGAGTATAGGCACCCGGATTTATAACAATTCCGTCAAATACACCGTAGGCTTTTTGAATTTCGTCAACTAAAGCACCCTCATGATTTGATTGAAACAACTCAACCTCGATTCTCTTTTTTTGACAGTGATTCTTAATTTTTTCCACAAGGTCAACATAAGTTTCCTTACCGTAATGGTCAGGTTCTCTTATACCAAGCATATTTAAATTAGGCCCATTAATAACAAGAATTTTCAATTTAAACTCTCCATTCGTTTTGCCAAAATATATTCTGCTTCCGCCTGCGGTGTGTCCATATCGGGGACAACCACATCGGCAGTCTCTTTATATCTGTCTATTCTTTCAGCATATAATTTTTTCAGTTTTTCATCATTATCCGAAAGAGGTCGGTCTTTAGTTGCACAAAGCCTTGAAAGTTCGGCGTCAATAAAAAACAGTTTGCCGTTACGCTTAAGTTTTTTGACGTTTTCTTCTCTTAAAATTGCTCCGCCACCCGTAGATATGATGCAACTGCTTTTTAACGAAACGTCGTGTATAACCTGCGATTCCAAATCGCGAAAAAATGCTTCCCCTTTAGAATCAATCAGTTCCCTTATGGTACAACCACAACGTTTTTCAACCTCAGCATCGGTGTCGAAAAAAACATAACCATCGGCTTTAATAAGTTTGCCGACCGTACTTTTACCGCTTGACGGCATCCCTGTCAAAACAATATTTTCTTTTGAAGCAAGCACTGATGCATATACACGCTCAACTGTGTTATTTTCTATACAAGTATCAAGAAACTTCTCAACCGCTTTGACTGCCTGCACAACAAGCATATACAAACCGCCCTCGGCTTTAATCCCTTTTTGTTTGGCATCCAGAACAAGATTTGTGCAAAGGGGATTATAAACTGCGTCAATCACACCTTGGAGACAGTAAAATGCAGAAATATCAATAGGTGTTGATTCGCAATTGGGATACATTCCCAGCGGTGTAGTATTAATAATAATATTTGAATCCGAATGATGTTTTACGGCATCCTCATAGGTGATAACCCCGTCTGCTTTTGTTCGGCTGACCGTCAGCACCTCGCCTGCTCCCAGATTAGACAAAACAGCACGTGCCGTCTTACTCGTTCCGCCCGTACCAAGCACCAATGCCTTTTTGCCCGCAACATTCAAGCCAACGCGTTCAATAAGGGCTTTCATTCCGTAGTAATCGGTATTAAATCCATATAATTTGCCATCTTTATTGACAATAGTATTTACTGCCCCGATTTGCTGTGCAATTTCGCTTACCGAATCAAGATAAGGAATAACCGTTTGCTTATAAGGAATAGTCACGTTTATTGCCTTAAACTCTTTCCTTTCAAAAAAACTCTGTACTTCTTCCTCTGCAAGTTCAATCAGTTCGTAATCATAATCAGCAAGTTTTGCATGAATTTCCTTAGAAAAACTGTGTGTCAACTTCTTGCCGATACATCCGTACTTTCCCATTTATTATCTACCTACTAAACATATTATTTTAGCCAATCTGTGCCAAAACGCATTGACAAAGCATCGCTCAGCACAATTGCAGTTGCCGCATCCTGCACCACTCTTGCCCTGTGAACAATCGCCGGGTCGTGCCTGCCTTTAGGCTCTAATACCGTTTCGGTCATGTTTTTAAAATCCACGGTGTTCTGCGGTTTAAAAATAGTCGGTGTAGGCTTAACGGCAGTACGAAATACGATAGGCATACCGTTAGTGATTCCTCCGTTAATTCCACCGTTATTATTCGTTTTTGAAATAACCTTTCCGTCACAAATTTCAAAAGGGTCATTTGCTTTACTGCCTCGCATATCGGAAAAAGCAAAACCTGCACCAAACTCAATACCTTTTACAGCGGGAATTGAGAACATCATATGCGATAACATACCTTCAACGGTATCAAACCACGGCTCGCCAACGCCTGCAGGCATACCGATAACTGCCGTTTCAAGAACCCCGCCTACACTGTCACCATCTTTTGCCGCAGTAAGAATTGCTTCTCTCATTTTTTGTCCGTTCGCATCATCGAGTACAGCAAAAGCCTTACCATTCAAACTGTTAATATCGGTTGAAATTTCATTGAAATCTCTGTCAGAAATACCCGCACATTTTTTTATGTGAGTACCAATATAAATTCCCTTTTTTTCCAATGCTAATTTACATATTGCACCTGCTGCAACGAGTGCCGCGGTTATGCGCCCGCTAAAATGTCCGCCACCACGAGAATCCTGAAATCCGTGATACTTGCACTGGGCAGTATAATCAGCATGAGACGGGCGGGCAACCGTCGTCATTTCTAAATAATCACCGCTTTTAACATCCTCATTAGGGATGAGAATTGTAAGCGGTGTTCCTGTGGTCCTGTTGTTAACCACACCACTTACCAACTTAAAATCGTCTTTTTCTTTTCTTTTTGTTGATATTTCTCCATTAGGACGGCGAAGAGCCAACATATTATCAATATATTCTTTACTGATTTCAATTCCCGGTGCCAAGCCGTCAATAACGGCACCAATATATTCACCGTGACTTTCACCAAACAAAGTAATTGCCACACTGTTACCAAAAGTGTTTTTCATACTCTTCAACCCTTCAAACAAGATTTTGCAATATTAATAACATCAAGACAATTCATTTTCTTTATTTCAAAACTTCCGATACTGTTAACCGTTGTAACGGTCACCGTATCGCCGTCTGCCTTTTTATCGTGAAATGCCGCCTCGGTAATTTTATCCCAATCAAGACTTATTTCACGGTATAAATTGCACTTTTTAAGAACTTCGACCACCCTTTGACGGATTGCCTCACCGCACATCGGTATCATACCAAGTGCAACACATTCGCCGTGATAAAGTTCCTTCATTCCTTCACTGCTTTCTATCCCGTGACCTATTGTGTGACCGAAATTAAGAATTTTTCTAAGCCCTAACTCTTTCTCATCCTGCTGGACTACATTTTTCTTAATATTAAGCGAACGAATGATAATTTCGTCGATTTTGCCGCTAATTTCCTCTTTTTCAAAAATATAAAACAACTCTTTATCAGAAGTGAGTGCCATTTTTATTGCCTCAGCAAGACCGTTTGAAAGTTGTCTTTCGGGAAGCGTTTTGAGAAGTTCTGGGTCAATCAATACTTTTTTCGGTTGATAAAATGCGCCCACAATATTCTTTACCCCGCCAAAATTTATGGCCGTCTTGCCGCCAATAGACGAATCTATCTGAGAAAGCAGGGTTGTAGGAATATTATAAAAATCTATACCTCTCATATATGTTGATGCCGCAAAGCCCGAAACATCCCCCACGACACCACCGCCAACCGCAACAACACAATCATTTCTTGAAAACCCATGGTCGAGCATCGTCTTAAGCAACTTTTCAAACGCCTCAATACTTTTAGAAGTTTCTCCCTCTTTAAGAGTACAAACAATTCCTTCCTTGCACTGGTCTAAAAGCGTTTTAGCATATTTAAAAGGGACACCTGAATCAGTCACGATAAGAACACGTCTGTTTAGATTTAAATGTTTATCAGCACTGGAAAGAATACCGCGTTCGACAATAATATCATAACTGTCCTCGCCCAAATTCATATGTATCGTCATTATATCTACCCTCATATTTCAGTGTGGGGAGCAAAAGTTCCTGCCACCTTAACCGTATCGCACACCTTGTTTAATTCTGTTAGCATATTTTGTCCATTTGCGGTTTCAACCGTACCGTCAATTTCAATGTAAAAATAATACTGCCACGAATGTTTTTTCATAGGTCTGCTACGAAGAGCCGTCATGCTGTAACCGTGTTGACCGATAATACTGATAGCATTAGCAAGAGAACCTGCCTCGTGTTTGACGCTCAACATAAGTACAGTGCTCGAAAGCGACGGCGCATTAGCACGCACCTTAGAAAGAACGGCAAAGCGAGTAGTGTTTTCACCGCTTTTATTAATATTGGATTCGATAACTTTAAGTCCATATAATTGCGCCGTTTCTGCACTTGCAATAGCGCCAAAAGATTTATCATTAACCTTTGCAACCGTCTTTGCCGCAACCGCAGTATTGTTTGCCTCCTCGGTTGCAAATCCTCGCATTTCGATATACTCATGACATTGGCTAAGCGCCTGAGAATGGCTTGTTACCTTCTTAATATCTTCTATAGTTGCACCCAAAACACCAAGAAGATTTTGATGAATTTCAAGTTCATAAATCCCGTTAATATAGAGCGTTCCTGAAAAAATAAGGTCAAGTGTCTGCCCTACTTCACCGGCATAACTGTTTTCAATCGGAAGTACCGCAACATCACATTCTCCGCCTACCACCGAATTATATGCCGCCTTAAAGTCTCCAAAAGACACACAGTTTCCTTCTGTGAATATTCTTCCGGCTGCAATATGAGCAAAAGCGCCTTCCACACCGCTATATGCAACCTTAAGACCGCTTTGCATACGATACTGGTATGCACGCGACAACGACATCATATTTTTAAGATAATCAATATAATACTCTCTGAGTACTTCGTCCTCAACAAGAGCAGAATTTTTATCAATTACTTCATTTTCTCTTTTTTGGTCGAGAATCGGAAGCCCAAATTCGCTTTTATGCTCATAAATAGTTTTAACGGCTCCCATTCTTTTTTTAAACAATTCTGCCATTTGGGAATCTACTTCATTTATGATTTGTCTTGCTTCTTCCAACTTATTTGCCATCTTTACTCACCTTTACTTAATTACTTACAGTTTATCTGCAATATCAAGAATCAATCGCTCGGTCTTTTCCCATCCGAGGCAAGGGTCGGTAATAGATTTACCAAAAACATGTTCGCCCGGTGTTTGCGCACCGTCTTCAAGGTAACTTTCAATCATCAAACCTTTTACAAGGCGCTTAATATTGGCATTTTGATTACGACTGTGAACAATATCTTTCGCAATACGCACCTGTTCAAGGTACTTTTTACCCGAATTGTTATGATTAGTGTCTACAATAACCGAAGGATTGGTAAGATTAGATTTCTCATAAAGTTCCTCTACTCTTAAAAGGTCTTCATAATGGTAATTAGACACATTTCGTCCTGCATAATCAACATAACCGCGCAAAATAGCGTGAGCATACGGATTACCCGCACTCGTCACTTCCCAACCGCGGTAGATAAACGTATGACTCGACTGAGCCGCAACAATAGAGTTCATCATAACACTAAGGTCACCACCTGTAGGATTCTTCATGCCAACAGGAGCATCAATACCGCTTGCCGTTAACCTATGCTGTTGGTTTTCAACCGAACGTGCCCCTACTGCGACATAAGAAAGCAGGTCGGAGAGATAACGGTAATTTTCAGGATACAGCATTTCATCAGCACATGAAAAACCGTAATCACGCAAAGCCGCCAAGTGAAGTTCACGAATAGCAACAATTCCTTTATACATATCGGGCTTTGCATCAGGGTCGGGTTGGTGAAGCATTCCTTTATATCCCTGCCCTGTAGTTCTGGGTTTGTTAGTGTAAATACGAGGAATGATAATAATCTTATCCGACACCTGTTCCTCAATTTTGCGAAGGCGTGAAACATATTCAAGCACAGGCTCGCTATGGTCTGCTGAACACGGGCCAATGATAAGTATAAATTTATCAGAACTTCCGTCAAAAACACGGCGGATGCTTTCATCACGTGCAGCTTTAATCTGCTCCATACTTTTTGTCAGAGAATATTCTTCCTTAACCTCCTTAGGAATGGGAAGTTTTCTGTGGAAATTCATTTGCATTGTTATTGCCTACCTTTAATGTATTTTCTGTTTTAAAATAAAAAGTCCGCCTTTCGGTATGCCAAAAAGCACGACGAATGCGGACTGTCTGTTTTATTGAAACCAAGTTTTTACACTTTGGATATCGCAGAAAACAGGCAGCCCTTTTTAAAATAATAAAAGTAAAACTGAGTTTTATTCATATTTAACTGCCTCCTTTTTTCTTTGATGTTTTACATTATATCACATTAAAGCGAGAAAGTCAATACGCATTTTGAAAGGTTTTATTTAAAACATCTATTGACAAAAGCAATACTTCGTGATATGATGTATTATGCAAAAGGAGGTATGTTATGGACATCCAATTAAAACGCGGGCTCTTGGACGTATGCGTTTTGGCGGCAATAAAAAATGAAGATTCTTACGGCTATAAGATTATTAAGGATATAAAACCGTATATTGAACTTTCGGAATCTACATTATATACAATTTTAAAACGTTTAGAAACAGCAAATATGCTTACGGTACATTCAATAGAGCACGATGGCAGATTAAGAAAATATTATCACATCACAAACGAAGGTCTAAAACGCATAGAGGATTTTAAATGCGATTGGAACGAAATTTTATCGATATACAAATTTGTAGTTAAGGAGGATAGCCCTAATGAATAAACAAGAATTTCTCCAAAGTTTAAAAAGTGGATTATCAAGTTTACCGAAATCGGACCTTGACGAACGTTTAGCCTTTTACAGCGAAATGATAGACGATAGAATGGAAGAAGGTTTATCGGAAGAACAGGCTGTGGCTCAGATTGGCGATGTTAGTAAAATCATTACACAAACCGTTTCAGATACCCCTCTTAAAGATATCGTAAAACAAAAAATCAAAAAAACGAGAAAACTTAAAGTCTGGGAAATCGTACTGTTGGCACTTGGTAGTCCTATTTGGCTTTCTTTGGCTATAGCCGCTTTTGCCGTAATTCTTTCACTTTACGTTTCTGCTTGGTCTGTAATAATTTCACTTTGGGCTGTATTTTGTTCATTTATAGGTTGCTCTGCAGGTAGCATAATTGCAGGCATTGTATTTACTTTTAACAGTTTTTGGTTTTCAGGTATTGCTTGCTTTTCAGCCGCATTTATATGTGCAGGATTATCAATTTTTATGTTTTTTGGATGCAAAGGAATTACAAAAGGCATAGTTTTCCTCACTAAAAAGATTTTAATAGGGATTAAAATGTGCTTTTTGAAAGGAGAGGATGCACAATGAGTAAAGGTGTCAAAATTTGGCTTATTACAGCAACCTCTTTAATATTGGCAGGTTGCATTATATTCGGAGGTGTTATGGCGGTGTTAAAATGGGATTTCACTAAACTTTGTACCATAAAATACGAGACAAATAAGTATGAAATAAATGAAGTTTTTAAAAATATATCAGTGATAACCGATACAGCCGAAGTAATATTTACCCCTTGCGAAAGCGATAAGGTTTCGGTTGTGTGTTACGAGCAGAAAAACATACGCCACTTAGTAACCGTAAATAACAATACGTTATTAATTGAGGTTAACGACACAAGAAAATGGTATGAGTATATCAGTATCAATTTCGGCAAACCAAAAATCACTGTATATCTCCCCCAAGGTGAATACGGCTCGTTAACTATAAACAACAGTACAGGTCTTATAGAGGTTCCAAAAAACTTTAATTTCGAAAGCATTGATATTACAGCAAGCACCGGCAATGTGAAAATTTCAGCTTCGGCTCTTAGTACTGTAAACATCAAAACAAGTACAGGTGATATAACTGCACAAGATTTGTCGGCAAGCGAACTCAACCTTTCGGTTTCAACCGGCAAAATAACCGCAAGCAACATAAAAAGCCAAGGAGATATCAAAGCAACCGTATCTACAGGCAAGGCAAATCTTACAAATGTTGAATGTGAAAACTTAATTACAAGTGGAAACACAGGAGATATAATTTTAAAAAATGTAATCGCTACAGAAGATTTTTCTATCGAAAGAAGCACAGGCGATGTTACTTTTGACGGTTGCGATGCCAAAGATATTACCGTGAAAACCGACACAGGCAACGTAAAAGGCAGTTTGCTTTCCGACAAGGTATTTATTACCAAAACCAGCACCGGCAAAATCAATGTTCCCAAAACCACAACCGGTGGAAAATGCGAAATCACCACCGATACAGGCGACATAAAAATTACCGTTAATTAACTAAAAACCGTGGTACGCGACAGCGTTACCACGGTTTTTATTATGCTATTGTATTTTACTGTTTGTTTTAGCCATGAATTTTTCGGAGTCAACCACAAAGCGTTCATGTTTTCCTTTACCTATCATGCCTGCATTATCATACGCGGTGACATCAAAGCAAATTTTTCTTCCCTCAACGGCAGTTACAATACTCTCAACTACTACCTTGGCACCTATTGGTGTTGCACTAACGTGCTCAATATCCACCTTTGTACCAACCGTTGTTGCACCATCGTCAAGAAAATCATTAATAGCAACACACGAGGCTTTTTCCATAAGTGCTATCATTGCAGGTGTTGCAAAAACTGCTAAACTGCCCGACCCTACCTCTTGTGCAGTATTGTTTTGGTTTACATAATCTTCTACGATACCTTTCAAACCAACAGTTATATTCATTTATTACATCCTCTCAAATATTCATCAATGCCTTTAGCAGCAATTTTGCCTGCTCCCATCGCCGAGATAACAGTAGCGGCACCCGTAACGGCATCTCCGGCAGCAAACACACCTTTTCTTGATGTTGCACCCGTATCTCTATCAACAACAATTCCACCGTGAACATTAACCCCAAGTCCGTCAGTAGTTGACTTTATAAGCGGATTAGGAGAAGTACCTATTGCCATAATAACCGTATCAACATCTAAAACATACTCGCTGTTGGGAATTTCAATGGGTTTTCTTCTGCCTTTTTCATCAGGCTCTCCAAGTTCCATTTTTATACATTTAATTCCCGTCACAAATCCATTCTTTGGGTCGCGCTTATCGTCGGGATTAACATATCCAAAAATTTCAACAGGGTTATTAAGCAATAAAAATTCTATGCCTTCTTCTATTGCGTGTTCAACCTCTTCTTTTCTTGCGGGAATTTCCTCAAAAGAACGACGGTACACTATATAAACCTTTTCAGCACCAAGTCTTACGGCTGTTCTTGCGGCATCCATAGCAACGTTACCGCCACCTACAACCGCAACCTTGCCACCCTTCATTATTGGGGTAGTGGGTGAATCAAGATATGCTTTCATAAGGTTTGAGCGAGTCAAAAACTCATTGGCAGAATAGACGCCCTTAAGACTTTCGCCCGGTATATTCATAAATTTTGGCAAACCTGCTCCCGTACCTATAAATACCGCCTCATAACCGTTTTCAAATAATTCATCAATGGTTAAGGTTTTGCCGATAACGATATTTGTATTAATCTCAACCCCTTGTTTTTGCAGGGCTTCAACCTCTTTTTTAACAATTTCCTTAGGCAATCTAAACTCAGGTATTCCGTAAACAAGCACGCCTCCCGGTGTATGAAGTGCCTCAAAAACACTTACCGAATAACCGCTTTTTATAAGGTCGCCTGCGCAGGTAAGCGATGCGGGACCCGAGCCCACAATAGCAACCTTATGTCCGTTTTTAGGTGCATTATTAGGGATAAAGCAAGAATGAGCATTATGCCAATCGGCTACAAAGCGTTCAAGTCGGCCAATGCTTACCGCTTCGCCCTTAAACCCTCTTATGCAATACTTTTCACACTGTCTTT
The DNA here is from genome assembly GCA_045546915.1 of Acutalibacteraceae bacterium. GTDB lineage: Bacteria > Bacillota > Clostridia > Oscillospirales > Acutalibacteraceae > UMGS172. The sequence goes on along the minus strand of JAZQDU010000013.1, from coordinate 11,777 downwards.
CCTGAGGACAAACCCTTCCGCAAACAGCCGGAAGTGACGAAGATTTACTTATAATCTTATAAGCCTCTTCAAACTCACCCTCTTTTATCTTGGCAATAAACGAAGGTATATCAATATTAACCGGGCACCCCGAAACACAAGGTTTATTCTTACAATTTAAGCATCTTTCAGCCTCATTTTTGGCCGTTTCTTCACTAAACCCAAGAGCAACTTCAAAAAAGTTTTTTCTGCGTTCTATTGGGTCTTGATGCGGCATTTCGTTTCTGTTAACCGACATATTCGGCATACTACTGCACCTCCTTTTTAAAAAGGTTGCAAGCGTCATCATGTGCTTTTCGCTCAAAATCACTATACATATTTGTTCTCGACATTGCCTCGTCGAAATCAACCTCATATCCGTTGAAATCAGGGCCGTCAACACAGGCGAACTTGGTCATTTTTTGTCCGTCACGGTTAATTGTCAACCTACAGCCACCGCACATACCGGTACCGTCAATCATTATAGGATTCATTGAAACGGTACAAGGAATCCCGTAAGGTTTTACAGCCTCCACAACAAACTTCATCATAACAAGCGGGCCAATGGCTATAACCTCGTCAAAGACCTCACCATTTTGAAGCATCTCTGTAACAGGCACACAAACATTACCCTTTTGTTTATAACTGCCATCATCAGTCATAACAAAAAGTCTATCCGACACATTATTAAACTCGTCTTCTAATATAAGCAAATCCTTATTTCTAAAACCTATTACAGAGGTTACACTTGCACCCGAAATTTTAAGTTTTTCGGCTACAGGTAACGCAATCGCACAACCTACTCCTCCGCCTACTACGAGTACTTTTTTAAGCCCATCTGTCTTAGTCGGCACTCCCAAAGGACCCACAAAATCTAAAATAAAGTCTCCCTCGTTTTTAAGGTTTAGTTTTTCGGTGGTGGCACCTACTATTTGAAAAATAATTCTAACCGTTCCCTTTTGACGGTCAAAACCGGCAACGGTAAGCGGTATGCGTTCTCCTTGGTCGTCCACCCTTAAAATAATAAACTGCCCCGCCTCTGCCTTTTTGGCAACAAGCGGTGCTTCGATTTCCATTAAAGTAACGCCGTTATTTAACTTTTGCTTCTTAACAATTTTATACATCAATAATCCCTCTATGATTGGATACTAAAAGTTCTTTTTATTTTAACACATCTGAAATTAAAATGGAAGTGCTTTATTCTATATTTACAAAAAAAGTCCCGTAGTTTTACCTACGGGACAAACAAACGCTAATTTATTTTTCAATTTCAAATTCGTGTGCAAAAACTGTGTGTTCGTTAGTTTTTACTACAAGTTCCTTCACTACAAACTCACGGTTTTTAATGGCTTGACAACCTGCAATTGCATTGATTTCGTCATCAGTGAGGCATCCGCCTAAAGGTGAATTTTTAAGTCTGCTTGCAATGGTAGAATTGTCATATGTTTTATAGCCTTCGTATTCCGAATTGCTGCAAATGATAAGACCGACATATTCACCTGCAGGAACATTTTTTACAATATATTTTGCTACACTGTTATTTTTTATAACATAGAATCCGTCGCCGGAATTAATAAACTGACCTTCACTGTTTTCGGTACCGTAATCAAGTGTTTTTATTATGGTTTTATCAATGTTCTTGTCAACATTCTTAGAAACCAAAACGATAATAGCATCTTTATCAGGATTACGCTCAACACTTACTGCACGTTTAGCAGTAATGCCGTTGCCGGTATCATCCTCGTTATGCGAAGAAACAGTGCCAAATCCTTTAACATTTACAGTGGCTGTTGCCGACACCTTGCCGTCTTTAGACTTTGCAGTTACAGTAACGGTGCCTTCTTTAAGACCGGACACCTCACCGCCCTTATTAACGGTCGCAACGGTTGTATCAGAAATTTCATAATCAACCTTTGCGCCGGCAGGTTCAATAACAATGTCCTTCGAAACGCTTACGAAACTATCTACTCCAACATCGTAAACCTCTTTGGCAAACTTAATTGAGGTTGCATTAATCTCTCCATTAGTATCGTCAGTTGAACCGGTAGAACCGCCGTTACAAGCCGCAAAACAAAATAGCATTGCAATTGCAAGAACCAAACTAAATAACTTTTTCATAAATTTTACTCCTTTATTAGTATAAGGTGATTATAACAATAAAACCCATTCATGTCAACCGATTAGAACAAACCGCTGATAACACCCTTGTCATTAACATCGATTTTTTCTGCTGCAGGAACTTTGGGTAATCCGGGCATGGTCATAATATCGCCTGTAAGTACAACAACAAAGCCTGCGCCTGCCGAAACTTTTACGTTCTTAATTGTTACGGTAAATCCTTCGGGTGCGCCGAGTTTAGTTGGGTCATCCGAGAAAGAATACTGAGTTTTAGCCATACATACGGGACATTTATCAAAGCCTAATTCGGTTAATTTGTCAATCTGCTTTTTAGCATTGGGAAGAACATTAATACCAACACCACCATATACCTTTTTAACAACAGCCTCTATTTTATCTTCGATAGTACCGTCAAGTTCATAAGAATAGGTGAAATCTCCCTTTTCTTCTTCGCAAAGGCGAACAACCTCTTTGGCAAGTTCCTCGCCACCCTTACCGCCTTCAGCCCAAACAGTAGACAATACTACGTTTACGCCGAGTTCTTTACACTTGCTTATAATAAGTTCTACCTCAGCATCGGTATCGGTCGGGAAACGGTTAACCGCTACAACCGACGGTAATTTATAAACATTTTTAATGTTCGAAACATGGCGGAGAAGATTAGGAATACCCTTTTCCAACGCTTCAAGGTTTTCGCTTCCAAGTTCTTGTTTTGCCAAGCCACCGTGCATTTTGAGAGCACGGATAGTAGCAACAACTACAACTGCCGAAGGAGTAAGGCCTGCCATACGGCACTTAATATCAAGGAATTTTTCAGCACCCAAATCTGCACCAAAGCCCGCCTCGGTAATAGCGTAATCACCCATTTTCATAGCAAGACGGGTAGCCATTACAGAGTTACAACCATGCGCAATATTAGCAAACGGACCACCGTGAACAAATGCAGGTGTACCCTCCAAAGTTTGAACAAGGTTGGGTTTAATTGCATCTTTAAGAAGCGCAGTCATAGCACCAACTGCCTTTAAATCCCCCGCTGTAACAGGCTTATCATCATATGTATATGCAACAATAATACGGGACAGACGTTCTTTAAGGTCGGCAATCGACGATGCAAGACAGAATACAGCCATAATTTCACTTGCAACAGTGATATCATAGCCATCTTCTCTCGGCACACCGTTAACCTTGCCTCCCATACCGTCAACAATAAAACGCAACTGACGGTCGTTCATATCTACACAACGTTTCCAGGTAATACGTCTTGTATCAATGCCCAAAGCGTTGCCTTGGTGGATATGGTTATCAAGCATAGCGGCAAGCAGATTGTTGGCAGCACCAATTGCGTGGAAGTCACCCGTAAAATGAAGGTTAATGTCTTCCATGGGAACAACCTGTGCGTAACCCCCGCCTGCGGCGCCACCTTTAACACCAAAAACAGGGCCTAACGAAGGCTCACGAAGCGCTACCATAACGTTTTTTCCGATTCGACGCATACCATCTGCAAGACCGATGGTAGTAGTGGTCTTACCCTCACCCGCGGGGGTGGGGGTAATAGCCGTTACAAGAATGAGTTTACCGTCAGGACGGTCAACGTCGTCTAACATATTATAATCGATTTTTGCTTTGTATTTACCATATTGCTCAAGGTATTTTTCGTCAACACCGGCTACCTTTGCAATTTCGGTAATGGGTTGCATTTTTACAGACTGTGCAATTTCAATATCGGTCATCATAAATTATTCCTCCGATTATTTAAAATACTTAACGGCAGATTTAAACATTCCAATGTCAAAATTGCCTTCTACGTTTTTATAAAGTCCATTGCCAATACGCTCACTATGACCCATTTTACCAAATACACGGCCATCCGGTGAAGTAATACCCTCAATAGCGAATGCCGAGTTGTTGGGATTAAAGCGAATATCTGCGGTTGCTTTTCCCTCAAGGTCAACGTACTGAGTTGCAATCTGACCATTTTCGGCAAGTTTCATGATAAGGTCATTAGATGCTAAGAAACGACCCTCACCGTGAGAAATCGGCACGTTGTAAACATCGCCAACATTAGTATTACTTAACCACGGAGATTTGTTGGAAGCAATTCTTGTTCTGACAATTCTCGACTGGTGGCGACCAATGGTATTAAAGGTAAGTGTAGGACAATTTTCATCGGTATCAATGATTTTGCCGTAAGGCACAAGACCCAATTTAATAAGTGCCTGGAATCCGTTACAAATACCTGCCATAAGACCATCTCTATTTTCAAGAAGGTCGGTAACCTGCTCTTTAATAATAGCGTTACGGAAGAATGCTGTAATAAATTTACCCGAACCATCAGGCTCATCACCGCCCGAGAAACCACCGGGCAAAAATACCATTTGAGCATTTTTTATAGCCTTTGCAATGGTTTCTGCCGAACGGCTGATACCATCAGAAGAAAGGTTATTAATAACAATAATCTCAGGTTCGGCACCTGCATCGGCAAATGCTTTAGCGCTATCAAATTCACAGTTAGTACCGGGGAATACAGGGATAATAACCTTGGGTTTAGCACACTTAATTGCAGGTGCAGGATAACTGTTAGCAGAGAATGAAAATTCTTTCATTTCATCCTGTTTCTGCTCAATATTGCAAGAATAAACAGGTTCGAGTTTATTTTCATAAATACTCTGAAGTTCTGCCAAAGTAACGCTTTCGTTACCCATTGAAACAACACCATCATCGGTAATAATACCAATAATACGGTCGGCTTCAACATCTTCGGTGACTTCAAGTACAAATCCGCAATAGCAGTAATCAAACATACACTTTACACAAGTGTTTGCATCGAACTTAAAGCCGTAGCCGTTACCCATACACATTTTGAGTACAGCCTCGGCAATACCACCCATAGTAGGTGTGTAGCAAGCAACTGCTTTGCCCGAACGTAAAAGAGCAGTAACTTTTTGGAATACCTTTTTGAGCGAATCTGCTTTAGGAAGTCCGTTAGCGTCATACTGGGGTTTAATTAAAACAACCTTGTTTCCTGCCTTTTTAAATTCAGGTGAAACAATATTTTGTACCTTATCGGTAGTAACAGCAAAAGAAACGAGTGTTGGAGGTACATCAAGTTTCTCAAAAGTACCACTCATAGAGTCTTTACCGCCGATGGAAGCGATACCATAGTCCATCTGAGCTTTAAATGCGCCAAGCAAAGCAGCCATGGGTTTGCCCCAACGTTTGCCGTCTTGCATTGGTTTCTCAAAATACTCTTGGAAAGTAAGGTAAACGTCCTCAAATGAGCCACCGGTTGCAATAAGTTTACATACCGACTCACAAACTGCGAGATAAGCACCATGATACGGACTCTTTTCCATAATAAAGGGATTGTAACCCCAAGCCATAAGCGAGCAATCGTCGGTGTGTTTCTTCTCAACCGAAATTTTATTTACCATAGCCTGAATAGGTGTCATCTGATGTTTGCCACCAAATGGCATAAGTACTGTACCGGCGCCAATAGTAGAGTCAAAACGCTCACTAAGACCGCGCTTAGAACAAATATTAAGGTCGCCTGCCAATGCTTTCATACCGTCAGTAAAATTAGCAGGAATTTCCTTTTCGGGGGTAACTGCGGCAGCGGGTGTTATATCAATATGCTTTTCTGCGCCGTTAGAATTTAAGAATTCACGTGACAAATCAACAATTGTTACACCGTTCCAGTGCATTTTAAGTCTGGGTTCAGCCTGAACCTCGGCAACAACGGTAGCCTCAAGGTTTTCGGATGCGGCAAGTTCTTTAAAACGCGCAACGTCCTTAGGCTCAACAACAACTGCCATTCTTTCCTGCGATTCGGAAATAGCAATTTCGGTACCATCGAGACCTTCATATTTTTTAGGAACTGCATTAAGGTCAATAACAAGACCATCTGCAAGTTCGCCAATAGCAACCGATACACCGCCTGCGCCAAAGTCGTTACAACGCTTAATAAGACGAGAGGCCTCGGCGTTACGGAACAAACGTTGTAATTTTCTTTCTTCGGGTGCGTTACCCTTTTGAACTTCGGAACCGCAAGTTTCAATTGAACTTAAAGTGTGAGATTTTGAAGAACCGGTAGCGCCACCACAACCGTCTCTTCCTGTTCTGCCACCCAAAAGAATGATAATATCACCGGGTGCAGGAACTTCACGACGAACATTCTCTGCAGGTGCGGCAGCAATAACTGCACCGATTTCAAGACGTTTTGCGGCATAACCGGGATGGTAAATTTCATCAACCTGACCGGTAGCAAGACCGATTTGGTTACCGTAAGAAGAGTAACCTGCGGCAGCAGTAGTAACAATCTTTTTCTGGGGCAATTTACCGGGCATAGTTTCATTTAAAGGCTTTAACGGGTCGGCAGCACCGGTAACACGCATTGCAGCGTAAACGTAAGAACGACCTGAAAGCGGGTCGCGAATAGCACCGCCGATACAGGTAGCAGCACCGCCGAAAGGCTCGATTTCGGTAGGATGGTTATGTGTCTCATTCTTAAAGAGAAGCAACCAATCTTCTTTGCCATCCTCAGTATCTATCTGAATTTTAACAGTACAAGCATTAATTTCTTCCGACTCGTCTAACTTAGGTAACATACCCCTCTTTTTAAGTACACGAGTGCCGATACAAGCAATATCCATAAGATTAATCGGCTTTGTGCGGTTAATCTCTGCTCTTGCAGCGATATATTCATCAAAGGCAGACTGCAAAAGTTCGTCCTCGAACTTAACGCTATCTATAGTAGTAAGGAAAGTAGTATGACGACAATGGTCAGACCAATATGTATCAATCATACGAATTTCAGTAATTGTAGGATTACGTTTTTCGGTACGGAAGTAGTCACGGCAGAAACGAAGGTCATCATTATCCATAGCAAGACCCAATTTCTTAACCATTTCGCCGATTTCCTGCTCATCCATATCAATAAAACCTTCAACAGTATCAACCGTTGTAGGAATATCGTGTTTAATTTTAAGGGTTTCGGGTTTTTCCATTGATGCTTCACGCGATTCAACGGGATTAATAACATACTTCTTGATTTTCTCAACGTCCTCATCGGTCAAATTGCCCTCAAGCAAGTAAACCTTTGCAGTTTTAACATCGGGACGATCACCGCAAGAGATAAGCTGAATACATTGTGAAGCCGAGTCGGCTCTTTGGTCAAACTGACCGGGCAAAGCTTCAACTGCGAAGAACTTATAGCCATCGGTGCTGATTTCGGCACTGACAGTATCAAGCTGCGGTTCTGAAAAAACAGTACCACAGGTGTACTTAAACAATTCTTCGTTAATATTTTCAACATCGTAACGGTTGATAATCCTTAAACTTGTCAAAGCTTTAATACCAAGAAAATCGCGAACATCACGTGTTAAAGCGTCGGCTTCATGGGTAAGTCCGGGTCTTTTCTCAACGAAAATTCTATATACCATTCTAAATTTCTCCAATCCGTTTATTTAAGCGCAGCCAAAGCACGTTGACCAATGTCACTTCTTGAGCGTGCATTTTCGAACTTAACCTCTTTTACAGCGTCATAAGCGTAATCTACGGCAGTTTTCAAATCGTCAGCCACCGCGGTAACACCAAGAACACGACCACCTGCTGTCAGCAATTTACCATCTTGGAGTTTTGCGCCTGCTACGAAAACTTCTGCATTATGAGGCAAGGTTTCGGGGATAGTCATCGGGAACCCTGTTTCGTAACTTTGGGGATAACCATTTGAAGCCATAACCACACAACAAGCCGATTTATCAGCAAACTTAACCTCAGCCTTGTCGAGTGTGCCGTCTGCCGTTGCTTGCATAATGGTTAAAAGGTCACTTTCCAAAAGGGGTAAAACCACTTGAGTTTCAGGGTCACCAAAACGGCAGTTATACTCAATAACCTTAGGGCCGTTAGGGGTCAACATAAGTCCAAAATAAAGGCAACCCTTAAAGGTTCTGCCCTCACTATTCATCGCCTCAATAGTAGGAATGAAAATGGTTTTCATGCACTCTTCGGCAATTGATTTAGTGTAATAAGGGTTAGGAGCAATAGTTCCCATGCCACCGGTATTAAGCCCTTTATCGTTATCCAAAGCGCGCTTATGGTCCATTGAAGAAACCATGGGTTTTACAGTTTTACCATCGGTAAATGCCAAAACGGAAACCTCCGGCCCTGTCAAAAACTCCTCAATAACAAGATTGTTACCGCTATCTCCAAAAATTTTGTCTTCCATCATAGAATGGATAGCATCTTTGGCTTCGTCCAACGATTCGGCAATAACAACGCCTTTACCAAGAGCCAAGCCATCAGCCTTAATAACAACGGGAATTTTGCAAGTTTCAACATATTTTAATGCAGATTCCATATCGGTAAAGGTTTCATACTCGGCAGTTGGAATATTGTATTTCTTCATAAGATTTTTAGAAAAAACCTTACTTCCCTCAATAATAGCCGCCTTTTTATCAGGGCCAAAGCACTTTATGCCAACCTTATTAAGTGCATCAACACAACCCAAAACAAGAGGGTCATCGGGCGCTACAACAGCGAAATCAATGCCTGTCTTAACAGCAAAATCAACGATAGCGTCAATATCTTTTGCACCAATAGGTACGAGTGTTGCATCTTTAGCCATGCCGCCGTTACCGGGAACGGCAAAAATTTCGGTTATTTCTTTGTTTTCCTTTAATTTGCAAATGATGGCATGTTCACGACCACCACCGCCTACTACCATAACTTTCATTTATTTCTCCTTTTAGGATTAATGGTGGAACAATCTCATACCTGTAAATGCCATTGCCATGCCGTATTTATTGCAGCAATCAATAACAACATCGTCACGAATACTGCCACCGGGTTCGGCAATGTAACTTACACCGCTCTTTTTAGCGCGTTCAATATTATCATCAAACGGGAAGAAAGCATCAGAACCTAATGCAACACCTGTAATAGTGTCAAGGTATGCTCTTTGCTCTTCACGAGTGAAAACAGCGGGTTGCTCAGTAAAGTATTTCTGCCAATTACCGTCTGCACAAACGTCTTCTTCATTTTGGTTAATATAACCATCAATTACATTATCGCGGTCGGGTCTGCCTAAAGTATCTTTAAAAGGAAGATTTAAAACCTTGTCGTGCTGACGAAGGAACCAAGTATCTGCCTTACCGCCGGCCAAACGCGTACAATGAACGCGTGACTGCTGACCGGCGCCAACACCGATTGCCTGACCATCTACTGCAAAGCAAACCGAGTTAGACTGAGTGTATTTAAGTGTGATAAGCGAAATAATAAGGTCACGAACAGCGCTTTCGGGCATATCTTTTTTAGCGGTAACAACATTAGAAAGCAATTCTTTATTAATCTTAAAGTTGTTTCTGCCCTGCTCAAAAGTGATACCGTAAACCTGCTTACGTTCAGCATCATCGGGAACATAATCAGGGTCGATTTTAACAATATTATAAGTGCCTTTTCTTTTAGATTTCAAGATTTCAAGTGCCTCAGGCTCGTAACCGGGAGCGATAACACCATCAGAAACCTCGCGTTTAATCATAAGCGCAGTAGTAACGTCACAAACGTCAGAAAGCGCTACCCAGTCACCAAAAGAGCACATGCGGTCGGTACCGCGGGCTCTGGCATAAGCTGAGGCCAAAGGCGACTCGTCAAGACCCTCAATATCGTCTACAAAACAGGCCTTTTTAAGTTTATCACTTAAAGGCAAACCAATAGCAGCCGAAGTAGGACTTACGTGCTTAAAGGAAGTAACTGCAGGAAGCCCTAAAGCCTCTTTGAGTTCCTTTACAAGCTGCCAAGAGTTAAAAGCATCAAGGAAGTTGATATAACCCGGACGTCCATTTAAGATTTCAATAGGAAGTTCGCTTCCGTCATGCATATAGATTTTAGAAGGTTTTTGGTTGGGGTTACAACCGTATTTAAGTTCAAATTCTTTCATTTTAACGTTACTCCCTATTACTTATTTTTGTTAACAATTCTTGACTCATATTCGCCTGTTTCAATGTCAATGTATCTTACAAAAAGTGAAACCTTGTTATCTTCGTTAAGGTTAGTCCAAATAATGTCGGTCAAGGTATCAATATCTACATTGGGCAACTCAAGAGTTTTAGGTTCACCCTCAAAAGAAGGCAACGGATTGCCGTCACACTTATAAGTATGAATAAACTTTGCTTTGCCATTTAAAGGATTGGAATAAGCATATGTATATCTCTGGCAAGAAGAACCATCACCGTCTGCAGATTTAAGAATGGAGAACGCATAGTTCATGCCATCTTTTTCAAGGCGGATAATACCCGAAATGCGAGGAGTAAAGTTTGGCGCATCGTCCTCAAACTCGCGGGTGCGGAGTGCCTGTTCAAAGGTCATCTGCTTGTCCATAAGTTCGTAAATAGTATCGGTCTGGTCGCCGTTAGTAACTATTGTTTTATTACCAAGCACTCTTACGGGAGCATAAATTATAAGATGAGGGTCAACCATTTTGGACTCATCAAAAGCCTGTGTTCTAATGCCCTCACCGTCCTCAATAAAGATGCGGTTGCGGCTGTTTTCGCTTCTGCCCATAATAAAGTAAGCGGTAATGGCCTTTTTGCCATCTGCCGACTTGCCTATCATAATACCTCTACCATGGTATGCAAGGGAATTTAATTCATTAGCGATAGTCTTAATTTCCATTTTAACGTTTCCTTTCCGATTTTAAGATTCAATAACGGTCACGCCGTCTTTTACTGTTATTTTGCCATCGCAGAAAAGCCTAACTGCTTTAGGCAGTATTTTCCACTCGGCCTCTTCCATAATGCGTTTTTGCAAAGTTTCAGGAGTGTCCCCTTCCTTTACATCAACCGCCTTTTGCAAGATTATAGGCCCTGCATCACATTCTGCGGTAACGAAATGCACTGTAGCGCCCGAAACCTTAACACCTTTTTTAAGCGCTTCTTCGTGAACATGAAGCCCATAAAATCCTTTGCCACAAAACGAAGGAATAAGCGCAGGATGAACGTTTATCATCATATTAGGGAAAGTGTCACATACATTTTCATCTAATATGGTCATAAATCCCGCATAAACAATAAGGTCAGCCTTTTCTTCCAAAAGAACATCACGCATCGCCTTACTGTAAGACGCAATATCCGAAAACTCCTTGCGGATTAAAGTTCTTGTTTTAATGCCGTTGTTTTCGGCTCTTATCAAAGCGTAAGCATCGGCTTTAGAGGCGATAACGCAGGTGATTTTACCTGCTCCTAATTCCCCTCTTTTTTCGGCATCTATAAGAGCTTGCAGATTAGTACCGCCACCCGACACCAAAACACAAATGTTTTTAGTATTCATCAGCAGAACACCACGCCTTCGTCACCCTTAATGATCTCACCGATAACATAAGCATCCTCACCGTTGGCCTTGAGTATCTCGATGGCCTTTTCGACCTCGTCCTTAGGCACAACGATGCTCATACCGACGCCCATATTATAGGTGTTATACATATCTCTTTCGGGGATGTTGCCGACCTTTGCGATAAGATCAAATATCGGAAGCACCTTGACAGCGCTCTTTTGGATCTTAGCCGACAGACCCTTGGGGATAGAACGGGGAATGTTCTCATAAAATCCGCCGCCGGTGATGTGCGAAATACCCTTTACGTTGACCTTTTC